>JBHIWT010000001.1:0-60609 GCA_041987265.1 Hyphomonadaceae bacterium
CCCGTCGATGAACCGGGCGCCGCTGCCTGACACGATTGTTTCCAGAAGGTCGAGATCGGTCGGCTCACCTCCAAGAAAGTTATCTATCGCGTCCGCTTGGGCGCGCATCCGCGCAAGTTCAACACCGAGGGCCGCGTCTTCGTTCGCTGTCTCGTTCACAGCCTGTTGAAGCTCGTTGTGGCGCTCGATCAGCTCCGCGCGTTCCTCGGGTGGCAGGGCGAAAAATTCCGCGCGCGCAACAGCGAGCGCAACGGCGTCGGCTGACAGGTCGTTGAATGTACCGGTTTCGGCGATTGCGGCCTTTAGCTCCGGGTCATTCAGCAACATGAGGGTGAGGCGCAGCAGGTTACGGCCTGCGTCTCCGCTTGGAAGCTCCAGAAGAGATTCCGCATCGACCTCGAGCGAAAGCTCGCCGGCAATCAGCGCATCGATCCTCGAAGCCTGCTGAGCGAAAACGGATTCCTGATCCGTCGATGCGACTTCAGCCGCCCCCTCGCTCGGGGTGATAGGCGGATCCTGCGCAGTTGCAGTCGAAATGAGACCAGCGAACGCGATGGACCCCACGAGAAACGCGACGCGCCTGACCGAAAGAGATGAGTACTTGCCGAACACTTCGCCTGCTTTGCACCGTCCCGGTGCTCTAACCGCCTCAAGCATATACCAATTGTTGGCAAGCACGGCCTTTCGGCGAGCACTGCAAACGACGCGATTCACGCAACCAGTTGTTCACAATTGCCGGGCGGCGCATCTGCCAAGGTCAGCGACGCGTTGGCTCCCGGCCACGCGCTCGTTCCAAGGAAACGCGCACGAGGCCCCCGCTGGTCACACGATTTCAGGCCGGTATGTGCCAACGGATGTTGGGCGACCGTCTGCAGGCCACTCTTGGAGCGCTCCTGATTGTGCCTTGACCTCGACCATGCAGATTCGTAATTGTTATATTATAACAGGCGCGACCCGCGATAGAATGTTCGATCCCGCAGTAGCCGCGCGGATCTGCACGATCGCCAGGCTGGAGATGAATGAATTGTCCTATGCGGCTTTCAACCACCACGGTCGGGGCGGACATGCCGCCTGAGACTGAACCAGCGATCAGCGTCAAAAACTTGGAATTCGGGTGGGCGAAGACCTCCCCGGTCCTGCGGATACAGTCGCTGGAAATTGCGCGTGGCGAGCGCGTCTTTCTGAAGGGGCCAAGCGGCAGCGGCAAGAGCACGTTGCTGGGCCTTGTCGCGGGCGTCATTCCGGCGGCGCCCGGGTCGGTGAGCGTACTCGGGAGCGATCTCGGTACCATGTCCACAGCGCGCAGAGACGCGCTTCGGGCCGAACAGATCGGCGTGATCTTCCAGATGTTCAATCTCGTTCCCTATCTCAGCGTGCTGGACAATGTGGTTCTGCCGCTGACCTTCTCCGCCGCGCGTCGAAAGGCTGCCCGGGACGCCGGACGGACAGAACGCGCCGAAGCGGAGCGGTTACTGGCCAGCCTTGGACTTGGTGATGATGCAATCAAGGCTCGGGAGCCGAGCGAATTGAGTGTGGGTCAGCAACAAAGAGTGGCGGCGGCCCGGGCGCTCATAGGGAGTCCCGACCTGATTCTTGCCGACGAACCGACATCTGCGCTGGATCAAGAAGCGCAGTCTGCATTCATCGAACTGCTGCTGCAGGAATGCGAACGCCGCGGATCGACACTCGTGTTCGTCAGCCACGATACCGGCTTGTCCGGCAAGTTTGATCGCACCATCGACCTGGCCACGATCAACGAGGCGCGGTCGAACGCTCGGCGGGTGAGCGCATGAAGCCCGCAGTCCTGAAACTCGCTGTTCGCAGCCTGCTCAACCGCTGGGTCGCGGCGAGCCTGACAGTGTTCGCGATCGCGCTAAGCGTTTTTCTTATCGTCGGCGTTGAACGCGTTCGCCAAAGTGCAAGAGAGAGCTTCGAACATACGATTTCTGGCGCGGACCTGATTGTTGGCGCGCGCTCTGGCCAGGTGAACCTCGTTCTCTATTCGATTTTTCACATCGGAGACGCTACGAACAACATCACCTGGGACACGTTCAATGACCTGTCCGCCAGGGAAGAAGTAGCATGGACAATTCCGATCTCTCTCGGCGACAGCCATCGTGGTTACCGGGTTGTCGGCACGAACAACGATTATCTCGATCACTATCAATACGGACGGGGCCGCCACCTGGAGGTGGCGCAGGGCGCATGGCTGGATGATCTTTTTGACGTCGTTCTTGGTGCGGAAGTCGCGCGCAAGCTGGGATACGCGGTCGACGACAGCATCGTTATCTCGCATGGCCTCGGGGAGGTCAGCTTCTCCGAACACGAAGACAAACCGTTCAGGGTCGCTGGCGTTCTTGCCCCGACCGGCACGCCGGTGGATCAGTCGATCCATGTCGGCCTTGCCGCGATCGAAGCGATCCACGTCGGATGGCAGAGCGGCGTACAAACTCCTTTGGCGCGCATGGCGACGGCCGATCGCGTTCGCCAGATGGGACTGGAGCCGGACTCGATCACGGCGATGATCGTCGGACTGAAGAACCGGGCTGGCGTTCTGCGCCTGCAGCGCGACATCAACACGTATCAGCAAGAACCCCTTCTCGCTGTCATCCCGGCGCTGGCGCTCAATCAACTCTGGCAGATTGTGGGCGTTGTTGAGCGCATCCTACTCGCGATCTCGCTGTGTGTGGCGGCGGTTGGGCTGGTCGTTATTCTCGTCTCGATCATGTCGACACTGAACGAACGCCGAAGAGAGATGGCGGTGCTGCGCGCGGTTGGCGCGGGGCCGAGCGATGTCTTCTTCCTGCTGGTCAGCGAGGCAGCCCTGATCGCCTTTGCCGGATCGATAGCGGGGTTAGGCGCACTTTATGCGGCGCTTGCTCTAGGCGAGCCCATGCTGCGTGCAATTGGCGGCGTGTCTCTGGCCGGTATGCGACCGGATGGATTCGACCTGCTCGTCACATGTGGGCTGACGCTTACGGCTGCGCTGATCGCATCGATACCGGCCTGGCGAGCGTATCGCACTTCGCTATCGGACGGCTTGGCGGTAAGGGTTTAATGTAGAGGGGGCCCGGTTTGGAAGGATCGGAATCAGACCACCACACGAATTAGCGCCTGCCTGATTCGAAATGCTATGGTGTTTGCCTCCCGTCGCGAGCGCCAATACCTTGTCGATTGCAGAAAGCGGCGAGTTATCGTCCGGCGCGAGTCCAGCATGATCCAGTCAGGAGTTGTAGGAATGGGGTATCGAACGTTGGCGCTGGCGGCTGCATTGGCGTTAGCCCCGGCGCTCGCCTTCCAGTGGCTGCCCGACGCAGACGCGCAGAAGGCCGCCGCTCTGTCCGAGGAGATTACGTGGGACGACCTCTGGCCGCCGGGCGAAGACGAGCGCATCGAGGAAATCTACAACAAGTACATGGCGGAACTTGAGGCCGGTAACCCAGGCGGCATCGCCGAAGGCGGCGCTCTGGATCAGATGATGCAGTTTGGCACGTTCACGACGGTGGAGGAGCTGGACAACACCCGCGTCAAGATTCCGGGCTTCGTTGTGCCGCTCGATTTCAGGGCGGACGATGAATACACGGAATTCCTCATCGTTCCCTACTTCGGCGCCTGCCTACATACGCCTCCGCCGCCCCCCAACCAGATCATCTTCGCCAAGGCCAAGAAGCCGGCGAAGATCTCAGACATCTATATCGCGTACTGGTTTGAGGGCGTCCTGAAAGCGGAACGTAACGACACGGCGCTGGCGAACGCCGCCTACACGCTCGACCTGTCAGATATCGGCGAATATCGCTTCAATCAGTAGGATCAATCAGTCGCGCGGCGCCTGAGAGTTGTCTGCGGAGATGACGCCCGCGTCCTGCATGCGGCCAATCCTGAGGGCGTTATACATCGCATAATTGCCTTCATGGCAGGCGTATTCGTGCACGCCATCAGACGTAGTGAATTCGTACTCTCCGCCCCACGGCTCGTCCCAGACGAGCGGGTCCTCGACGTGGAATGCGTAGTGGAGCCGGTCATCAGCCACGCGCGTGAAGCGTTCAATCACCTTCAGCTGATCTGACGCGTAGTAGAAATATTGCTCGGGGTGGAAGTTGATGGTCTCTACCACCAGCGTGTCGCCTTCGTACCAGCCGATCGAGTCCCCCATCCAAGGCCGGGTCACGGAACTGGCTGGATCATGCTCTGTATTCAACCGGATGATGCGCGTGTCGTGGATGGTTTCGATGTTGATCGCCACGGCGTCTGCGCCCTGCGAAATCTGGTAATTTGCATTGTAGGCGGCGGCGCGCATCACCGCGCCGGCATGCGAGGGCCAGAAGATGCAGCGCTCGGCGCCCGAACGAGTCTCGTAGGACTCGAGATCTCCAACGTCCGGTGTGAAGAAGATGGTCTGCAGGTTGCTGGTCTGCTTCGGCGGCGCATCGGCCTTGCGCGGCGGCACACGTCCGTTGGCGGGATAGGTAATGTGCGAAGTGCGCGGTTCGCCGCCGACACGCCCGACCTTGTTATTGTTGCCGACCCAGTAGGCGTTGTAGCCGCCTACCCGGTTGAATTCTGGCGCGCCCGCGTCGGGATCGCTGGGGGCGTTGGCCGCGGCCCATCGCTCGTCCGCACCGCCTTCGAGTTGCGCGACTTCTTCGTCAGTCATCACCTTCCGGTCGCCGTAGCGAGGTGAACGCTCGAACCGCGTCAGGCTTTCGTTGGTCCACGCGCCGGAAAGATCGGGCTGGCCCATTGCATTGCGTGGCGGTGTGTAGTCTTGAGCAAATATCGGAGGCGCAACGATCGCCAATGAGGCGACCAACATCATTCGAATACGCATTCCAACCTCCCCAAGGTAGCCGGACGATGATTTCAAATCTATTATTTACCGTCCGCGTATACTGCTAACAGGATTGGGTGGTGCCGTACAGAGCGGGAGCGTTGATCGCCAGCGCCATCTCTACTGGGGGCGGGCATCACGGTTTTGTCCACCCAGAAAGATGGTGCAATCAGCGCCGACGCGTGCGAACAGGATCGAGATGCCCCCTGCAATCCCCCAGAAGTCGCCCCTGAAAGCCGCCGAGCCGACGACGCGCGGACCGCATGCTGAACGAACCGCCGCAATGCGAAAGCGGCTGATCTCAGCGGCGATCGATTGCCTCGGTCGACTGGGCTACACCTCCACGACGTTGCAAGCCGTGACCGACGCCGCGGGCGTCAGCCGCGGCGCCATGCTTCACCACTTCCCAACCAAGGCCGATCTGATGATCGCCGTAGCGGAGTATGCGGCCGACAAGCAGAACCGCACAGTTCGCAAAGAGCTCGCGAACACGGAGCCTGGAATGGACCGGTATCTGGCGATAACCGCTGCTACATGGGTCGCGATGCGCCAACCTACCTCCATCGCGCTGCTCGAAATCATGATGGGATCGAGAAGCGATCCCGATCTGGCCGAGCGTTTCCCGCCAGTCATAGAAGCCTTCGAGGCCACTCAGCGGGAGGGCGTGTGGGAACAGGCGCAATCCGTGGGCATCGCTGACCGCGACAAGGTCGAAGCCATGACAGCCCTGCACGTCGCGGCGATGCGCGGACTGGTGCTCGACCTGATGTTCTCCGGCAAGGCCCAACGCGCTGAGGCGTGTATGGAATTGCTGGAAACATACAAGGCGCACCTCACCGGCCTGCTCGTCGTCAACGCCGGGAAATAGACCTTCGTCCGAGACGGCGGACAGGCCAAACCCGCCTTGGCGCTTTACAACCCCTACGGATTGATGATTATTTGCCGTCCATGCGGACTGTTTGCTGGTCCGTGCGACCCGCCCAACAAGAGGCGGCGCAATCTCGGGGAGGCGCTGGATGCGCAAGTTGATCTGGCTGGCGACGGCCGTTGCCGCCACTCTTGCAGTTTCGTGTACGCAGGTTTCGGATACGCCGCCGGAAGCTGCTCAGATCGCGCCGGAATTTGGTCCGAACTGGATTACTTGGGGCGGCGATCTCGGCAACCAGCGCTATGCCCCGCTTGATCAGATCAATGCGGAGAACGCTGGCCGGTTGCAGGTCGTGTGGCGCCGTCCGGGAGCAGAAGTCGACGGGCGGCCCAACTCCAACTGGAAAGCCACACCACTATACGTGGACGGCACGCTCTACTTTCCCGATGGCGGAACCAAGATCGTCGCTGTCGACCCTGGCACTGGCGAAACAAAGTGGACCTTCACGCCTGATCCTTATCGCAAACAGATCGAGCGCAGCTTTTCAGGATCCAGCCGTGCGGTCTCCTACTGGACCGACGGGACGGAAGAGCGAATCCTCCTCAACTCCATTGATGGCCGTCTGATCTCGGTCGACGCAAAGACAGGTCTTGCCGATCCGAATTTCGGTGAGAACGGTCAGGTCGATCTCAACAAGGATATTCTCCCGCCAGACGATCCGCGCGCCGCTGATCCGCAGGACATGAACTCCACGGCCCCGGGGATTGTTGTCGGCGATGTTATCGTCATCCAGATGATTGGCGACGACACGATCGGGCGCAAAGGCGGCACGCCGGGCTACATACGCGGCTTTGATGTCCGTACTGGTGAGAAGCTCTGGACATTCCACACCATCCCCCGCCCGGGCGAGTTCGGGAACGACACCTGGGGCGAAGATAGCTGGAAGGATTTCGGCGCAGCCAGCGTCTGGACGATGATGGCCGCCGACCCCGAGCTTGGCTATGTCTACCTGCCTGTCGAAAGCCCGACGAACAATTTCTGGGCTGGCGACCGCCCTGGCGACGGACTTTTCGGCGAGTCGCTGGTTTGCGTTGACGCGCGCACAGGCGAACGCGTGTGGCACTTCCAGATCCTGCACCACGGGGTGTGGGATTACGACCTGCCCGCCGCGCCTATCCTTCACGACGTCGTCAAGGACGGGAAAACCATCAAGGCGGTTACCCAGCTGACCAAGCAGGGTATGGCCTTCGTCTTCGATCGCGCGACCGGCGAGCCCGTCTGGCCGATCGAAGAGCTACCGGTTAACACCGAATTGGCCGTACCCGGCGAACACCTCTCTCCGACGCAGCCGTTCCCCACCAAACCTGCGCCATACGCAAACCTTGGTTTCCATGAAGAGGACGTACTGGACCTGACGCCGGAGCTGCACGCGCAGGCGACGGAATTCCTTTCCGACTTCACCAAGGCGCCGGAAATGTACATGCCGCCGACGCTCGTTTCCGAGACGAACAAGGGAACGATCGTCTACCCGAACTATGGTGGCGGCTCGAACTGGAATGGCGGCGCGGTGGACCCGGAAACCAACCGGATGTTTGTCCCGACGCGCAATACGTATATGGGCCTTGGCCTCGCGCCATCCGACCGCGAAGGTTACGAGTGGGCCTATCGCGCGGTGTCCGGCGGCGTCCTGCGCCTGGAGAACGGCCTGCCGGTCAACAAGCCCCCATGGGCGCTGGTTACGGCGACTGACATGAACCAGGGTGAGCACCTCTGGAGCAAGTCGATCGGCGGTGCGCCTGACTGGGTGCGCGAGCTGCCGGAGCTGCAGGGGCGCGACCTGGACTTTGACTCGATGGGGCAGATTTCTGTCCGCCCGGCCGCCGTCGTCACCAAGACGCTGATGTTTCTCGCCTCGTCCGGCAATATTGGCGGGGACCCGGGAGACAATCTGTTCTGGGCCTATGACAAGGACACGGGAGAAATCGCTGCAAAGGTGGAACTCCCCGCGAAAACATCCGGCGCGCCGATGACCTATATGCATGAGGGTCGCCAGTACATCGTGGTCGCGATTTCCGAGCGCGGCGTTCCCGCAGAATTAATCGCGCTCGCACTCCCGCGCGCCGGAGAGGCCGCCGCTGCTGCACCAAGCGCAGCGGAAGAAGTGGCCGTGACGATGGGGTCAACCGACAAGACGGGGATCAGCGCGACCGCGGACCAACTGACCGCCGGACGACAGGCATACGCTCAATCGTGCGCGTTTTGCCATGGGGGCGACGGTCGCGGCGTTCCGGGTGGAAGCGCGCCGGCGCTGCAGGAACTCGGTTCGCTGGAAGACATCCGCACAGTGATCGCTAACGGCAGCGCCGAGATGCCGCCAATGAACGGTATCCTGACGACCGACCAGATCGACGCCGTCAGTCGCTACGTCGCGCTTGGTCTGCCTGAAGCGCAATAACAGAGGAAGAGAAGGCAATGCTGTTCCGTATCGCCACGAGCGCCAGCCTCACTATTCTGGCCGCCTTGGCCGCGACCGCGCAGGAATTCAAGCCGGCGGAGTACGCTGAGGACGCCTACGCGAAGCCGGTCTACGAGGGGTATGTCCCGCCCAAGAACAATTTCGGACAGCCCGACATCTCCGGGATCTGGAGCAATGGCACGACCACCCGGTTCGAACGCCCCGAACGATATGGAGATCGTCTCGCCCTGACTGAGGAAGAGGCCGGTCGGGTGCAGGGCGCCGCTGAAAGCTACCGCGTCGCGGGGGACGCCCAGACGGACCCGGATGCCGGAGCGCCAGACGACAAGAACACCAATCTGGGCTATAATCGGTTCTGGACTGACCCGGGCACTCAGGTGATGCGGGTTGGCGGCGAACCACGCACCTCGATGATCACCTATCCCGCCAATGGTCGTGTGCCGCCGCGCAAGGCAGGCGCGCCAGAGCTGCCGGCCAGCGCCAACCGCGAAGTATTGGACGAATCCAATCCAATGGCCGGGCCGCGTGACAACCCTGAAGAGCGCGGCCTTTCCGAGCGTTGCATTTTCTTCCCGACAAGCGCTGCGCCGGTCATGCGGCCAACGCTGTACAACAACAATTACCGGATCACGCAGGGTCAGGACGCGGTGGCGATCTGGATCGAGATGACCATTGAGCAGAAGATCATCCGGCTGAATTCCAAGCATCGAAATGACGGCGTGCGCCCGTGGGGCGGCGACAGCATCGGCTGGTACGAAGGCGACACGCTGGTCGTGGAAACTGTCGACCTTCACCCTGAACAGTTTCTGTTCAATGCATCGGAAAACGTGAAGGTCACGGAGCGTTTCACCCGCGTCGCGGACAATCGCCTGCTCTATCAATTCGAGATCGACGACCCGACAGTGTGGGACGAACCGTGGGGCGGCGAGTATGAATTCTGGGCCGCGAACGGCATCTACGAATATGCCTGCCATGAAGGCAATGTCGGGCTGGAAGGCATCCTCGCCGGCGGCCGTCAGTCGGACCTCGAAAACGGCCGCTAAGCGAAACGCAATCAGCAGGAGACACTCCATGATCGAACGCCGGATCACTGCCTGGAAATTTGCGCCTGCCGCAATTGCGGCGTGGGCGATGCTCGGTTGCGCCAGCCCGGGGCCGGCGACCGCACAGAACGGGCCAAGACAGGTCGCGGGCGCGCCGTGTGGCGTGTCGACGGCTTCGGCGGCGGAGCTTGGCGGCAACGCAACCGACCCGAAGACCGGGCGCAGCTTCTTTCTGGAGTACCCGTGCGATATCGCGCAGGGCGAGGACCTGACCTTCATTCTGAACATCCACGGAGCTGGCTCACGGTCCGGCTGGCAACGGCAGTACTTTCCTGCGAGCGACTACGTGGAGAAGTACCGACTGATCGTGGCCACGCCGACGGCTGCGACCGCTGAACCCATTCGTCGCTGGACCGCTGAGGCGGACGACGAATACCTGCAGAATATTACCGAACTGGTGATGGCCGGATTTGGCCGCGACAATGTCCGGGCGTTCTGGCTGGCCGGACATTCGCAAGGCGGACTGACCTCGCACCGCATCATCTGTTCCGACTATTTTCAGGACAAGGTAGATGGGATGGTCAGCATTGCGGGCGGGCGCCTAGGCCAGGGGCGATATGAGGAAGCGCTTGGTTGCGAGATGTCCTATGTCTTCACGACCGGCGATCTGGACAGTTCGGGTCGCGCGGGCGTGCCGACGACCTCGCCCGTAGCGGACCGCTACAAATGCGCGACACGGATCCGTACCGCGATCATTGAGGATTCCGTTGGCGGGAAGGTCTCTGATACGCGCACAGCGGAAGCGGGGCGTCCCGACCGCCCGGGCTGGGGCGGTCTGCCCGGTCCCGGAACCAGCGACGTCTACCAGTTCCCAGACTGTGAGGGCGGTCGCGTCGTCGCGGACGTTATCCGCCTCAACAAGGGCCATACAGAGGGCCTCGAGCCTCGTGTTACCGAGGAAATCGTGCGGCTGATCGTATCTGCGCCTGGCGGCAAACTACGCGCAGGATAGCTGAACGGCGTTTCGCCAGACTAGTTAAGCCTTCAGGCGTTGCGCGCCCAGAGCGCAACGCCGGCGAGTGTGATCGTGAACGCTGCGAAGATCGCGCCAACACCGATCAGATAAACTTGTTCCGTCATGGTGGATTTCCTCCCTGACCCTGGAAATTATAAGCCTGCCCAATCAACAGACGCCGTGGCATCGATTGATTAGCTTAGTTGCTCGCGGTTTCCTGAGCGGCGCGACAGTCGGGCAGCTGAAACTTCTCGTTGCCGCTGCAGTTGATGTGACCGCCTTCAAAGCTGGCTGACCAGCTCGAGCTGGTTGCGCCACGCTCCACCGATGTAACAACGATTGTGGAGGCCTCAACGCCGAGCGCTTCTGCCGTGGCCGCGCGCGCCTGTTCCGCCAGATCCGCTTCCGAGACCGAGGCGGAGCAGGCGGTTGCGGCGATGCAGGCCGCGAGCATTGTTGCCGGGAATACGCGTTTCATCAGGTTCTCTCCCCTTTCGTCGAACTAGTGAACGTCGAGATGTTCGGTGACGCGGTAGGTCATGTCCGCGCCGTCGTTCTCGTGAATCGTGACGTAATCGCCGATCGCGAGGCGGTGGTCGCCAAGGCGGTAGAGCGGTTCGTCATCGCCCTCCTCCGGCTCGTCATAGTGAATGAACCAGTGGCTGCCGCGGTGAGTCAGCAGTCCGTCAGCGTCGTTCTCTTCGCCGGGCTGAAACTTCTCCACGATGCAGTCAGAGCGTTTCTCGCGCCATTTCTCGGGCTCGAGATATCCCTGAGCGTTCAGCGGCGCCGTGATTATGTAGCCGTAGCGATCGTCTCCGTCCGGAAAGCCTGGATTTCGAGCAAGACGCATAATGATCCGGGTCAGCATGTTTCACTCCAAGGTTTTGCTCAGCCTAGGCGGCCGACTCGCGCGGGGGTCTGATCCAGATCAATCGTGAGAAGGGCGGCATGTCGGAGGGTAACGCTACAACGTCGCGGCCTTCGAAGGAGCAGGACTTGTCGGAAGCGTTGTCTGCCCTGTCCCCGAGACATTCAAACTCTGGCAGGGCGCCTAGAGGTCCGTTATGCAGGCTTGAATCAAAGCAACTGGCGGAGCCCGCGTTGTCGGATCTATTTGCGGACGAGAGGTTTCGGATTGTCACCGAGACCATGGTCGACGGGCTGATCGTGATCGACGCCGCGGGCGCGATCAAATGCGTCAATTCGAGCTGCGAGCGCCTGTTCGGCTATGACGCGGGACAACTGGAAGGAAGAAACGTTAAAGCACTGATGCCGTCACCGTTCGCGGATGCGCATGACGGCTATCTGGCGCGGGCGCGCGAGACCAAGGTCAAACGGATCATTGGTATCGGGCGGGAGCTTCAGGGCATGAAGTCCGACGGCTCTGTGTTTCCGATGTATTTGTCAGTGGGAGAAACCGACTTCGATGGCGAAACCCTGTTTGTTGGGATCATCTACGACCTGACAGACAAGAAGCGCGCAGAGGAGATGTTGCTGCACCACCAGAAGATGGATGCGATCGGCCAATTGTCAGGCGGCATCGCGCACGACTTCAACAACATCCTCAGCGTCATCAGCGGCAACCTGGAAATGCTGGAAGCGCACGACCTGCCGCCATCAGCAAAACGCGCCGTTGCGCGCGCTAAAGAGGCATCCGTTCGGGCCGCCCGGATCACACATCGTCTGCTGGCGTTCGCGCGGCGACAGCCATTGTCGCCGGAGCCAATCGACGTCAACCAGTCGCTGACTGACCTGTCGGACATTCTCAAACAGACGATCGGGGCCAATATCGAGATCGAGATGCTGCTCGCGGAGACTGTCGGGACAGTTGAAACCGATATCGACCAATTCGAGACCGCAATTCTCAACCTTGCCGTCAATGCGCGTGATGCGATGCCAGAAGGCGGCTCGCTGGTCATCGAAACAGAAGCCCTTCAGGTGCGTGAAGAGCCGCGTACGCAGGATGAAGCCCCCCCGGGCGATTACGTGCGCGTCTCGGTGTCCGATACCGGAACCGGGATGACGCCAGACGTACTTGCCAGGGCGCTCGACCCGTTCTTCACAACGAAAGAAGCCGGCTCAGGCACCGGCCTTGGGCTGTCGATGGTCTACGGCTTCATGAAACAGCTTGGCGGCCACGCAAAGATCTACAGCGAGCCCGGACGCGGAACGCGGATCAGCCTGTTGTTTCCAGCTGGCGAGAACAACGACCTTTCACCCCAGACCGCTGAACCGGAAGACGCCACGGGCAATGGCGAAACCGTACTTGTCGTGGACGACCGCGCGGACGTGCTGCAGGTGACGGCGAATCGGCTGCGCGAACTAGGATATAGGGTGGTGACCGCGGATCGCGGCTCTACCGCGCTGGATCGTCTGGCCGCACATCCGGAGACACGCGTGGCCATTCTGGACGTCGTGATGCCCGGCGGGATGGACGGCCACCAGCTGGCGGACAGGATCGAGGCGCTCGCCCCCGATGTCAGCATCATCATGTGCTCGGGGTATTCGCCGAAACTGGCCGCCGGCGGGCGCCAGCATCCGGATCGTCCATTTCTCTCCAAACCGGTATCGCGATCAAAACTGGCGCGTACGGTCCAGCACGCGCTTGCAAATCGTTAGCCTGTTGCGTCGCCGCTCCATTTGACGGGTGCAGAAAAGACATAGCCCTCGCCGCGCACCGTCTGGATGATCTCCGCTTCGGCGTGGGCGGCCAGCTTTCTGCGCAGGCGACTAACGAGAGTATCGATGCTCCGGTCGAAATTTGCGCTGTCGACGCCCTGAACATGGTCGGCGAGCTGGGCACGGGAGAGCACCCTACCCGGTCGTTCTATGAACACTTCCAGCAGATTGTATTCAGCGCCGGTAAGCTCGACTGTCTCATCGCCTGGGGTGCAGAGCCGGCGTTCCGAAGGCAGGAAAGTGAAGGCGTGGCCGATCGCCGCCGATCGATCGGTAGTCAGCGTCTCAACTGAATTGCCAGTAGCCGCCGCGTTGAGCGTGGACCGGCGAAGCAGCGCGCGCACGCGGGCGAGAAGCTCCCGCAGTTCGAATGGCTTGGGCAGGTAATCGTCTGCGCCAACCTCGAGCCCAACGACTCGGTCAATCATGTCGCCCTTCCCCGACATCATCAGAATCGGCACCGCAGAACCAGCTCGCAGCTCGGCTGCGTAGGTCAGCCCATCGACTCCGGGCATGTTCAGATCCAGCAGAATCAGGTCGGCCGGTTGCTCGCCCTGATGCGTTCGCGCTTCTGCGACATTCATCGCAGATGCGGTTTCATAGCCTTCCATCTGCAGGAAATCGACAAGCGTTTCCTGCAATTCCCGATTGTCGTCGATAATCAGGATGTATGCCTGACCGCCAGCCACGAGACCTCCGTTTGTCACAGTCTGTCACACGCGCTGACACACTTCGACAAATGCCAGAAAAGTCCATGCGACATGATCCAGGTCAAGGACAAGCTGTGAAAGAGGCAACGGATCATGTGTATCGCTGGCGGGAAGATTATCGATCTCAACGTAGCCCGGCGGCGGGCGCCCGGCCCCTGTGGCGGGGGCGGAGGCGGCCCGGACCGGTCCCAGAAATTTGCGCCCCACGCCCACCTGTTTTTCGAGGGCGATGCGCGGACCTCCATTCACATCGTCGAGCGCGGCTGGGTTAAGCTGTATCGCACCCTGATAGACGGTCAGCGCCAGGTCGTTGGTTTCGCCAATGAAGGCGCGGTGCTGGGCATGGAGGCCGGCGGTGAGCACTTCAATTCCTGCGAAGCAATTACTGAGGTGGTGACACGGTCGATCCCGGTTTCGCAGCTGGAAACGCTGATCGCCGACAATCCCGAGTTTGGCTTGCGCCTGCTACAGCAGGTCGGCGCCCAGCTGGAGGCGGCTCAGGCGCACCTTGTGACGATTGGCGCGCAGACGGCCGAACAGAAGCTTGCAAGCTTCCTGCTGGCGATCGCCAGGCAGGCGGCGAATGCCGGGGTCAACGAATTTGATTTGCCAATGCGGCGCGGCGAGATGGCCGAATTCCTTGGCCTGCGACTGGAAACGGTGTCGCGCAAGATGTCCGAGTTTCAGAAGCGCGGGTGGATTCGCATGACGAGCATGTATCGCTGCCGGATCCTGCAACCCGGCATTCTTAACCAGCTGGCGGCCGGAAGCTGCGAGGACACTGGCGGACGAAGCGCCAGCATCTAGACTGCGATTGATCAGGCCGGCGCTTGGTCGTTTGCGCTGACTTCCTCGTCCGCCTGTCAGCGTGGCCGGTCGTCGTCGTTCAGAATGCGCCAGGCGTCGCCCTCAAGGTCATCGAACTGGCCCTTGCGGAGAGCCCACAAGAAGGCGACCAGGCCGAGTGCGCCCAGGCAAAGCGCGACGGGGATCAGCACCAACAGCGCGGTCATGATGAAGCAGCCTTCCTGCCGCGCGCGTTCAGACGCAATGCGTTCAGCGTCACGACGAGCGAAGAAGCCGACATGGCGATCGCGGCAATCATTGGCGTGACCATGCCGGCGAGCGCCAACGGGACGGCGATGAGATTGTAGAGCGCCGACAAGCCGAAGTTTTCCTTCATGCGCGCCTTTGCGGATCGCGCGACGGTGATGATCGTTTCCAGAGATGAAAGATCATCGCGACTGAACACTGCGTCGGCGGACAGGCGGGATACATCAACGGCGCCTCCCGGCGCGAGCGAGGCGTGGGCCATGGCCAACGCGCCGGCGTCATTTAGTCCGTCGCCAACCATCAGGACCTTGCTGCCAGCCTTGCGGAGCGTTTCCAAGCGATCCGCCTTCTCCGTTGGGGTAGCGCGTGCAGTCCAATGTTCGATTCCTGCGGCGCGCGCCGCCTGTTCCACACGCGCCGGAGCATCGCCCGACAGCAACTCAGTGGTGATCCCCATTTCCGCTAGCCGCGCGATGGTCGCCGCAGCGCCCGCGCGGATACGGTCCGTGAAGTCGAAAGCGACAGGCGTCTCATCCCCGACACTGAACCACAGGCGGGAGCTTTCCGTATCATCGCGGACACCAACAAACTCAGCCCGGCCGAGGCGCGCGGGACGTCCGCCCACCATCCCCGAGACGCCCTGGCCCGGCGTTTCGACGATGTCTGCTGCAATCGCTCCGCCGCCAGCATGCGCGACGATCGCGCGGGAGAATGGGTGACGGCTGGCGCGCGCCAGATGAGCGGCCTGCTCCAGCGCCGCTTGATCTAGGCCGTCCACCTGTAGCTCGGGATTGCCGAGTGTCAGCGTACCGGTCTTGTCGAGCACGACGTGATTTATGGCCGCGATGCGTTCGAGCGCATCTCCGGACGACAGGTAGATATGGTCACGGAATAGGCGACCGGCGGCGACGATCTGGACGACCGGGGCGGCGAGCGCAAGCGCGCACGGGCACGTGATGATCAGCACGGCGATCGCGGTGAAGATGGATTTCTCAATCCCAGCGCCGGCCATGTACCAGCCGATGAAGGCCAGTGCGGCGACCGTATGAACCACCGGAACATAGATGCGTGAAGCAATGTCGGCGATCCGCCGGTAGGCGCTCTTGCGCTGCTCACCGACTTCCAGCAAGCGGGCGATATCGTTGAGCAGGGAGTCTTCCGCCCGGGCGGTGGCGCGGACGGTCATCGCGCTGTCGAGGTTGATGGTTCCGGCGAAAAGGTTTTCACCCGGACGGGTCTGGGCCGGTTCGACCTCGCCGTTGACAAGACGAAGATCGATATCGCCCGCGCCCTGCTCTACTTCTGCGTTGACGAGCAGCCGTTCGCCCGGCGCCAGGAGAATTCGATCGCCGATCTGGATGTCTGACGCACGCACAGCTTCGATCGCATCTCCCCGACCGATCCGTGAAACGGTCGACGTCTGGAGCTCGCTCAGCGCGCTGGCGGCGCCATGGGCGCGGCGGCGCAGCCTGGCGTCGAGGAACCGTCCGATCAGCAGGAAGAAAAGCAGCATGACGGCGGCGTCGAAATACGTCTCGTGGCCGCCGGTCGCCGTTTCATACAGGCTCATCCCCAGCGCGAGCAACACAGCAAGAGAGATCGGCACATCCATGTTGACGTTGCCGTGGCGCAGCGCGCCGAGCGCCGACTTGAAGAACGGCCGGCCAGCGAATAGCGCCGCTGGCAAGGCGATGAGCGCGGATAGCCAGTGGAGCATGTCCCGCGTCTCACCCGGCATCTCCGACCCAGACCAAACCGAGACGGACAGCAGCATAACATTTGCTGCGGCAAAGCCGGCGACGGCGAGCGCGATCAGAAGGCCACGCTCCTCGCGGTCCTTCTCGGAGGTGGAGGCTTCGGGGCTATAGGCGCGCGCCTGATAGCCGAGGTTGGAGACAGCCGACATGATGTCGAGCGCTGTCGCCGGTGACGACCATTCGACATGCAGCCGCGACGTTGAAAGATTCATGCGCGCCGCGCTTACGCCTGAGATGGCGCCGACTGCATTCTCGATCTTGGAAACGCAACCGCCGCACTTGGCGCCCCGAACGAGGATATCCAGCGTATCGCCGTCAGCTCCAGACCGAACAAAGGCGGACGGATCCTGCGCGCGCGCTTCGGGCACAGGCGGCGCGAGGCCACTGGGACATCCAAGGGCGGCCTCAGCGGTCATGAGACGGTCAGTGTCTTGTGCGCAGTGAAGACGACATCCTGTTCGCCGCGGCGCCTGGCTTCAATGGTGATCTGCATGCGACCTTCGGTTTCGGGTAACGCTGCAGCGTACGTCCCGGGTTCGACATACGCCAGCGCATAACTGCTCTCGCGGCTCTGGCCGTACGGCCGCTGGCGAACGTTGAGCTCCAGGTTGCCGACAGGCGAGCCGGCGCTGTCCATCACCCGCACGAGCAGGCGCTGCTGATTTGCCGGGTCGACGCCTATCTCTGCGCCCCAACCTAACTCGGATTGCGCGGCTCGGCGCTCCAGCGTGTTGTTATATTCGAGGCCTTGCAGGTAAGACTTCTCGACCTCCTCACCCGGAAACGTGGTGACGGCACGCCAGATGAAAACCCCATTGACCGAAAACGTGATGAGGAAGAATCCGGCGATGATGCCGAAGACATGGATGCCGCGGATCTGGGCTGGCATGGCTATCTCCCCTCTGGGCCAAGGAACGGCACGACATTGACCGCCTGCTCGCCGCTTGCGACGTCCGAGACGGTCAGGCGGATACGCGAGGAACCGTCAGCATCAAGCGCCCCTGCTGGCGCTGTCACCAGGACGCGATGCCGGTCGACGCCGTCCGGCTCTGCCTGAACGGTGATCCGCCCGTCTAACGATGTCTCTTCTCCGACGATCGAGATGCTGGCGCCCTCGAGCCCGTCCACGCCGATCTGCAGGTTGCGGTCGGCATGGGCCTTGTTGACGACTTTCAGCGTGTAGCTGTTGCGAATGTCGCCATTTGAAAGCCGCACAAAGGGCAGCGAACGGTCCTTGAGCACGTTGAGATCGAGGCTGGAGCGGGTGGCCAGGCCGAAAGTCATGATGCCCGCGACCGCCAGCATGATGACGACGTAGAGTATGGTCCGGGGACGAAGCAGCCGGAAAGGCGCCGCCGCCTTTCCAGACCAGCGCAGCAGGACGTTTTCATCTGTGTCATAGGCGATGAGGCCGGTCGGGCGGTCGATCTTCTTCATGATTGCGTCGCACGCATCAATGCACAGCGCGCAATGGATACATTCAAGCTGCAGACCCTGGCGGATATCGATGCCCTGTGGGCACACCGCGACGCACTGTTTGCAATCGATGCAATCGCCGCGGCCTTCCCAGCTTTCGCCTTTCTTGTGCGGGCCGCGCGGGTCGCCACGTTCGGACCGATAGGTGACGGCGAGGGAGTTCTTGTCGATCAAAGCGGACTGAATGCGCGGCCATGGGCACATATACGTGCACACCTGCTCACGCATTGTGCCGGCCAGCGCATAGGTGGTGAGCGTCAGCAGTCCCGCGAAGATGTATGCCGAGGCCGGGGCGTCACCGGTGAAGAATGTTTGCGCGAGGGTCGGCGCATCATGCCAATAGAGAATGAAAGCGCCGCCCGTGGCGAAGGCGATGAACAACCACACGATATGTTTGCCGATCTTTCGCCACGCCTTGTCGAAACTCCAGGGCTTGCGGTCGAGGCTTATGCGCGCGTTTCGATCCCCCTCGAACAGACGCTCGACGGCGATGAACAGGTCGGTCCACACGGTTTGCGGGCATGTGTAGCCGCACCAGACCCGGCCGAAGACGGCTGTGACAAGAAACAGCCCGAGAGCGGCAAGGATCAGCAGGCCGGTGATGTAGTAGACTTCCTGCGGCCAGATCTCGATGAAGAAGAAGTAGAAACGCTCGCCCGCAAAATCCGCGAGCACCGCCTGATCGCTTGCGCCTGGCCCGCGCTCCCACCGGATCCACGGCAGCACATAGTAGACGCCCAAAGTGAGGAACAGGATGATCCACTTAAGGCTTCGGAACTTGCCGTAGACCAGCTTCGGATAGATTTGCTTGCGCTTGGCGTAGAGTTGCAGAGGCGGATCGTCTTCCGGCGGCTGACCGCCGTCCGGCCCGTCCGGGATGCGCGTGTTGCCGCGGTTATCGATCAGCGTGGAGGCCAAGCGCGTTACTCCCCTCCTCCGAGCGAGTGGACGTAGATCGCCAGCGCACGGATGGTGGCCGGATCGAGCCGGTCACGCCAGGCAGGCATCACACCGCCACGGGGGCCGTAGATCGTGCGCTGGATCGTGGCCCGGTCGGAACCGTAGAGCCATTCCGCGTCCGTGAGGTTCGGGGCTCCCTCCGTCTCGCCGCCGACACCAGTCTCAGCGTGGCAGCTGGCGCACTCGCGTTGAAACAGAGGCGCCGCCCGCGCGACCGCCTCGGCGTTCGCCTCCCGGCCCGACAGGTCGACCACATACTCGACAAGGTCTGATATCTGGGCCGCGTCGAGGAACTGATCGCGGCCGAATGCAGGCATATCGTTGGTATGTGCGTCTGGCTCGCCAGAGCGGATACCGTGAGCGATTGTCGCCTCGATCTCGTCTTCATGGCCGCCCCACAGCCAGACATCGTCGGCGAGCGTGGGATAGCCGGGAGCGCCGCCGCCGCCCGCGCCGTGGCACGTGGCGCAATTGTCGCCGAAGAAGCTTTCTCCAAGCGCCAGAGTGAACTGGCGCCGTTGCGGGTCAGCCATGATTTCCTCGACGGTCGAGGATTCCAGTTCGCGGCTGAGCGCTGCGCGCTCTTCGCGCAGGGTTGCGACTTCGGCATGGACGGCAGCGCGATCGGATTCGCCGAGAACACCGCGTGTGGAGCCCTGGAAGCCCGGCAAGGCGGGCCATGCGGGCATCAGCACCCAATAGACGATCGAGAACGCGACGCTTGCGTAGAAGATCCACAGCCACCAGCGCGGCAGCGGATTGTTCAGTTCCTTGATCCCGTCCCATTCGTGACCGGTGGTCTCGACGCCGGTGACGTGATCGACATCATTCGGCTGGTCGGTCATCGCCTGGTTCCTTTTCTTGGAGCGGTATCTGGGAGGCTTTGTCGAAAGTCTTCGCGTTTGACGGCCACAGGGCGTAGGCGACGGCGCAACCGAAGATCGCGACGAAGTAGACCAGCCCCCAGGTCTGAGCGAATGCAGACAGCGATTCGTAGGTCATGCCGCTACCTCTGGTTGGTCAGGTCGTCGGCTTCGTAGGTCGACAAATCGACCATTGTTCCGAGCGTTTGCATGTAGGCGATCAAGGCGTCCATCTCGGTCGGCGGTCCGCGTTGACCGTCGAAGTCCCGAACGAGGACCGTACCTTCCCTGCCTGCGAGTTCGTCGTAGGCGGCGACCATTCCATCCCATTCGGAGTCGGGATCTGCCTGATACGCCATGTGGTCGCGCGCGTTCTCAATCATTTCGTCCGTGTATGGCGCGCCCACCGTGCGCAGCGACTTCATCTCGTTCTGGACGAGCGAAGGATCGATGCGGCGGCCTTCAAGGAAGGCGTAAGGCGGCATGATGGATTCCGGCACGAGCGCGCGCGGATCAATCAGGTGTTCACGGTGCCAGTCATCGGAATACTTGCCGCCGACGCGCGCGAGATCCGGACCCGTGCGCTTCGAGCCCCACAGGAACGGGTAGTCGTACATGCTCTCGGCCGCCAGCGAGTAGTGGCCGTATCGCTCGACCTCATCGCGGAGCGGGCGGATCATCTGCGAATGGCAGACGCTGCAGCCCTCGCGCATGTAGATCTTCTGCCCCGCAAGCTCGAGCGGCGTATACGGGCGAACCCCCTTCACCTGCTCGATCGTGTTCTTCAGGTAGAACAACGGCACGATCTCGATCAGTCCGCCGATGGCGACCATCACCAGGATGCCCGCGAGCAGGATGGCGGTGTACTTCTCGAAGTACTTGTGCTGACGCATCAGCCAGCTTTGGCGTGTCTTGGCCATGATGGCTTCCTATTCTGCGGGCTGAAGGGCTGCCGGCGCGACGTCAGGCTCGCTGGAACGAACATCGCCGCGCGCGGTGCGCACAAGGTTGTAGACCATGATCAATGCGCCGGAGAGGTACAGCAGACCGCCGAGCGCCCGGATGATGTAGGAGATGTGCTTCGCTTCGACAGTCTCGACGAAGGCGTATTCGAGGAAGCCGTACTCATTGTAAGCGCGCCACATCAGGCCTTCCATGATGCCCGACACCCACATCGAGCAGATGTAGAGGACGATGCCGATCGTCGCGATCCAGAAGTGCCATTCAACCAGCGCGTTGGAATACAGGCGCTGACGCTTCCAGATCCATTGCGTCAGGCAGTAAATCGCGCCGAAGGAGATGAAGCCCACCCAGCCGAGCGCGCCGGAATGGACGTGACCGATACCCCAGTCGGTATAATGCGAGAGCGCGTTGACTTCGCGCACCGACATGACCGGCCCCTCGAACGTCGACATGCCGTAGAAAGCGACGGCGACGACCATCATGCGGACAACCGGATCGGTGCGCAGCTTGTCCCACGCGCCCGACAGGGTCATCAAACCGTTGATCATGCCGCCCCAGCTGGGCATCCAGAGCATGATCGAGAAGGTCATGCCGAGCGTTTGCGCCCATTGCGGAAGCGCCGTGTAATGCAGGTGATGCGGCCCCGCCCAGATGTAGATGAAGATCAGCGACCAGAAGTGGACGATGGACAGACGGTAGGACCAGACTGGCCGCTCGACCCGCTTGGGAATGAAGTAGTACATCATCCCGAGAAAGCCTGCCGTCAGGAAGAAGCCGACCGCGTTGTGACCGTACCACCACTGGATCAGGGCGCTCTGCACGCCGCCGAACACCGAATATGATTTGACGCCCATGTCGGCCGGGATCGCCAGCGCGTTGACGACGTGCAGCATGGCGATCGTGACGATGAAGCCGAGATAGAACCAGTTCGCAACGTAGATGTGCGGTTCCTTGCGCTTCCAGAGCGTACCGAGGAAGACCATAAGATAAGCGACCCAGACGATCGTCAGCCACAAGTCGGCGTACCATTCCGGCTCGGCGTATTCCTTTGTCTGCGTCACACCGGCGAGGTAGCCGGTCGCGGCGATGACGATGAAGAGCTGGTAGCCCCAGAAGACAAACCACGGCCACATGCCGCCGGCCAGTCGTGTGCGGCAGGTGCGCTGCACCACGTAGAATGAGGTCGCGATCAGCGCGTTGCCGCCGAACGCAAAAATCACCGCAGAGGTATGCAGTGGACGCAGGCGGCCGAAATTGGTGAAGCCCCATTCCGGGAAGTAGAAAAGGTTCGGCCAGGTTAGCTGGAGCGCGATGATCAGGCCGACCAGGAAACCGGCGATACCCCAGAACATCGTCGCGACGATGCCCGCCTTGACGACGCCTTCTTCGTAATAGGTGGGATCAAACCGGGCTGCGTCCTTGGCCGTCAGATGCCAGTTCCAGATCGCACCGATACCCAGAAGCGCGGCCAGCGCCAGAATCCCCATATGCGCCATGAACACGCCGTCTACAGCGTTGGCGGCCCCGGCGATGGCGGCGATGAGCACAAGTGTCAGAAGCACGATGACCGACAGCGCACTGCCGTCGGTGTCCTCTCGCGCGGCGGTTCCTGCGGCCATTTCTGCTCCTCAAAGCTGTCAATTCCGGCAATATATTTCGTGATACCGGTCGATCGCGTACCGGTTATTCAACTGCGCAGATTTGCAACTTGACGCAAATCAAATCAGGGCTCTTGCCGCACTGCGATAAAACGTCCGGCTCCTTGGCGGCCGCGACGTAAGAAAGGTGCATTGTGGTGAAAACTTACGCTCTATCAGCATTGCTGATGGCCGCAGGTCTAATCGGCTTGGTTGCAGGCCTCGTCGCGCGGTCATGCCTGATGGTGAACAACGAGCTGGCTGGCGCGTGGTGCGGGGCGCCGCCATCGGCCTGGATCGAGGCCCAGTCCACCGGACATTGCGCAGGCTGCGCACTGGCCCTCATCGGTGCGGCGGCGATGCTGGCGGGAGCCGGACAGGCGGCGCTACGCACGCTGCCTGCAAAGCGCGAGCGCACCATCCGCTTCTAGCGCTTGAGTCCAACGTGTTCCGGCGGCGCCGCCGCCCGTCCGTTCTAGAAGGATTTAGAGTAGCGCACGTGGACCGCCTGCGGCGCGCCCGTTGAGCCGTAGAAGAAGTTCTCCGGCGAAAGGCTCGGATCTGCCGCACGCGCTATGCGTGAGGCGTCCGTTTCGGTCGAACCCGGGCGCGTGATGTAGACCTCATCGAACAGGTTTTCGACGCGGAGCGTCAGCTTGTGAGTGCGGTCGTCGTCGAGATAGACGTGCCCCGCAAGGTCGACGACGACATAGTCGCCGTAATTGACCGAACCAAAACCGCTGACACTGGCGCGTTGTTCACCAGTGTAGAGAGCGCTCATATTGACGCCCCAGCGGCCGGAACCGGCGTCATAGGCCGCCCCGATTTTTGCATAGTCCTGAGGGATGCGCTGGATATCGACGCTGGTGGCGCCGCTAACCTGTTTGGTTTCAGAATTGGTGTAACTGGCGTACGCATACCAGTACTCGTCTACCTGCAAGGCGGCGAATAGCTCGAAACCACGCACCTCCACTTCGCCATCAACGTTGACGAAGACGCCGTCATAAAACGGACCGTTCGGGTCGGAGCCTGAAATGTCGAGACCGCGGAACGGCATCGTCGTGTCGATACCAGCATCCGCAAACGTTGCTCCGCCAATCAGATTGACGATATTGCGGGCGAAATAGGTCGCCTGCCATTCGAACACGGCGTCCGTTCCGAACGAGCCGCCGAGCGAGAAGTTGAGATTTTCACTTTCCTCCGGTTCGATGTCGGGATTGCCGAGATACCAGAATTCTTCGATGACGTAGAGCTGTTCGGCGTTGGGCAGCAGGAACGAAGTGCCGATCAGGCCCTCGGCATAGAAGTTCGGCGTGAAATCGTAGCGGCCGCTGACATTCCAGACCGTGGCGTTGGAGCCGCCGGTCTCGTTGTGGCGAACACCCACTGCGAAGGCCCCGTTTTCCAGGAACTCATCGCTGGTGCGTATCTGGCCGAAAACGGCGTGAACGTCTTCTTCGGTCGGCTCGATCTGCCAGACATCGTCGCGGGCCGAATACTGCTGGAAGTCGTATCCTGCGAGGTATTCAAACGGGCCGCCCGGCGTGATCTTGGCCAGTGCGTTTACGCCCTTGTCTTCGTAGCCCCAGTAGGCATTGAGCGAGCCAATGTCCTGATTGCCAGTGACAGGGTTGTTGTTGATCGTCGTGTAGTCGGTGTCCCAGTCGTGCCAGTAGCCCTTGACGAGGAACTGCATCATGTCGCTCGGCGCGTAGTCCAGGCCCAGACTGGCGACATCCTCGTCACGCACGTTCTGTGAGAAAGCTGTTCGAGACGGGTTCACATAGTCGAGCGCCGCATCGGTGTGTTGGTAGCGGGCGTCGATAGTGAGATTGTCTGCGACCTCCCAACGATATTTGGCGCCGATCGTGTCCACATCGTAGCCGCGCTTCTTGTCCGTCGCGCTGGGTTCGGAAGCGGTGTAGGCGTCAAAGCCTTCAGCCTTATCCTGCGAAGCGTAGAGCACGTAATTTCCGGGCCCGGCTGCGCCACGGATATAGCCGTCGAAGTGCTGGCCTTCATTGGTGTCCAGGCCGATCGAGAAGAGCCCGTCGAAGCCGTCAGTGTAGCCCCGGGTGACGACATTGATCACACCGGCCGCGGCCTGCGTGCCGAAGAACAGCCCCTGCCCGCCTTTCAACACCTCCACGCGCTCGGTCATGCTGGCGGGCAGCGTGTCGGTGATCGTGCCGGGATAGAGACGATTGTTGATGCGCACGCCATCGACAAGGAAGAGGATGTCCTGCGAGCGAGATCCCTGCAGCGAGATATCCATATAACTGAACGGGCCGCCGCGCGGCGCGATGAACAGGCCGGGGGTCTTCATCTGCATGGCCGAACTAACGTCGACGAATGCCCCCTCGCGCAGCTCCTCAGAGGTCAAGACCTCGACATCTGAACCGTACTTCTCCAGTTCCTGCGGGAGGGTTTCCACGATCGTCTGGCCGATGACGACCACGGTTTCCCGCTCTTCGACCGCGGCGTTGGGGCCAGCCTGCTGCGCGTTGGCCGTGCCTGCCAGAACCGCCGCCAATGCGGTCCCACATGCGAGTTTGGCCAACAGGGCCATGCGATGGCTGCGAACATTCAGCTTCAACTGGAGTCTCCCTAAGCTCATGCGGTCATGGTCCGCCCCGGATCGTCGAGACGCCGCACCGCAGTCGCTGGCCAAACTGGACCTGATGCGCTGTCGGGTAAGGTGAATTACCGTTACACCGCGCGTTACAGTTGGATGGCTCTGAATTTGCTAGAAAAAATGGGGTCGCGGGAATGCGCCGGGAGGACAGCGCGCCGTGGTCGCGACCCCATGTTCAAGCTGCGACGGAACGCCTGATTGGACGCGTTCAGCCTTACATGGCGTGTTGCATGTCGCCATCATCTGGGGCGTTCCGTGGGTTAGCGGTTCGCCCGTCGACAGGTGAAAGCTAGGCGCAGCGGGTTTGAGACGTTAGGTGAATAACGGTTACAGAGGTTGATTGTACGTTACATGCACGGAAAATCGCGAGTTCCGGAAGCATTGGACGCGCCGTCGTGTGCGGCCGAGATCGCGCGCATTCGCGAAAACAACCTCTTGGGCAAGAGCGGTCGCCTTAGCGATCTGTTCGACTATCTGCTTGAGCGGTCATTGAAGAACGAACCGCCGAAGGAAATCGAGATCATCGAAGCGGTGTTTTCCGGCGGCGGACGGATCACGCCGGAGGATTCTGTAGCCCGCGTCTATGTGCACAGATTGCGCAAGCGGCTTGAGGAGATTGCGGCCAAGGGCGGCGCGGAAGCCAAGGTTCGGTTTCAGATACCGCGCGGCGAATACCGCCTCATCGCTGAGCAATTGTCGACCGACGCGAGCGACAAGCGCGCGCCGGTTAACGTACTGTTTTCGCGCGTGGTATCGGGCGTGCGTTCGCACGGCGTCGCAGCCGGGATCGCGGCAGGCCTCGGCCTCCTGGTGATTGGCAATGTAGCCGCATGGCCACGGCTGGTGGTCGGCGGACAGTCGAATGCCGGCGGCGAGCTCGCAAATGCGGATCTGTGGGCGCCACTGGTTGATAGCGACGCGCCATTGCTTGTCGTCGTCGGCGACTATTACATGTTCGGCGAATACGAGGACCGCCTGTTCCTGACCCGGTTGATCCGGGACTTCTCGATCAACTCGAAGGACGATCTGGTCGAGCAATACCTGACTTCGCCCGAGGCGTTCGACAAGTATGGCGACGTCGCCCTGCAATACCTGCCGACATCAGCCGCCTTTGCCCTGGCCGACCTTTCGCCCGTGCTTTCGGGCAAGGAGGTTCAGGTAACGCTGGCGTCGGAACTGACCGATACGCAATTGAAGGCCAACGACATCATCTACGTCGGCCTGATCAGCGGGCTCGGCAAACTGAAGGAGCCGGTGTTCGCCGGGTCACGGTTCGCGATCGGTGAAAGCTACGACATCATTCACGACGCCAGACAGGGCCGGACGTATACGAGCGAGGCGTTCCTCGCTGCGCCCAGCGATTCCATGTATCGCGATTATGGGCTGTTCAAGGCGTTCAGCGGGCCGACCGGACGGCACATCATGGTGTTGGCCGGCGCGCGGGACACTGCCCTGATGGGCCTGTCGGAAACCTTGATGGCGACTACCGGCGATGCACGTCTTAACGCGGGCGGCGGCGGTGTTGAGGCGCTGTTTGAAGTTCAGGGCCGCAAGCACGTGAACCTCGAAGCGCGCCTGCTGGCGGAAGGCGCCGTCGACAACGACGCGATCTGGTCCAGCGCACCGGGCGACATGCCAGTATTTCCAAGCCGATAATCGCGACCGGTCCGGCGCGCCCTACTCCCAGTAATAAGGCTGGCGTTCGCGATCGCCCGTGACTTGCTCGTTCATGGTCGCAGCGTCGTACAGCCGGCCGTTGAGCATGACGTTGGCGATATCGTCCGAGTTGCGGATGTCATCCAGCGGGTTTGCGTTGAGGACGACGAGGTCAGCCAGCTTGCCCGACTCAAGCGTGCCGATATCGCCGATGAAACCAAGATGTTCAGCCGGAGCAACTGTCGCCGTGCGCAAGGCTTCGAGCGGCGTCATCCCGCCGCGTGCAAAGGACCACAGCTCCCAGTGCGCCGCGAGGCCTTCTTCCTGACCATGCGCGCCGATCGAGACCGGGACGCCGCGCTGGGCGAGTTTGCGCGCTTCCCGGGCGGCGTAGAGGTCCGCAAAGTCCTCTTCCGGCGCCTTGGTGCGCCGAACCGAACTGGGCTGCAGGATGTGCGGCGGGACGTGCCGCGAAAGGATCGGGTGCGTCCAGACATCGGTATGATAACGCCAGTATGGATCTGCGGCGAGACCGCCATAGGTAACGACGAGCGTCGGCGTGTAGGCGGCCTTGGTCTGGCTGTAGAAGCTGAGCACGTCTTCGTAGAGCACGGCCTGCGGGAGATTGTGCTCGACACTGGAATTGCCGTCAGCGACGAGCGCGAGGTCCATGGTGAAGAGCGATGCGCCTTCTGCGACCACCAGCATGTCTTCCGCCTTGGCGGCGGCGACAACCTGTTGGCGTTGATCGCGGCGGGGCTGGTTGTAGTTCTTGATGGCGTGTGCGCCCTGCGCCTTCAGGCGTTGAATGTGGGCCAGCGCATCATCGTAGGACTGGATGTCGGCAAAGCCGAACCCCTTGGCGCCGTACACCACGTCCGCCGTGGAGAAGGTGCGTGGGCCGAGCAGCTTTCCGGTTCGCTGAAGCTCGGCTGCCGGGAACACGTGGCCGTAATAGTTGGACGGATCGAAGACCGTCGTGACGCCGAGCGCGAGATGGGCGATGGCCGACCAGTTCTGCTCGGGGATGATTTCGTTATCCCCCTGCGGGCCATGCGCGTGAGCGTCGATCAAGCCGGGAATGATGGTCTTGCCGGTCATGTCGATCTGGCGAATGTCCGCAGGGATGGTCGTGCTGGCCAGCGAACCGACAGTCGAAATGCGCGCGCCATCTATCACGATCAAGCCGCTTTCGATTACCCCGCCATTTTCATCCGACATGGTGATGATGCGCGCGCCGGTGAGCGCAACCGTTCCAGAAGGCTTGTCGGCAGTGGCCGACATCGCGAGCGATACGCCTGCCTGTGGGGGTTCGTAGCCTGCCGCATCTTCCTCGCCCTCCTCCGTTTCGGGAGTGGGGGCTGATGGGATCATCTCCGCTATGCGCGCGGAATAGAGTGTCGGGCCAAGCGTCCAGTTGAGCTGCTCGCCGCCCGCTGACCAGCTGGCGTAGGTGGCGCCGCCTGCGCTCGCCCGAGTGACGGGCACCGCGGAGCCGCCCTTGCCCGACCCGAGATCCTGCGGCCCCGGTGTGAGCGGCATCACGTAGGCCGCAAAATTCTGGGTGAAGGCGACAGCGTCTCCGGCGGGGGCGACGAGATAATCAGAAACAAGCTCACCCGTGGCATGCTTGCGTTCAGCCTGCCCATTGAGATCGACACTGATCAGTGAGGCGTTGGTATCGTCCCGGATTGTCAGGAACACTCGATCGTTCGAAGCGCCGAAGTGCGGTGCAGCGCCGTCGTTGCGGATGCGTGCAATCTCACCACCATCAACAGGCACGCGGTAAACGCCAGGATTGTCCGACCACAAGTCTGAAAGGAGAAACCCACCGGACCCCTTCTCGAACACGATTGTTTCGCCATCCGGCGAGAAGCGCGGAACACGGTAGACGCCCGGCGTTTCCGTGACCGCGCGGTTGCGTGACCCATTCGGCCGCACAGTGCGGATCTGGCCCATTCCTGCATCGGTCCATTCAACGTAGGCGATCGACGACCCGTCGTTAGAGAAAGAGGGGAAAAACTCCATCGCCGGACCGTTGCGGCGCGTCAGGCGACGCGGCGCGCCATCGGGAAGCTGCTTGATGTAAATCTTGCCAAGGGTTTCATAAGCAACGCGAGATCCGTCCGGCGAAACAGAAGCGAAGCGCGGCATCGATGTCTGGAACGTGTCAGGCGCGACTTCCACACTGGGTCGCGGCGGATCGATCACCGTGCGGGTGTCATCGACCGAGAACGGGATGACGCTGGTTTCGCCCTGGAGGTTCACCCGCCGGATCTTGCCGCCCGCCCAGAAGACCAGCCCGGATGAGTCCGGCAGCCAGTCCATGTTGGGATAGACGCCATGGACGGCCCAGGTCTCCTGCATGTCCTGGTCCAGCGCATCATAGAGCGTCGTGATTTCGCCCGAGGTCAGGTCCTTCAGGTGCAGTTTGGATTTGCCGCGCTCGCGTCGAACGAATGCCAGCCAGCGGCCATCCGGTGATGGTTCCGGCCGCACGGAGCCTCCTGCTCCCGAAACAGCGCGTGTGACTTCACCGGTAGCGAGATCGTAACGCTCGATCGCAAAGATAGTCTGGTTGGAGTCCTGGGCGTAGATGAAGGTATTTCCGCCCGACACGTTGCGCGTGTAATAGACTGCGGCGCCGTCCGGCGAGAATACGGGTTCGCCGAGTTCCTTCTGCAGGGATTCACTCGCCCGCTTCACAAGCTGGACGCCATCGCCGCCGCCGAGGTGGTACATCCAGATTTCACCGGTGCCGAGCGAGCGCTGGGTGGTGAAGTGCTTGCGCGCAGCGATGTATTTTCCATCGGGACTCCAGGCCGGCGCATTCAGTAGCCGGAAGCTCTCATCTGTCAGCGCGACCTTTCCCGTACCATCCGTGTTCATGATCCAGATATTGTCGCCGCCGCCGCGATCGCTGGTGAAGGCAATGCGCGAACCATCGGGCGAAAAGCGCGGTTGCATCTCGAACGGCAGGCCTTCGGCGATACGCGTCGCCTGGCCGCCGGTAATGGGAAGCGTGTAGATGTCGCCGAGCAGGTCGAATGCGATCGTCTGACCATCCGGACTGACGTCGACATTCATCCACGTACCTTCGTCGACCCGAATGAGGATTTCGCGCGTGTCCAGCGGCGGCGCAGCAACGTCCCATTTCTGCTGTCCGCCCTCCTGCGCATGCGCGGACAACGCCAGCACCGAAGCTGCGAGAACCAGAAGAGTGTTTTGAATGCGCATGCCCGCCCGCCACGTCTGATTGAAACCCGAGCATAGATCGAGATGTGCCGCTGGCAATCCGAAGCCCGGAGCGAGCTGGACACGTGTTCGCCTAACAGGAGACTGGCTGGATCTGGCCGAGCGGCGAGATCAGTCCGCCAGCCCGCCCATGGCGAGATATTTGAGTTCCTGGAAATCGCTGAGGCCGTAACGCGAGCCCTCGCGTCCCATGCCGCTCTCCTTCATGCCTCCGAACGGGGCCGAGTGGTTGGACACGATCCCTTCATTGAGGCCGACCATCCCGTATTCAAGCGCTTCGCCGATGCGCCAGGCGCGATCGTAACTGCGGGTCCAGAAATAGGCGGCGAGACCGTAAGGCGTATCGTTGGCGATCCGGATCGCTTCCTCATCGGACGTAAAGGTGATGACTGGGGCGACCGGGCCGAAAATTTCCGTTGATATGATCGGTGCGCCCGCACCCACATTGCCAAGCAGCGTCGGGACATAGCCTGCGCCGTCGAGCGCCGTCTCGCCGCCTACGATCACATCTGCGCCCTGTTCCCTCGTCGCCGCGACCAACTCGGCGACACGGTCGACCGCGCCTCGGCGGATCATCGGGCCGATCTCGACACCGTCGTCACGGCCGTCACCCAGTCTCATCGCCTGCGCCCGCTCTGCGAGCCGGGATGTGAAAGCATCCGCAACATCTGCGTGAACGAGAAAACGGTTGGCGCTGATGCAGGTCTGGCCGGCATTGCGGAATTTCGACATGACGGCGCCCGCGATGACCGCGTCGAGATCGGCGTCTTCGAAAACGATGAACGGTGCGTTCCCGCCGAGTTCGAGAGACAGCCGCTTGAGGCCGTCCGACGCCTGGCGCATCAGCAATTTTCCAACCCGGGTCGATCCGGTGAAGGAAATCTTGCGCACCTTTTCTGCGCTCACCAGCGCGGCGGCGACATCCGCCGGCGACTTGCAGGTGACGACCGTGAAAAGGTCACCGGGCAAGCCGGCGTCTTCGGCGAGGATCTGCAGCGCCAGCGCAGACAGCGGCGTATCTTCAGCCGGCTTGAGGACGACCGCGCATCCGGCCGCGAGAGCGGGCGCGACCTTCCGCGTAATCATGCCGCTCGGAAAGTTCCACGGCGTCAGCGCGGCGACAACGCCTACCGGCTGCTTCAGCACCAGCATGCGCCGGTTGCCGGCGTTGCTGGGGACAATGTCGCCATAAGCGCGAACTGCCTCCTCGGCGAACCATTTGAGGTAGTCGGCTCCGAAAAGGATTTCGGTTCGGGCCTCGGCGACAGGCTTGCCCTGTTCCAGCGTCAGCAGGAAAGCCAGCGCTTCGATATTCTCGATAATGAGAGAGCGCCAGCGGTGGAGAAAGTCTGATCGGGAATGGGCGGTGGCCCGCGCCCATGCCGGCATTGCGGTTGCCGCGCGTTCCACAGCGGCGAGCGCATCTTCAGGTGTACCATCCGCGACCTCGGCGATCACCTCGCCGTTCAGCGGATTAGTGACCGCAAAGCGGCCGGAGGCTTTCTCCGGCGGGAAACGCCCGGATATCCGGACCAGTAGGTCCTGCGCCGCCTGAGCGGCTGTCCTGCGCGTCGTCTCGCTGTCTGCTGCACTCATCTTACGCCCATCTGTTTGGTTGCCTGGCGCCCACGTTTTGCCCTGTCAGGGGGATCGTCAACCTATGCGGCTTGAGCCCAGCTGACGGCGCGAATCGCGGTTCAGCCGCAGAAACGGTTTGCAGCCGCCTCCTACCCCCGGTTTGGCGCCAAATCTTGCGCAATCGGGCCAAAAACCGCCAACGGCTTGGGCAATTTTGTATTGTCGAAAGTCGACATCCGCGCGGTAACCAACGGTCGATGAACCAGGCGCCAGTGTCTGCCCATGATCGCTGGCGTGGTGACGGCTTGCTCTATCGATTTCCGGCCCCGTTCCCGGACACTCACAACGGTATCGGAAGGGGTGACCTGTGTGATACCCCTTGGGGCGTCATGGTGAGTTTTTCCAGCCCTTCTGATTCTTCAAACAAAGGCGGATGGTCCGCGCTGATCGACGATGCGCAGTCTTTCCGCCGCGACCTTCACGCCGCGCCTGAACTGCCATGGAAGGAGGTCAAGACCGCCGAGGCGATCCGCGCGCGACTGGATGCGCTGGGGATCGAATGGCGCGCGTGCGCCGGAACCGGAACGATCGGCTATCTGGCGAAGTCGGCGCCCGGGCGCCGGATCGCGCTACGCGGCGATATCGACGCCCTGCCCATCGTGGAACAGACCAACCATGACTGGCGTTCGCAACACGAGGGCTGCATGCATGCATGCGGTCATGACGGCCATACCGCGACGCTGATGGCGGCGGCGACCTGGCTGAAATCCCATGAGGACGCCCTGCCTGGTCCGGTAACACTGTTGTTCCAGCCTGCCGAAGAAGGCGGGCACGGAGCCAAGAAGATGATTGAAGACGGTGCGCTGGAAAACATCGACGTGGTGTTCGGCTGGCACAACTGGCCGGCTATCCCGTTCGGACAGGCTGTCTGTCCCGACGGCGCGATCATGGCGGGCAACGGCACTTTCAACATCACCGTCAAGGGCGCGGGCGGTCACGCAAGCCAGCCGGAACTGGTGCGCGATCCGGTGCTGGCTGCTGCTGCGATCACGATGGCGCTGCAACAGATCGTTGCGCGGCGGGTGTCGCCGCAACGGTCCGTGGTTGTAAGCGTGTCGTCGATAGACGCGCCGAGTTATGACACGATCGTGCCCGAACAGGCGAAGATCGGCGGCAGTATCCGCATCACCGATCCCGACGACCGCGACTTCGTAAACGGCCTGATCGAGCAGATCGCACGCGATGTGGGCGCAGCCTATGGTGTTGAAGCCACTACCGAGATCATCCGCCGCTACGATGCAACCATCAATCACGCGGACGCCGCGGCCGAAATGCGATCGGCGCTGAGCGACGAGCTTGGCGCAGACTGGCTATCGACCGAAACGGCGACCCCGATCATGGCCTCTGAGGATTTCAGCTACTACCTCAAGGAAAAGCCCGGCGCCTTCGCGTTGATCGGAGCAGATGACGGCAACGATCATGACGAGCCGTGCCACAGCCCCCGCTATGACTTCAATGACCGGCTGATCCCTGTCGTGACGCGGTTGTACGCGCGTCTGGCCGGGGCGCCGCTACCCAATTCCGGAGAAGCCGACACAGGCTGATCGCCACACAGCAAAGGAGCCAGACGGCATGATGGAAGTATTCGACCAGTGGGAATCCGAAGTTCGCGGCTATTCACGCGCCTACCCGACTGTGTTTGTTTCTGCTTCCAATGCCAGACAGGTCGATGAGGCTGGAAAGTCTTATATCGACTTCTTCGCAGGCGCCGGCGTCCTGAACTTCGGCCACAACAACGACAAGATGAAGGCGGCGATGATCGCCTTTCTTGAGGCCGATGGCGTCGCTCACAGCCTCGACATGGCGACCGCGCCCAAGCGCGATTTCATGCAGGCCTTCGTGGATACGATTCAGAAGCCGCGCGGCTGGAACTACAAGATGCAGTTCATGGGGCCGACCGGCACCAACGCCGTGGAAGCTGCGCTGAAGATTGCACGACGGGCGACCGGACGGCGGAACATCATCGCCTTCTCTGGCGGCTTTCACGGAATGACGTTGGGCTCTCTTGCCTGCACGGCAAACTCCTACTTTCGCAACGCCGCAGGCGTCCCGCTCAGCGATGTCACGCGATTGCCGTATGGCGCGTCGATGGAGGAATTCTCGGCGCTGATGGACGACCCGTCTTCAGGTATCGAAATGCCGGCCGGGATCATGGTCGAGCCGATCCAGGCCGAAGGCGGCGTCAATGTCGCCACGGAAGAATGGCTGCACAGCGTGCAGGCGTTTGCGAGGAAAATCGGCGCGCTGTTGATCTTTGATGACATCCAGGCCGGGTGCGGCCGCACCGGCAGTTATTTCAGCTTCGACGGCATGGGACTTGATCCGGATGTGATTACGCTCGCCAAGGGAATTGGCGGATACGGAACGCCGCTTGCGATGAACCTCACCAAGCCGGAACATGACAAACACTGGTCGCCCGGCGAACATACCGGCACGTTCCGCGGGCAAGGTCTGTCGTTCGTCGCCGGGCGCGAAGCGCTGCGCTATTTTGAGGACGACACGTTTTCCAAGGACGTCGTTCGCAAGGGCGAGATCATGCGCTCGCGCCTGCACGACATGGCGAGCGCCGGATCGAACGCTTGGGAAGTCCGCGGCAAGGGCATGATGCAGGCGATCGATGTTGTGGACGGCGCCTTCGCCAAGGAGGTCGCGGCGACGAGTTTTAAGAACGGGCTGCTGGTCGGCCCCTGCGGGTCCGGCGGTCGCGTTGTCAAACTGATCCCGCCGCTAACCATCCCGGATGAAGATCTCGTCGAAGGTCTCGATATCCTTGAAGCAGCCATCAAGTCAGCCGGAGCCAGCTAGATGAGACGTCGCGACGACATGACCTTCCCGCCGGAAGAGTATGAGCGGCGGATCTCCGAACTGCGGGAGCGAATGAAGGACCGGCTGCTCGACGCCGTCATCATCTCCGACCCTGAAAACATCATGTACCTGACGGATTACCAGACCACCGGGTATTCCTTCTTCCAGGCGATCGTCGTGCCGCAGGACGGCCAGTGCTGGATGGTGACGCGCAAGCTGGAAGAATCCAACGTCCATGCACGCACATGGGTGGAGCTGACGCGTCCATTCAAGGATACCGGCGACGCGATCCAGACGCTCGTGGATTCACTCTCCGAGTTCGGCCTCGCAAAGGGCACAGTCGGCTACGAACGCAATTCCTACTTCCTGCCGGCCTACCAGCAAGACCGCATCCGGGGTCTCTTCACGCAAGGCCGCCTGATTGACTGCTTCGGGATCGTTGAGGAGGGGCGGCTGTGCAAATCGGACGTCGAAATCCAGGCCATGAAGAAAGCGGCCGCGGCGACTGAAGCCGGAATGCGAGCAGGGATCGACGCGGTGGAGGTCGGCGTATCGGAGAACGAAATCGGCGCTGCGATCTCCGCCGCGATGTTCCGCGCCGGCGGCGAACCGCCCGCCGTCATGCCCTATGTCACGTCCGGCCCGCGCACGATGATCGGACACGCGACATGGGAGGGCCGCAAGGTCGAGGCTGGCGATCATGTCTTTCTGGAGGTTGGCGGCTGTTTCCGGCGTTATCATGCAGCAATGATGCGGACGATCACGATCGGCGAGATTTCGTCGGAGATGGAAAACGCCGAGTACAAGATGCTTCAGGCGCTGGAACAGCTGCACAAGGAGATCCACCCTGGGCTGACCGTTTCCGATGCCGACAAGATCGCGCGGGACATTATCGCTTCAGGCTCGCACGGCGGCGAGCTGATCACGCGGTCGGGCTATTCTATCGGCATCGCCTTCCCGCCAAGCTGGGATGAAGGCTACATCCTCTCGTTGATGCAAGGCGACCCGACACCGTTCAAGGTCGGCATGACTTTTCACCTTATCCCGTGGGTGTGGGGCGTCGACGGCAAGCAGACGGTTGGAATTTCTGACACCATCCACGTCACCAAGACCGGATGTGAATCGTTCTTCTCGCTGGATCGCGAATTTGTTCGCAAGCCCGCGCCCGCCAAAAAGTCCGGCAAGAGATCGGGCGGCGCCAAACCATCAAGCAACGGGCACGCCGTTTCGGCGTCCTGAAGGAGCACATCGACATGCTGACAGCCATCAACCCGGCGACGGGCGAAGTGGTTCGTGAAGTCACGCCTGACGACGAGAAGACCACCGATGAAAAACTCTCTCGCGCTCATGAAGCGTTTCACGCGTGGCGAGAGCTGAGCTTCGCCAGGCGAGCCGATGTCCTGAACGCCGTAGCCGCCTACATGCGCGCCAACATGGACGACATGGCGCCGGTGATGACCGAGGAGATGGGCAAGCCGATCAAGGAATCGATCGGCGAGGTCGAGAAGTCAGCATGGTGCGCGAACCATTACGCAGAGAACGGCGAAGCGTATCTCGCAACGCTCACCCTGCCTTCGGATGCGACACGCAGTTATGTGCAACACCTGCCCCTGGGCGTGATCCTCGGTATCCTGCCGTGGAATGCGCCGTTCTGGCTGGCGTTTCGTTTCGCTGCGCCCGCCCTGATGGCGGGCAATACCTGCGTGATGAAGCATGACCCACATGTCCCGGGCTGCGCCCTGAAAATCGCCAAGGCGTTCGACGAGGCTGGCGCCCCGCCCGGCGTGTTTCAGGCGCTGATGCTGGAAACCTCACAAGTGGAAGCCGTGATCCGCGATCCCAGAGTGAAGGCGGTGTCCTTCACCGGCTCCTCTCGCGGCGGCGCTGCAGTCGCGACGATTGCAGGATCTGAAATCAAACCGGTCGTGCTGGAACTTGGCGGATCGGACCCGTCGATTATCCTGGCCGATGCGGACCTCGAAAAGGCGGCAGACGTCCTGACACTGTCGCGGATCATCAATGCCGGACAGTCGTGCATCGCCGCCAAGCGGCTCATCGTCGAAGCGCCGATCTACGATGAAATGTGCGAGATGATGCGCTCGCGTCTTGCCGCGCTAAAGCTGGGTGATCCGGCAAATGAAGACACCCAGATCGGGCCGATCGCGCGCAACAACCTGCGCGATGAACTACACAGACAGGTCACTGCGACCAGGGAGGCCGGCGCCCGCCTGCTGCTTGGCGGAGAAATCCCGGACGGGCACGGCTTTTTCTATCCCGCCACTCTGCTGGCGGATGTCGAGCCTGGCATGTGCGCATTTGTCGAAGAAACCTTCGGACCAGTCGGAGCGATGGTGCGCGCGGACGACGAGGAACACGCGCTGGCGCTGGCGAACAACACCGACTACGGTCTGGCGGCAAGCGTATGGACCGAGACCGAGCGCGGTGAAAAACTGGCGCGCCGGATCGTCGCCGGACAGGTTTCGGTCAACGGCATCGTCAAGACAGACCCGCGCCTGCCTTCCGGCGGGGTCGGCAAATCGGGCATCGGTCGGGAACTGGGACCCCACGGAATTCGTGAGTTCGTGAACGCGCAACAGATCTGGGTCGGCCCGGCCGCAGGATAGCCGCCTGCGGTTACCACGCACGCTTCTTGCTGGTTGCATCCCCAGCGTTGCAAAACGGGAGGCGCGGCATGTCGATGATCTGGGCTGGCTTTGCGCTTTTGCTCGTATTCGCCGCAGCAAGCGATGCAGCCCGTTACACGATTCCGAACTGGATTTCGGCCGCCCTCGTCTTGTTATTCGGACTGACCGCAATTGCCGGACCAGCGCCAGTGGCCAGCTATTGGGATCATCTCGTCGTATTCGCCGTCGTGTTCGGACTTGGCTTCGCGCTGTTCCAGTGGACAGGCATGGGCGGCGGGGACGCAAAGCTGGCCGCCGCCATTGGCCTCTGGAGCGGTATTGCCGGGCTGCAGGCGCTGATGTTGTGGCTCGCCGTTTCGATGGCCGTACTGGTGATTGCGCTGGTGGCGCTACGCCGCATTCCGATGCTGGCGAGCGATCGGGCGCCGCGCGTGCTTCAGGTTGGCGCACCGGCTCCATTGGGCGTAGCGCTGGCGGCCGCCGCGGTGCTCGCTTCACAGTCTTTCGAAACTGCTCTTTGGTTCGTCTAGCCAGACGCTAGCTGTCGCCCTTCGCGGTCGCGCGGTTTTCGTACGCCTTGGCGTAGAATGACGGGTGGGCGCTCAATGCGGCGTCGAAGTAGGACAACGCTTCGTCCTTGCGGCCCTGCAGCATCGCCGCATACCCAAAATTGTTTAGTCGGCGCGCCGTCTCGATGGCGTCACCGCCTGCCTGATCTGGAGTCAGCGCTCCGCCTGCCGTCGCCAGCGCTAGGTCCATATTGGTTGCGGCGGCCTCAAACCCGGGATCGATCTCCAGCGCAACGCGGAACGCTTCTGCCGCAGCAAAACTGTCGCCGCGGGCCAACAGGGACACACCGTGATTGTTGTGCACGATGGCGGGTGCAGAGCTCGCAAGCAGGGCCTGCGCGTAGGCAATATCCGCGTTGGCCCAGTTGCCCATGTGATCCCGCGCCTGCGCGAGACCCAGCCAGGCGCGCCAGAGGTCCGGGTTTTCCTCGGTAAGGCTCGCGAAGGTGCGCGCTGCGACGCCATATTGCTGCGATGCCAGGGCGATGCGCGCCATTCCCATCAGACCCTGCGTGCGCCATTCAACGATTTCAGCAAGCTGCAGAAACTCAGCGTTCGCGCCTGCAAGGTCCCCGGAGTGGCGTAGCGCTTCGGCGAGACCGAGTCGCGCCTGGTGATCTTCGGGATCGGTCTCAAGCTGGGTGCGTTGCAGGCTAGCCGCGCGCTGAAAGTCGCCGCGCTGCATAAGCGTCTGAAACGTCTGATCCGGATTGGCGGCGGCCGTACGCGTCACCGGGCTGATCTCCATTTCCGTCGGCATGCCTTCGGGAAATTCCATATCCGCGAACGAGGGACCGGCGGTTGTCGCGCAGCCCGTTACGAGCGCGGCGGCGATCAGGATCGCAGGTGCTCTTCTTTCACGTTGATCGCATCGTCGCGCAGCGAGATGATCGTCGCGTTCGACACTTTCGAGTGGGTGAAGAGCGGCTGTGCGTCGGCGTCGCCAAACTCGAAGCCATGGTCGCCGCGGCCGGATTCCTGAACGATCAGGACGCCCTGCGCTGCGCCGGTCCAGCCAAAGTCGAGATCGAGGCTGTCGTCGCCGATCGAGGTGAGCACGATGTTCGAGAGGTTCACGCGTCCGCCGAACAGCTCGATGCCGTCGTCGAAGTTGTAGTGGACCTGGACGTTCGAGACGTTCGTCGCCGCGCCGACGCCGCCCATCGTGAGGCCGTTGATCTCGTTGCCGGCGCCGATCTCGATGCCGCCGAACTTGATCTGGGCGTAGGAGATGGAGCCCGAGTTGTCGTTGTGCGTCGCGCCGCCGAAGAGCGCGAAGTCGGCGCCTTCGATTTCAGCTTCGCAAGCCGCGTTCGGGGCCGCCAGTGTGGGGGCCGTGGCGCCGACGGGGCAGTTGTTGATCGGTGCGCGACCGAGGACGATCAGACCGCCCCATTGCTGGTCAGTGCCTGCGGTGGACGAACCAACGACGTCCTGGCGGCCGGTGAAGACGACCGGCGAGTTCGATGAGCCGTTGACGAAGATCTGCGAGCCGCGGTTGACGACGATGTAGTCAGAGGAGGTCGAACCGAAAACGGTGACGCCTTCGTTGAGGATCAGGGTGCCGGACTGGCGGCCGGCGATCGGCGATGCCGGATCAGCGCCCTGGTCCTGGCCGACGTCGGTGCGGCCGGAGAGCGAGTAGATCACGCCGTCGACATCGTTGATCTCGAGCGATGCGCCGGTGATGGTCTGCGGAAGGACACAGTTGCGCTTGGTGCCGTCCGTGGTGGCGATCGTGCCGACGCTGGTCGTGCCGGTCGGGCAGGAGGCGGCCGGGCCGGATGGCGGCGAAGTCGGCGGCGATGTTGGCGGAGACGTCGGCGGCGATGTCGGCGGAGCGGCTGGCGGCGGCGAGGTCACGAAAACGCCTTCGCCGGGCGAAGCGACGCCGTCGGAACCTGAGCAGGCCGCGGCAGTGCCGGCTGCAAGACAGGCCAGAAGGGCCGCGCGAACTTGTGGTCTCGATGTCATCCTGGTCTCCCTTAAGGACATGTCAGGGCCGAAGGCAGCGCGAAAACTCGCAGGCAGATGAAAGGTGCGTCCGCCATCCCCGCGGCGAGCCCTATTCCTCGTCCGTGACACCAGCCTCACACTTTGATGACAGTTTTGTTGCCCGCCCCGTTTGTTAACAGGAGGCTCGGGAGTGTTGCCGGGATGCATCACTGGGGCGGGGTGAATGATCCGCTTGCTGAAGGCTTTTGATGAGGGGGAGGCTGGACCCCAGCGTGCGCTGGGGATGCGTGACTGACGTCACGCTTGCAGTTCCATAAGCGTCGCGAAGAGACGCGACCCCAGCGCACGCTGGGGTCCAGTGAATGCCGGAGCGGGGTTTGACGGTGGTCCCCGTTCGGGGGAGGCGTTGGGTCAGGCCTTGAGGTTGAATCCGGCAGCCTTGCCGGTGGCGGCGAGCGCGAAGGCGTAGTCGAGTGCGGTTTCGCGCAGGCTGGCGAAGCGGCCTGAGACGCCGCCATGGCCGGCGTCCATGTTGATCTTGAGGTAATAGGGACCGGCGTTGGGGGCTTCATGGCGCAGGCGGGCGGCCCATTTGGCGGGCTCCCAGTAGGTCACGCGCGGATCGGTGAGGCCGCCGGTAATGAGAGTCGGCGGGTAGGGCCGGTCCGTCGTCTGGTCGTAGGGCGAATACGCGGCGATGCGCGCATGAGCGTCTGCGTCCTCGATCGGATTGCCCCATTCAGGCCATTCCGGCGGCGTGAGCGGCAGGGTGTCGTCGGACATGGTGTTGAGCACGTCGACGAAGGGGACGGCGGCGATGATTCCCGCGAACAGGTCCGGTTCCGCGTTGGCGATGGCGCCCATCAGCATGCCGCCGGCAGAGCCGCCCATGGCGACGATGTTGGCTTTCGTGGTGTAGCCGCCTTCGATGAGGCGGTGTGCGGCGGCGATGAAGTCGGTGAAGGTGTTGGTCTTCTTTTCCAGTTTGCCGTCGAGATACCAGCGATAGCCCTTGGCCATCGAGCCGCGCACGTGGGCCAGGGCATAGATGAAGCCGCGATCGACGAGGCTGAGGCGGGCGGTGCGGAAATCGTCCGGGATGGTGAGGCCGTAGGCGCCGTAGCCGTAGAGGAGGACCGGGGCGGAACCGTCCAGAGGCGTCGATTTGTGGCGCAGGATGGTGACGGGCACGGTTTCGCCATCCGGCGCATGAGCGTCGATACGCTCGACGATGTAGTCTTCGGGCGTGTGGCCGGACGGCACTTCCTGTTGCTTGCGCAGGACGCGTGTGCGGGCGGCCATGTCGTAGTCATAGACCTGCGCTGGAGTGTCGGGCGCGGAATAGTTGAAGCGTAACTTCAAGGTTTCCCATTCGTGGCCGCCGTGAAGGCCGAGGGAATAGGCGGGGCTGGTGAAGTCGATGACGTGCTCGGCGCCGTCGGTGCGGTTGCGAATGACGATACGCTCGGCGCCGTTCTCGCGTTCGAGCCGGATGAAATGTTCATGTGTCGCATCAACGCCGAGGATCAGCGCGCCGGGACGGTGCGGGACGATGTCGGTCCAGTTTTCGGCGCCGGGATTGTCGATCGTTGTGGTGACGATCTTGAAGTCGAGCGCGTTGTCGCGGTTGGTTGAGATCCAGAAGCGATCGTCGAAGTGAACAAGTTCGTATTCCACGCCCGGTTCGCGGGCTGCGATCAGGCACGGCTGGGGATCGGCGGCGTCGGCGGGAAAGACATGGGATTCCGACGTCGTGTGGTCATTCGCGGTGATGACGATGAACGCCTGCGAGGTTGTCTTGTGGACGCCGACGAAGAAGCCGGGATCGGCTTCGCGGTAGACGAGATCGTCGCCGGGCTGGCCGAGGCGGCGGCGGCGGACGGCGACGGGGCGGGCGTTTTCGTCGCGTTCGACCCAGTAGATGGTGCGGCTGTCGGCGCCCCAGACGAAATCGCCGTAGGCGGCTTCGATCGCTTCATCGAGATCCTCGTGGGTTTCGAGATCGCGAATGCGGATGGTGTAGAATTCCGAGCCCTTGTCGTCGACGGCGTAGGCCAGGAGCTGGTGATCCGGTGAATGAGATACGGTGCGCAAGTCGAAGTAATCGCGGCCTTTTCCCATTTCCTCGGCGTCCAGCAGGAGCTGTTCGCCTTCCTCGCCGGGTTCAAAGGCGATGGGCGCCGGCTTGCGGGCGTAGATCGGGTATTCGCCGCCTTCGCGGAAGCGACGGTAATAGGCCCATTGGCCGTCGAGCTGCGGGACGGTGGAATCGTCGTCCTTGATGCGGCCCTTCATCTCTTCGAAGAGTTCGGTCTGGAGGGCTTCGGTGGGAGCCTCGAGGCGCGCGCGGGTGAAGGCGTTTTCGGCTTCCAGGTAGTCGCGGATGTTCTGAGGCAGGAGCGACGGGTCGCGCATGACATCGCGCCAGTTGTCGGCGCGCAGCCAGGCGTAGGGGTCGATGCGTTTGGCTCCGTGTTGTTCGATGACGTTTGATTCGTCGCGCGGCGCCTTTGGCGGCGCGGGTGGTGAGGCGGCGTCTGCCGGCTGCGTCGACAAGGTTGTGTTACTCATTGACGTGTCGCGTTGCGCGAGGAGGTTTGGCCGCTTGCTGCGGCTTCACGACTCTATGTGGTGCGACTCGCAGCGCGCCCCAACGGCTGCCGCTGAGTGAGGTGTGAACGAAGCGCTTTGTTCACAGGTTGTGATGGCGGCCGGCAGGGGATGGGCAGGGGTTAATGAGGGGTAATGCGTGGCGCCGGGTCCCGGAACGGCTGTTGGCCGTCCGGGATGATTGTTGGTGAGGCGCGTCAGTCCTGCGGTTCGAAGTCAAGGACCGCGCCATTGATGCAATAGCGCAGGCCCGTTGTGTTGCGCGGGCCGTCTTCGAAGACGTGGCCCATATGCGAGCCGCATTTGGCGCAATGGACTTCTGTGCGGGTCATGCCGAGCTTGTTGTCGGTCTTGGTTCCGATCGCGCCTGTATCGGCCGGGCGGTCGAAAGACGGCCAGCCCGAGCCTGAATCGTACTTGTTGTCCGATACGAACAGGGTCTCGCCGCAGCCGACACACTTATAGAGTCCGGGGCGTTTCTCGTCGTTGAGCGGATTGGAGAAGGCGCGTTCGGTGCCTTCGCCACAGGCGATGGCGTATTGTTCGGGTGTGAGCCTGGCCTTGAGGTCGTCTCTGGAGGGGGCGTCGGTCATCTGAACTCCCTTGGCGGCGGGTTGGCGAGTTGTTGATATAGGTTCGCCCGGCCCCGCGCCAAGACGGCGAGGCCGGCGATCCTAACGAACCGGGAATTGAGATTAACGAAAAACTTGCCAAATGCGATTCGGCTTAAATTCAGCTTAATCGCCATCCGCTATGGTCTGTGCCAATTGCAAGTGGAGTTGGTGAGTGGTGGCGTACGAAGAACAGCGTTTGGCGGCATTGAAGGCGTTCGAGATTCTCGACACTTCCGCTGAACCATCCTTCGATAGGATCGCGCAGCTGGCGGGCGATCTGTTTGACGTTCCGATCGCGCTGGTCTCGCTGGTGGATGCCGAGCGGCAATGGTTCAAGGCGCGGGTTGGTCTGGACGCCTGTTCGACGCCCCGTGACATTTCTTTCTGCACGCACGCAATCGAGATGGGCGAGCGCGCCGTGCTGGTGGTTGAGGATGCGCTCAAAGATGAGCGTTTTGCGTCGAACCCGCTGGTGACCGGCGCGCCGCATATCCGGTTTTATGCGGGCGCGACGCTGACCACGGCCGGCGGCCACAATCTTGGCACGTTGTGTGTGATCGATACGAAGCCGCGCAGTCCGAGCGAGCGGGAGCTGGCGCGGCTGAGGAAGCTGGCGCAGATCGTGGTCGATGAAATCGAGCTGGCGTTCGCTGAACGGCAGGCGCGCAAGAAGCAGCGCCTGTTGGAGCTGGCGGAAAACGTTTCCGGCGCAGGTTACTGGCGGGTCGATCTTGGAACGGGATCGCTGGACTGGTCGGATGCGGTCTACGAGATCCATGGCGTCACGCGCGAGACATTTGACACCGGAGTTGATAGCGCGATCGATTTCTATCACCCCGAAGACAGGGCGATGGTGTCCGCGAATATCGACCATGCGATCGCGACGAAACAGGGGTTTGATTTCCAGCTGCGGTTGATCCGCGCCGACGGGGCGTTGCGCCATGTCGTGTCGAAGGCCGTATGCGAGCTGAATGACAGCGGCGAGGTCAGCGCGCTGGTGGGCGTGTTCCAGGATATCACGGACCATATCGAGTCGCTGAAGGCGATTGAGTCCAGCGAGGCGCAGTATCGTCTCCTGGCTGAGAACTCGACCGACATCATTGCCGAGTTCGACCGCCGCGGAAAGATCAGTTTCGTTTCGCCGGCCTGCCGCACGGTGTTGGGTTACACCGAAGCGGAGATGATCGGTCAGCGGATGTGGGAGTACATCCATCCCGATGACGCCGAGCAAGTTGCGAGACAGTTTGCGAAGCTGGAACATGCAAAGGCGGGCGAGCGCTCAGTGGTGGTGCGTTATCGTGCGCGCCGCGCTGACGGTAGCTGGATCTGGCTGGAGGGGCGGCCGGGCGTGAAGCGCGATCCTGAAACGGGCGCGATCGTGTCTTATCAGGATTCCGCGCGGGATGTGACGGCGGACGTCGCGGCTGAACACGAACTGGTTGAAGCTCGTCGCGAGGCGGAAGCCGCAGCGCAGGCCAAGGCCGACTTCCTTGCGAACATGAGCCATGAATTGCGTACGCCGCTGACGGCGATGCTGGGGTTCGCCAACCTGGTGAAGGACCAGCCGGAGCTGGCGGACACAACGCGGGTTTACATCGAGCGCGCAGTGACGGCTGGCGAGGCGTTGAGGGCGACGGTGAACGACATTCTCGACTTCTCGGCGCTGGAAGCCGGGCGGGTGGAAATCGAACGGTCGCCGGTTCGCGTGGCGACGTGCATTGAGCGTCTCGTCGATCTGTTTGCGCCGCAGGCTGCGGAAAAGGGTCTGGTGCTGTCGGCCGAGCTGGAGCGCCTGCCCGGTTTTCTGTCGATTGACGAACACCGGATCCGGCAGGTGCTGCTGAACCTGGTGGGCAATGCGGTGAAGTTCACGGACGACGGGTCGATCGAACTGGCCGCGAGCTATGACACGAATGCTGCGCGCCTGATGATCTCGGTGTCCGATACAGGTGTCGGGATCGCCGAGGACGCGGTGCAGCGTCTGTTTCAGCGGTTTTCGCTGGTCGATGCGTCGACGACGCGGAAATATGGCGGCACCGGTCTGGGCCTTGCGATCTGCAAGGGCATTGTCGAGGCGATGGGCGGCGAGATCGGCGTGGAGAGTTCGCCCGGGGCCGGCTCAAAATTCTGGTTCTCGGTGCCGGCGGAGATCGCGCTCGGGGATGTTGGCGTTGCGGATGACGAGGCGCGCGGACTGGAGCTGCCGTCGCATTGCCGGGTGCTGGTCGCTGACGACAATGAGTCGGTGCGGACATTGTTGAGCGCGGTGCTGGAAGCGCTGGGCGCCCAGGTGAAACTGGTCGTCGACGGCGAAGCTGCTGTTGAGGCGGTGATGGAGCAGCCGTTCGATATGATCCTGATGGATCGCATGATGCCAGGTATTGGCGGAGAGAATGCGGCGCGGAAGATTCGTGAAACGAGCGGTCCGAACCAGGACACGCCGATCGTGGCCCTGACGGCGGACCGCAGCAGGCTTGATGCGCCGGAGCTTTTTGACGGCGTGGCGGGCAAGCCGCTGGACATGCAGGAACTGGCGCAGGCGATTGCCGGCGCGCTCGGGATTGAACAGGAGTTTGCCGATGTCGCTTGAACGCGTTGGCCGCCGTATTCTTGTTGTGGATGACGATCCCGGCGTGCGGGAATTGCTGCTCACCCGGTTGCAGGTCGCCGGCTATTCGGTGACGGCGGCGCGCGACGGCGCCGAGGCGCTGGAGCTGGTGAAGATGGTGTCACCGGCGGCGATGGTGCTGGACCTCAACATGCCCGGCACGGACGGGTTTGAAGTTCTGAGCGCGCTGCAGCTGAATCAGGCGACGGCGCGGTTGCCGGTGATGGTTCTGACCGCGCGCAACGCGCCGGACGATGTGAAGCGCGTGTTGCAGTTGGGCGCGCGCGATTACCTGGCCAAGCCGTTTGACGACCAGATGTTGCTGGCCCGCGTCGCCCGGTTGCTGCGCAAGCGCACGCCGGTTGCGGCTCAGCAGGTTGACGCGGCGCCCAAGGCGAAGCCTCAGCCGGCGCCGGTTGTCGAGCCTGACGCTGATGCGGACGCTGACAACACGATGCTGATCTGACGTGGGTGCGGCTTGCGCTCAGGGGCGGTCGTCCGGCGCGAGGGGCATTTCGGGGCTGTCGCCAGACGCAAATGGCGTGAACGCCGGAACGGGTTCGGCAGTGCGGACCTGTTCGAGCCAGAAGACGCCGTCGTAGGGATTGGAATTGCCGCGGGTCAGCGCGAAGTCGATGTCGCCGTCGGCGTCGATGTCCTTTGCGATGAACTTGTCGAACATGCCGCGTTCGCGACGCGAGATGTCGTGGCGTGTCCATGCGCCTGTTGCATCACCGGGGTTTTCAAACCAGCCGAGGCGGCCGAAGGGCGTGTCGAGCGGCAGGGCTTCGTCGTCGCGGTCGCGAGCGCCGGCGGAATAGCCGCCGGAGATGACGTCCAGGTCGCCGTCGCTGTCGATGTCGGCTAGTTCGATACCAATCATCCAGTCGGGGCCGAAGGTTCCGATGATGTGCGTGGTCCAGGGCTGGGAGAGGTCGGCGGGCTGTTCGAGCCAGGCGAGACCGTCGGTGAAGACGATGTCGTCGTGGGTGGCGGTGATGATGTCGGTGCGGCCGTCGGCGTTCATGTCGGCGAAGGCGAAGTTGAAGCCGCCGAAGGCTTCTTCGCTGGGCGTTATGGGCAGTTCGGTGAAGTTGGCGGCGCCGTCATTCTGAAAGAGGACGATGCGCGGGCCGACGCGGACGCCGCCGATTATGTCGAGATCGCCATCTGAATCGATGTCGACGGGATGGGCGTTCTGAGGGATCAGGTAGCGGCCAAGTTCCTGCTCCCGCCAGCTTTCGGCGGCCAGCGGGTCGCCGTCGACATGGAAGACCGAGATGGCGGTGGGTTCGGCGGTGGCCGGGTCGGGATTCTGTTCGCCCTTGTTGGCGGTGGCGGCTTCGGGCCTTCCGTCTCCGTTGAAGTCGGCGAGGAAGACGCGGATGAAGGAGCCGCGGTTCAGGGTCTGCGGGATGATCAGGCGATCCCAATGTTCGCTGCGCGCATTCGGGCCGGGATTCTGGAAGTAGATCAGGTGGGCCAGTTCGGCTGAGGCGATGATGTCGAGGTGACCGTCGCCGTTGACGTCGGCGATGGCGGCGTCTTCGGGCGCGCCGGCTTCGGGGCCTTCGGCGAGGGTGATGTTTTCCCACATGTCGGGATCATCGGAGCCGAAGGCGATGCGGATATAGCCGTCGGCCTCGCCGTCGTATTCGGTGTCGGATTCATGGACGGTGACGATGTCGTCGAAGCCGTCGCCGTCGAGATCAGCCATGGCGAGGCCGTCGCCGCCGGAGAGCGGGATCGGCAGATCGGCGCCGTTGTCGATGACGTGTTCGCGCCAGGAGATGTACTCGCCTGTTGGCGTCTGCGCGGTGGTGAGTTGCTGGCCGACGCCCTCTCCGCTTGCCGGTTGCGGGGGAGCGGCGGGGGAGTCGCTTGTGTCAGGCGAAGGCGTGCATGCGGCAAGGAGTGTTGCGAGCGCTGTGGCGGCGGTCAGGCGTGCGATGGACATGGGCGATTCCGGAAATTGTTCGGTGCGGGGAACATGCTGGGGTTCAGCCGGATGTCCAGAGGGTGAGTGGATCGGGCGTTGCCTGTGCGCACGCCGCCTGTGTGCACGCCGCCGGGTCCCGGATCGGCCTTCGGCCGCCCGGGATGACGGATCCTGCGCACTCGCTCAGGCTGCGTTGGCGGCTTCCAGTTGTTCGACGAGGTCGGCGGGAAATGGCGATTTGTAGGCGGTGACGCCGAGTTTCTCGCGGATGGTCTCGGTTGGCTGGGCCCATACTTCCGGCCAGTCGACGTCGAGCAGTTGCGGGGTCTGGCGGCCGTGGCGCCAGCCGGACAGCGTGATCTCGAGCAGGAGCGGAATTGCGGGCGGCGTGCGGATGGCGGCGCGCGCATTCACGAAGGCGAGGTATTGCGCTGAGTAGTTGTGGCCGAACTGCGAAAGCTGGAAGCCGGAAATGGCCGTCTCGTGCAGCGCGGTGGTGTGGTAGCCGCCGATGATGTGCCAGAGGTCGTGGCATTGCAGGATGCGGGCGTTGAGATAGTCGAGCGGCGGGCGCAGGTCGGCGAGGCCGAGTTCGTCGCGGTCGAGGACTTCGAGGTCGAACTGGTTCTCGACGATGAGGCGGTGGAACTCCCCGCCCAACGAATTGGCGGGACAGGCGGCGAGTTCCTCGAGCTGGAACTTGCGGGGCCAGCCTTGTGCGGCGGCTTCGGGGACGCCGGGGTAAGCGAGGCTGGCGTCGGCGGCGCGGACATCGAAGGTTTCATCGACATGATCGCCGAGGCGCGCGGTGCGCATGGTGAAGGTTCCGGCGTCCATTTTGGATTCGTCGTCGAGGAAGTCCCAGAAGGGCGGCCAGAGGGCGGGGTTCACCGTGCCCGAGCCCTGCGTGAGGTCGACGTCTGGCGCCGGGTCGCCGTACCAGCCGGCGGCGGCTGCGTCGTACAGGTCGAGGATGATGGCCGGTTCGACGAAGCCGGCGCGGGTCAGCAGGGCGGCGAGGTCGATGGCGGCGGGTATGTCGCCCTTCTTCGCGGCGGCGGCGAGCGCGTGGGCGTCGCCCTCTCCTGATGCGACGATGCGTTCGAACCTCTCGCGGATTTCTGCGGCTGGCATGGGCGGCCTCCTCCAAGGCTTTTTCTGGAGGCTATGCGCGGGGCGGCGATGGGACAAGGGTGTCGCCGGGGCGCCGGTAGGACAAGTTGTTCAGGTTGGCGCGTCAGGGCCGGACTGGGCGAGCTTGCGCAGATTGTCTTCGTGGGTCTGGCGATCGATCCGGTAGGTCGCGATGACGATGACGGATGCGGCGAGCAGGAGGATGCTGACGGGAATGTAGTACCAGCCGAGCCGCATCAGCGTGTCTTCGGGTATGTCGGCGGGAGCGACGCCGACCGGGAATTGCGCCAGCGTGAGGACAAGCGTCGCCAGCATGACGCCGAGACCGGTGACGAGTTTCTGCGTGAAGGTGTTGGCGGAGAAGAACAGGCCTTCGGAGCGGCGCCCGGTTTTCAGCTGGGACTGTTCAACGAGATCGGACATCAGAGAGAGGACGAGGGCCTGGAAGCAGACGATGAGGGCGACGTTGACCTGCCCCAATGCAACGACGACCCAGAATGTGACCTCCTCTCCGCCGCCGGAAAGGATTCCGAGCAGGCGCAGCATGACCGCCATGGGCGCGCTGAAGACCATGATCGAACCGATAAGAACGGCGCCGCGCTTCTTGCCCAGCGTGCGCGTGACAAAGGGCGCGATGGCGGCGCCGACGAAGACTGACAGGAAGATGAGGAGTGTGAGCAGCGCGATCTGGATGGCGCTGAAGCCCCAGAAGTAGGTGGAGAAGTAGACCGACAATGCGTTGGACAGGCCGGCTGCGGTGAAGCCGAACATCATGGCGATGAAGATCGAGAGAAAGGAGCGGTTGGACAGCGTTTCGAAGATTTCCCGGAAGATGGTGAGGAGTGTGACGCCGGTTCGCACGGGCGGCTGGGTGAGGCGGCGGATCTGGCCGTGGGTGCCCAGCGAGGAGATCATGATGGCGAGGAAGATGAGGGTCGCGGCGATGGCGCCGTAGACGCCGTACGCCTCCCGGTTGAACTGGCCTTCGGGGATGTCGGCGGTGACGAAGGCGGGGAACAGGAAGAAGAACATCAACACGGTCATGGCGTTACCGCCGGTCCAGCCGAAGTAGGAGCGGAACGCCTGAAGTGTGGAGCGCTGGTCGTAATCGCGCGTGAGTTCGGGCGCGAGGGCGGCGCTGGGCGTTTCGAACAGGGTGATGAAGTTGCGCGTGAGGATGGCGAGGACGAGGAGGTAGATGAACAGCGCCTGATCGCTCCATCCGGTAGGCGGGCTCCAGAGGAGATAGAAGCAGATCGCGACAGGGATGGCGGAGGCGTACATGAAGACGTGGCGCCTGCCCCATTTCGAGCGGAAGTTGTCGGACCAGTAGCCGACGATGGGATCGGATATGGCGTCGGTAACGAGCGCGATGGTGAGCGCGAGGCCGACCAGCGGCGCGTCGAGACCGACGACCTGGCTGTAGAACAGGAGCAGGAAGATCGAGAATCCCTGGTCCTTGACGCCGAAGGCGATCGCGCCGGCGCCATAGGCGAGACGCGTGCCGAGCGATGGGGCGCGCTGGGCGGCGATGGCGGCGGGGTTTGGTTGGGTGTTGTCGATGGTGGGGCCCTTTTGGCGCCTGCGTGTTGATCCCGGATCAGAACGTCAGCTGCAGTCTTTCCTTGGTTGTGCTCTCTCGGATGACTGCGACGCACGCTCTTTCAACACTCTTGGTTCGCAATCCGTGTCGGGCCACAGTTGGACGCGGTACACGTCTTCGCCGCTATCCCAATGCTCTGCCACGGTTTCGAAACCGCCGCCGCAAATCCGTGCGCGATAGCGACCAGCAGGAACCTTAATGCGAGCAGCATCCGGAAAATAATCGGTGCAACCGGCTACGACGAGTTTTCCAGACTGGATTTCCAGCCCACATTCAGTGACGTGATCCCAATTTTCAAAGTCTTCTCGCGGTTCTGACTGAAGGACTTCCACGGTGACTGGAACATCGACATTGCGAACGGTACCAACCGCCAAGGCGCCGGGTGCAACGGCAAGCATTCGCTCGGTTGCCTCGCGATTCCAGGCGCCCTCGCCAATGTAGGGTGCGTTTTCATCCTGCAGGTAGAATTGGAAGTAGTCAGCGAAGAGGCTGAAGGTATGGGTGGTCATGCCTGATTTTCCCCCACCTCAATAATGCGCGATGTCCATTTGGGACCGTTGGTGATCGATCTGCTCTGGTGCGCGCCTACTCGCCGTAGGAGATGCCGATGGATTCGGCGACGCAGGCGGGGCGGTCCTTGCCTTCGATCTCGATGGTGGCTTCCATCGTGACCTGTTTGCCGCCGGCTTTCGGTTCGACCTTGAGGCATTTCTGGCGGAGGCGGACTTTTGAGCCGACGGGGACCATGTTGGTGAAGCGGACCTTGTTGCAGCCGTAATTGATGCCGCGCGAGACGCCGTCGACTTTCATCACCTGGGCGGCCAGCATGGGCAGCAGCGAGAGCGTGAGGTAGCCGTGGGCGATGGGGTGGCCGAGCTCTTTCGTGGCGCGTTCGACGTCGACGTGGATCCATTGATGGTCGCCGGTGGCTTCGGCGAACTTGTTGACCTGGGTCTGGGTGATCTCGTGCCAGGGCGAAACGCCGACTTCCTCGCCGACGAGGGATTCGAGATCATTGAAATGGATGGTGCGCATTTGGCGGTTTCCTCAGTTTCCTGTTCTCTTAGTTGCCCTGATTTCTAAGGGATTTGCAGCGTCCGGACACGCTTTTTCTGGCGTCGGGACGTGATTTCGAGTGAGATGGGGCGCTGGCGGGGGGATGTTCGGGCGTGAAATGACTCGCGTCCGGGCGGGGATTTGCTGGTGCGGGTCGCGCGGCGGTGTTGGGCTTCGAGCCAAGGCCGCCAGAAGTTGAACCCACTAACGGCCGGGATCGAGAGATGACCAAACGCAAGTCGCGCAGCCCGAAGAAGTCTGAAACGCTGGAGGTCCGGCTGGACCATCAGACCAAGCAGGACTTTATCGAGACGTGCCGGGAAAACGGCACCACGGCGAGCGATGTGGTGCGTTCGGGCATCGAAAAGTATCTCGCCCGTTACAACAAACCATTCTGGCGGCCGACACCTGAAGCCAATGATGGAGTGTCGGCGATGATTGTTCCTTTTGTGAAGCACCGGAAACGCGTGTTGGCGGGCGGCGTTGGGGCCGTGACGCTGGCGGCGATGGTTGCGCTGCCGAGTGCGGCGGGGCCGGACATGAAGGCGGCGTTCGCGCGGCTGGACCAGGACGGCGACGGCAAGCTGACGATCACGGAGTTCATGGGGCCGGAGGCTGGCGACAGCCGGCGGGTGGAAAAGGTGGTCAAGGAGATCATCGAAGAAAACGCCGAGGATGCGGACCGTGACGGGCGCGAGGTTGAGGAGCTGGAGATCGTTTCCGAGACGTTCGCGGTTTTGTTGCCGCCGGAGGATGGCGATGTCGACGGCCAGTGGGGCGTGTCGATGCAGGCCAGCCGGTCGATCAAGGGCGGCGATCCTGACAGCGTCGATGTTCCCGAAGATCCGCGCCAGGAAGAGTTTGCGGGCATGGATACGAACGGCGACGGCGATGTCAGCCTCGGCGAGTTCGAGGCGCGGATGAAGGCGTTGTTCACGCGCGGCTTCGAGCTGCTGGACGAGAATGGCGACGGCAAGCTGACGAAGGCGGAATTCGCTGTCTCGGCTGACGGGCAGGTGCTGTTGCGCCGCAGCCCGGCAGGGATTGATCAGGACGGAAGTTCAGGATCGCCCGAGCTGTTGAGCGATGTGCAGGTGGAGGCCGGGTTCGCAGCGATGGATGCGAACAAGGACTCCAGCGTGACGCTGAGCGAATACCTTTCGGCGATCTGATCGGAACGTTGCAGCAAGTCATGCAGCCTCCCCCGTTGCGGGGAGGCTGTCTGTTTTTGAAACGCCGCGGAATCGTTAATCGGGGGTGAACGCCCGCTGCGCCGGCAGCGGAGCAGGGCGGCTCTATTCGGGAGCGGATTCTTCGAGCGCGGCGCTCAGTGCGGTGCCGAGTTCGAGGATGCCTTGCTTGATCCACTCGTCGTCTCTGCAGCGGTCCTTGCAGCGCGTGTTGAGGGCTTCGAGTTCGCGGTAGACGTCGATGGCGGCGTTGAGGTCGCCGAGCTGGATCAGGGTGAGGCCGAGGCGGGTCTTGGGTTCGGGGCGGCGCTTGTCGCGCTCGCTTGCGACTTCGAGATAGGTGCGGGCGGCTTCCCAGTCCTGCTGGCCGAACTTGGCGAGGCCGAGGAGGAAGTTCGCGTCGGCGCTGCGCGGCTGTTTTTCAACGAGCTGGGTGAAGTTGGCGTCGGCTGTGACGAAGTCGCCCGCCTCGAGGGCTGCGACGCCGTCCTCGTGGAGTTGTTTCGGGTTGGCCTTGCCGCGGTCGAGTTCGGCGCCGCGCTCGAAGCGGTTGGTGTCAACGCCGCCGAGATTGATCTGGGCGTGGGCGGTTGTGGCGGCGGCGAAAGTCAGCGCGATGGCGGCGAGCAGGCTGCTGAGCAGGCGCATGGTCATTCCTCCGGGAAGCGGCTGTTGAGGCTTCTTTGCCAGTGACATGAATGCCGAGAATGGGAGGCGTGTCTACAGGCCTGCGAAACTGTGATGTCGGGGGCTGCAGTTCAGGCTGGCCCGGCGGGCGGTTCTGCGGCCGCGGGTTTCTTCTTCATGTTCCAGATCGGGGTGAAGGCGATCATCCATACGATCATCACGACCATGCCGAGCGAGGGTACGAAGATGACGCCGCGAGGGCCGGCCTGATCAGCGATGACGCCCATGAGGGCCGCGCCGATGGGCGCGCCCGCCATGAAGCCGAGCTGGTAGATCGACAGGACGCGGGCGAGGAGTTCCGGGGGCGCCGCTTCCTGGACGATGGAGCGGGACATCATGATGGAGATGCCGCCGGCGAGACCGAAGAGGAAGATCAGCGTCAGGAACAGCCAGTATTGCGCTTCGGTGGCGAGGATGAGGATGGCGAGCGCGCCGATGAGTTGCGAGGCCAGCATCAATCGCCCGGGCCTGGCGATGTTGCGGAAGCGCGAGACCGCGACAGAGGAACAGAATGCGCCGGCCCAGAAGGTGACGAAGATATCGCGCAGGCCGGCTGAGTTGTGGTTGTAGACATCGGCGTTGATGATCGGCAGCACGACGAGAAAGGCGCCGATGACGAAGACGCCGACGCCGAACATGCAGACGACCATGGAATAAAGGACGGGATCCTTCCTGACGCACTTCATGCCGTCGGCGATGTCGCCGAAGACTGCGCCGACGCCCTTTCGTCCTGTCGAGATCATCTGGGTGGAATCGAGGAACAGCGCTGCGATGGCGCCTGCCGCGACGATCGCGCCCTGAACGCCGAGCAAGGGCCAGACGCCCTTGGTTGAGGCCATGCCGCCGATCCACAGGCCGGCGATCTGCGCGGCGAACTGTGCGAGGGTTGCGAAGGCGACGCCCTGCTGGAGCGTCAGCTGCGACCCGGCGAGGCGCCGGCGTTCGACGACTTCATTCAGGATGGAATCGCGCGCCGGCATCATGAAGGCGCCGATGGTTCCCATGGCGACGGCGTAGGTGAGCATCATCCAGTATGCCAGGCCGCCGATATTGAGGGTGTAGGCCAGAGCGGCTGCGGGCAGCGCAGCGAGGAGATGGAAGAAGACCAGCAGCCACTTGCCGTCCGCCCTCTCCGCTATGACGCCGCCGAGCAGGATGAAGACGACGGACGGCGCCGCCAGAGCCATCTGGGCGACACCGAGCAGCGTGCCGGAGACGCCGAGCTGGTTTTTCAGGATATACGGAAAGAGCACCATCTGGGCGCCGAAGGCCGTGAACCATGCGATCTGGACCAGCATGTAGGCCGGCAGTTCGATGATGATGCGGCGGCGGGCGCCTGAGGTGAGAATTGCTCCCGCGCCGATGGCGGACGAGATCCCTGTGATCGGGGATTGCGCGCCCTCAGTGATCTCGTCGTCGAGCTTGTCGAGTCCGTTGCTCACGCACGGCCCTCCCGATTCGCGTAATCTAGCCCGGATCGGGCCGGGGGAAAGCCGATATCCGCGCGGTGCAGAAACGCCCGATCGCGTATGAGTTGAAAACGCTTCCTATTTGCGGGCGCCGCAACTGGTTGGACATGTTGCAATCGGCAGGCATAGTCGCGCCCGATCTCCAGTTGCGGGAGTTGCGTATGTACGGAATGCGAATGGTGGGGAGCTGGATTCTGGCTCTGTTCCTGGCGGCGATGTTCTTGCTGATCGCGAATGAGATTCTGTTCCCGGACAGTCCGGAGGAGAATGTCGTGTTTCCGACTCTCGTCGCTTATTCCGGCATGTCCCTGTGGGAGCCGACCGGGCGCTTCCTGGTTGGCGTGGCGCATCCCGTGGCGTCGTTGCTGTTGTTCATTCCGTGGACGCGCAGGCTGGGCGCGATCCTTGCGATCGTGCTGTCCGGCGGCGCGCTGGCGGCGCATGTGTTGTGGCTGGGCACGGAGATGCCGGTGACGCTGGATTCGCCCGAGGGCGAGACCGATGGCGGCATCCTGTTCTATCTGGCGATCTCGCTGTTCGTCGCCGCGATCGCCCTGTTGATCATACATCCGCGAAAACACCGGCACTGATCCGTCTGCTGGCGGTCTCCTGGGCGCATTCTGACGCCGGGCGGACCCTTGTAGCGGGGCAGTCGGCGCGATTTCGGTTGATGATTGTTTAACCTGGCGCGGCGATGGTCGATGCGGGACGGTGCGGTCGTGATCCGGCCGCGCCTATCGCGTTGTTTATTGCATGAGCGCATCGACAGGACCCCATGCCCGACTCCGCCCAGTTGCACGCCGCTGAGGCCGAAACCGAAGACGAGTGGAGCCCGGAACTGGCTCCAGACTCGCCTGAGAAGGTCGACGCCAAGGAACTGAACCGGATGCTGCTGAAGCGGCTGATGGATGTGGTGGCGTTGCCGTCTTCGGTTGGCAGCCTGCAGGACCGGGCGATCTCCGGGGATCTGTTGTTGGAGCTGCTGATCGACGCCGATATCTGGGCGCGTGAATTGTGTTCGCGCCGGCTGGAGGAGATGACGCAGGCGCCGAAACGGCTGTTGCGGTTTCTGGCGCTGGATATTCCTGCGGTGTCGGAGCGGATCATCGCGAACAACAAGGGTCTGGATGATGCGGACCTGATCCAGATCGTGTTGCACGGCGGCGCCTTCCACCGGCGCGTGGTGGCCGGGCGTCCGGATATTGGCTCTGCGGTTTCTTCCGCGATCGCCGAGTCCGGGGATGTGGCGGCGATCGAGCGGTTGTTGCGAAATACACGGGCGGAGCTTTCCGACCGGGCGATCGATGCGATGGTTTCGATCTCGTCGGATGCAACGCAGCTGACATCCTACCTGATCCTGCGGGATGAATTGCGGCCCGCGCACGCTCTGGCGATGTTCTGGTGGTGCAACCAGGCGGACCGTCGCACGATCCTGATGAAGTTTTCCGCAGAGCGCACACTGCTGATCGAGGGGTGCGCTGATGTGTTCAAGGCGATCGGCAAGAACGGATTGAAGGACCCGGTGTTCGCCAAGGCGATGCTGGTGATCGAGCGGCGGCAACGCAACCGGACTGTGCTGGCGTTGTCGGAGTATGAGAGTCTCGACGATGCGATCGAGGTTGCGGCGTCGGCCGGAATGACGACGGAGCTGCGCGACGAGATTTCGTCGCTATCGGGGATCACGCCGCAGACAGGTGAGCGGATCATGCTCGACCCGGGCGGTGAGGGTCTTGCGGTGTTGTGCAAGGCGACAGGTCTGAAGCGCAATTCTCTGCGTTCGTTGTGGCGCGCGCTGGGTCGTGAAGGCGTGGAGATGGAGAAGCGCTTCGCGCACGTGCTGGATGTCTATGAGTGCATGGCCGTGGCCAAGGCGCAGACCGTGTTGCGCTACTGGAACTGGACGATGGAAACAGCGTTCTCGCCGAACTCGACCGCGATGTCGCCGGAGCTGATGCGGCGCGGCGGGATCGGGCCCGAGGCCGGCGATACCTAGCGGTCAGTTTTCGTAGGCGTCGGCCAGAGATTCAAGGGCGTGCGCTAACCGGTCGGCGATGGTTCGCGAAGGGAAGCCATAGCGCTTTGCGAGCCACTTGAGGCTGCGGGCCTCGACGCAGGCCAACCATGACAATGAGAATGACGGATCGCCGGCGCGGGCGCGGATGCGCGATAGCTTGATGCGGGCGCGGGCGCCAGCGTCGACGCCGCCGCCGCGCCAGACCCGCCGCGCGTCGCGATCGCTGGGGATCGCGGACCAGTTCATCACCAGCCCGCTTTGACGCGTGGAGGTTTCAGCGTCCTTGATCAGTTCGATGCCGGCGGCGGCGGCGCGGCGGGTGAGCGGCCCTTCCCCGCGTTCGGCCTGGCGGACGAGGCCCTGGAACCCAGCGCCGCGGGCGCGCTTGTGCGGGGCGCTTGCGAGTTGGAATGCGAGATCGGGTGTGGGTTCTCTCGCATGGGCTGAGTTGGTGTTGTTGCAAGGCGCAGTGTCGGCGCGGACGAGGCCGCCGCCGGGCGCCTCGCGCAGGCGGCCACTGGCGAGCAGGCGTGCGGCGGAGGCGAAGTCGAGCCGGGCGAGCGACCGGGTGCGGGCGTCGCCGCGCGCGTGAACGCTCCAGCCATCGGCGCCGCGCAGCAGGCGACGCCCGGAGATGTCGAGTGCGCGCAGGACCCGCGCTTCGTCGACGGTAAGGATCATGCGGCGCGTCCGGTCATGGGCTGAGGCGCGGCGCGGATGCTGGCTTCGAGTTGCGATATCCAATCGTCGAATTGCGGCTCGTCGCGGCGATCTTCGATGATGTGACAGGCGTGGGAAACGGTAGAGCGGTCGCGTCCGAAGGCGGCGGCGACGCGGGCGAGCGACATTTCGAGCGCGACGTGCGTCAGGTACATCGACACCTGGCGGGCGAAGGACGCCTCCGCCGTGCCGCGCGTGTTGGCCTGCACCTCCTCCTGCGGGATATCGAGTGCGTAGGCGATGATGGCTGCCACCATGCCTGCACGCGCCTCGTCGTGGGCGCGCTCGCGTCGTCTGAACATATCCAACTCCATTGGCCTGACGCTTCAACATCAGGCCATTTGCGGAGGTGTAGGATAATAGGAATGTAATCCTAATTATATACATGACAAAGCGATCCGAAACCCCTACAGAAACAACCGACAGGCCGGCATTTGAAATCACGCCCGAGATGGCGCGGGGCGGGGAAAGAGTTTTGTTGGACTCGGGGCTACTCAGTTATCCTGAAGCGTGCGCCTCTACGGCGGTAGAGGTTTTCCGTGTGATGCTAGCCATTCACGCAGCCGCTGGTCAAAAGCGGTGAGCCGGTTCCGCAGATCCCAGAAGCTGTTCGTGGAATCTTTGAGTTCCTTCAGGTTCATTTGCTTCATGGAGTAGCCATCGTACTGGACGAAATGATGAGAAAGCGGAGGAGTCACGACCATCTCCCATTTGTCGGGTTCGTCAGTCAGGGCTCGTTCAACCACCATACCGTGGGCGAGGGTATTTCGCTTCATCGCTTTCTTGCGGAGCCTCTCACAAAGCCCACCGTTTCCGGTCGGTTTGATCCACTCCTCCAAAAGCGGATCGCCTTGGAGTAGTGTCCGCAGGGTCGCATCCGTCATCTTGCGTTTGGTGTCGAATATGACCACCGAATGGAACGCAGCGGCAGCGACATACTTGGAGCGCGGCAGTGATGCGACATAATACAACTCGAAGAGGGACTCTTCGATCAGGCTCCAGGCGTGGAGCCCTTCAGCCACGTGCCGCCACATCTTGGCGGTTTCATCGAGTAGCGCCTTCGCATTGTGCGAATTGCTGGGTTTATCGGCCATGACATCCCCCACTAAAGACCAGCGGTTCAACGACGCCCTCAAGCGGATGCTGGAAAGTCCGCCGAAGGAGAACAAAGAGCTTCAGGACAAGTCGCGCGAAGAGCGCGGGTATTGGTCGCCGAAGCGGGGCCGACCTAGTCAAGGTTCAACCAAGCGAGATAGCCAGAAACGATGAGCGCAATGATCGCGACTACTATCGCCAGCGCAGCGATAATGTTGGCTCTCTTGGCGTGTTTGTTTGCCTCTCGCGCTTCGGTTGCTGCGTCCCGAGCCGCATCCGCAGCAGCCCAAGCCGCATCTTTGGCAGACCGGCTAATTTCCATCTGTTCGGCTTGGGAAGATTCTTTGCGCGAGCGTTCTCGCGACGCTAGCGCAGCCTCCAAGTAATTCTTCTTCGCCTCGTCGAAGACGCCGCCCGCGATTTTCTGCCGGATGATTTCTTCAGGCACTTCTGCAAGCGTTTGATCTAGCTTTGCCTTGGTTTCTTCTCGCATCGTCCCGCCCTTATCCAGCGCAAAACTGCTAGGAATCCTCATCGGAGTCGATACCTCGCAAAGCGGCCTGCTTGGCCGCCCAGCGGAAGTACATACGGGCTAGTTGCTTAGGCGAGCGCGGCCTTACCAATCCGCCGATAGGTCAGGCGCTTGCCGCCTGTGGCCTTGAGCAAAGCGGCGTGGCGCTTCTGGTCGTTCCAGCCCAGCGCCGCGCGGCGGTTGTAGCGGAAGTCGAACTCGCGGAGGTAGCGGAACAGGTGGCCTTCGCCGCAGTGCTGGTAGACGCCCGTCATGCCGCGCTTGAATACGGAGAACACGTTCTCAATCGTGTTGGTGTGGACCTCGCCGCGCACGTACTCCTTCTTGGAGTGGTTGACCGTCTCGTGCTTGGCGTACTCTTCGCCCGTCGCGGTGTAGAGGCCGGACTGGTCGGTGTAGAGCTTCGATTTGCGCGAGGCGTTCTTCACGAGGATATCGCGAACCTGTTTCTTGGTCGCGACACGGACATGGAAGGACCGAACCGAACCGCCGCGCTCGACCAGAGCAACAACGGTGCGCTTCTGGTAGCCGCCGCGCTTGCCGCCCTTGAGGTAGGGACGCCCCTTGCGTTGCGGGGAGACGTGCGGAACGTCGCGCTTGCCAATATAGGTCTCGTCAGCCTCCACGGTCTTGCCTTCGCCGCCCAGAGGGCCGGACGTTGAATTGTCCTCGCCCATGGCTTCACGGATGCGATGCATCATGAACCATGCGGTCTTGTAGGTGACGCCGATAGAGCGGTGGATCTGGTGTGCGGACACGCCCTTCTTGGACGTGGACATCATGTAGGTAGCGGCCAGCCATTTGTTGAGCGGAACCTTGGAGCGTTCGAAAATGGTCTTGACCGTGACCGTGAATTGCTGGCGGCAGGCGTTGCACTGGTACAGGCCCTTGCGCTCCACGCCCTTGGGGTGCGCCTTGGACGGCGCAGAGCGTGCACCCTTGATCGCGGTCGCGTGCTCAGAGGTGGCTCCGCAGTGCGGGCAGACCGGCCCGTTCGGCCAGCGCTGCGCTTCCAGATGTTCGCGGGCTTTATCCGCGTCTTGGAAAATCGGGTTTGTGAGGTCCATGGCTGTTCTCCTATTGACAACAATAGGGATTCAGCGCGCTTTGTCAAGTATATAATTAGGAATGTAATCCTATCGTCAATTTGGCTGATGTTGTGGGCGCGGGCGGGCGCGGCGCAAGGAATTGTGGCGGCTGGGGACGGGACGCGCCCCGGGAGGCGGGATAGACGCCCAGCGCTGTGCGGATGAAACCGGCGGACAGCGGTCTGGCCGGCTAGAAGAGGTCCTGCTGGCCGGGTGCAGCTTTGCGCCGGGGGCTGGACGGCCGCATGTCCCATGCGCCGTTGTCTTCATACGTCTTGAGCGTGGCCTGGATGTCCTCGAGGGATGCTGGCGTATCGCCCAGCCAGACCGGGATGTCGCTTTCGTGCATCACGGCGGGCATGCGCTGGTCCGGATCGGCGACGACAAATTCGGATATGCCCTTGTTCGCCTTTGTGGTGCACATGACGAACTCGCAGGTTTGCGCGCCGGGCGTTTCGTGGTTGCGGAAGATCACGGCGATGGCGAGGCGCGAACCGTCCTTGGGGCGGATTGTCCATTGCACGGTCCTGGTGTTGCCGGTGGGCGTTATCCGGTCCGGTTTGTAGGTCGGGACCTCCTGCCCCTCGTTGAAGCTGCTGACGATCAAGAGGCCGCGCCGGGCTTCGAAGTGGGGGCGCCATAGTCTTGATTCGAGAAGCTTGTCGTCGCGAGCATGGATATGGTCGGGGTATTCACGGCCGTTCTTGAGCCTGGTGAAGCCCCAGCGCATCTGCGTGATGACGCGTTCGCCGTTGTCGTT
>JBHIWT010000002.1:0-58524 GCA_041987265.1 Hyphomonadaceae bacterium
TCGCAAGGGCTATCTGGACAACAAGATCATGGCGCGGACGTTCAGCTTCCTGCGGCCCAACGATCTCGTTTACGGACCCGCCGTCCACGCTTACCTGCTGGGCGAGCCGCGACCGAAATTCGATCTCCTGTTCTGGAACGAGGATTCCACCCGCCTACCCGCCCGCATGGCCGGCGAGTACCTGAACCGGCTCTACGGCGATAACGAACTGTCCGTCGGCCGCTACGAGTTGAACGGCGAAAAGGTCGGGATGTCCGACATCAATGTGCCGCACTACGTCGTCGCCTGCGAGAAAGACCATATCGCGCCGTGGGACGCCTCGTTCAAAGGCCTCGCGAAGGCGAACGGCGATGCGCGGTTTGTCTTGGCCCAGAGCGGCCATATCGCCGGCATCGTGAACCCGCCGGTCAAACAGAAGTACGGTTATTGGGTCAGCTCCGAAGTTCCCGGCGATCTCGACGCCTGGCGCGCCGGATCCGAGCCTCACGACGGTTCCTGGTGGGGCGACTGGGCGACCTGGCTGGGCCGCCGCTCGGGCAAGAAGATTGACGCGGACGCGTCATTTTCCAGCTCGACGCCTCGAATCGAACCCGCCCCCGGGAAGTACGTACGGGCCTGACGCACTCAGAGCCTCTACCGCCGCGTCAATAAAAACACATCTTTTCAATGAATTGTGGGTGCGGATGGGCGACCGCTTCGCGGTCGCAACATTTTTTTCGCGCGCGCGGCAAAATTAACCTTGTGTTTGCCGCGGCGCGGCATTATACATTCGACAGCGCCCCGAAGGAGCCCAAACCCATGAACTCGATGACTGACATGTTTGACTTCAACAAGAACCTCGAAGCCTTCACGAAATTCTACCCGGATTTCGCCAACGCCGCGCCGATGAAGGCCGCGACCGACATTGCCGCGAAATACCGCGCTGTCGCCGTGGAAGCGATGAACAAGAACGTTGAACTGACCACCGCCTGGATGAAGGACGCCGCGAAAGACGCCGAAGTCCTGATGAAAGTCGAAGGCCAGCCCGACGCCTACGCGAAAAAAGCAGGCGAACTCGCGACGACCGTGATGCAGGACCTGCCTGCCCGCATGTTCGCCTACGCCGAAGTCGCCAAAAAAGCTCAGACCGAACTGCTTGACACCGTCGTCTCCGTGACGCCGAAAACCGTCGAAGAAGTTACGGCTCGCACGAAGTCGGCCACCAAGGCCGCCGCCAAGAAAGCCGCCTAAGCTATCCTCCTCCCAGCTTAGCGCAGCTTCCTCTTCGCGCATCGCCGGACCCTATCCTCCTCCCCAGGGTCCGGCGAACGCGCGGCAAGAAGTAGAGTGGCGTAAGTACTGAAAGGGGCGTCCATCACGGACGCCCTTTTCTTTGCGTCCGATCAGCTGCGTCTATTCGTCGGCAGAAAAGTCGCCGCTCGCCCCGCCGGACTTCGCCAACAGACGCACGCCTTCAATCTTCATCGTCCGGTCCACAGCCTTCAGCATGTCGTAGATGGTCAGGCATGCGATCGAAACGGCGGTCAGAGCCTCCATCTCCACTCCGGTCGGCCCTGTTGTGATCGCTTCGGCCTCGACGTCCATGCCGGCGCCATCCAGGGCTTCCTCCACGCGCACCGCCACTTTGGACAGCGCGATCGGATGACACATCGGGATCAGATCAGATGTGCGCTTGGCGCCCATGACGCCCGCGATCTCGGCGCATGCGCGAACATCGCCCTTTCCGCCCTGCGTGCGCGCCAACTCCAGCGCCGCAGCACTCATCGTCACGCGGCCGGCCGCCTTGGCGACCCGTCGCGTCGCCGGCTTGTCCCCGACATCGACCATGCGGGCGCGCCCGTCTTCGCCGATATGCGTCAATCTTTCAGCCATTCGCGATGTCCTCCTGACCCGCCCATTGTGCACGGCAAGGCGACCATGCGCCAGCTTGAAGCCGGAGACGGGGTCGGCCAATCTCGGGCGGCAAGGAGCTCAACTGAATGATTGAAATGGCGAGTGTAGAAACCGCCCTGTCGCTGCTGGCGCAACATGGCGCTGCGCGCCGGATGCCGGTCGAGAGACTGCCAATCGGCGAATCCGGCGGCCGTCGCCTCACGTCGCCAGTCCGCGCCACGGTCAACCAGCCGCCCGCTGATGTCTCCGCTATGGACGGCTACGCGATCCGGTTCGCGGATGCAGCGCAGGGCGCCTCGCTTATGGTGATCGGCGAATCCCGCGCCGGCGAGCCTTTTCATGGAGAGGTCGCTGACGGTCAGGCTGTGCGTATCTTCACCGGCGCACACGTTCCGCCTGGCGCGGACCATATTCTCATCCAGGAAGATGCGGCGCGCGACGGCGATCGGGTCACGATCACCGACGAACAGTCGGCGCCGTCCTCGATCCGCAAAGCCGGACTGGACTTTCGCAAGGGCGCTGAGCTGGTCCCGGCAGGCTACGTGATGTCGCCCGGAGCGATCGCGCTAGCCGCCGCCGGCAATGTCGCCGAAGTTGAAGTGTCAACTCAACCGCGCATCGGCGTGTTGGCGACCGGAGACGAACTGGCGCCGCCCGGCACAAACCTCAAGACCGGGCAGATCGTCAATTCCATTCAACCTGCGATCCTCGAATGCGTACGCAGATGGGGCGGCGTCGCAGTGGATCTCGGCGTCGCAAGAGACACAACCGGCGCGGTTCGAGAACGGATTTCGACGCCATTGGACATCACGGTTTCAATCGGCGGCGCCTCGGTGGGCGAATACGACATCGTGCGGACAGCCTTCGCCGAAGAGGGGTATTCGCCCATCTTCCAGAAGATCGCTGTCAAACCCGGTAAACCGACCTGGTTTTCAGAGCGCCCGCAAGGCATGGCGCTTGGCCTGCCGGGAAACCCAGCTGCGGCTCTGGTTACCGCACAGCTTTTCCTGCGCCCGCTTATCTCCACGCTCCTTGGCGATCCCGACGTTGGGCGGCCGATCATCAATGCGATCAGCGCGATCGATCTCGCTGCGGGCGGGGGCCGCGAGGAATATCTGAGGGCCATTGCCACACCGGATTCAGAGGGCCGCCACATGGTCAGGCCTTGGACAAATCAGGACAGTTCCCTGCTGCATCCGTTCCTGTCCGCAAATGCACTGATCCGTCGCCCGAAAGATGCGCCTCCCGTTCCGGCGGGGCAGATCGTTGAGATCGTCCCAATCGATTAGGCCTGGTGCGGGCGGCCGGGGTCGAACCGGCACTTCCATAAGGAAAACGGATTTTAAGTCCGTTGCGTCTACCAATTTCGCCACGCCCGCAGATGACGCTCGCCATGGCTCCCCGCCTACTCCGGAAAGCCATTTGATGAAATCCCCTGCGCCCCGGCGATTGTCGCGAGGGCTGGTCCAACCTGCGAATGACGCTGAACCAACCTCTTTGCTGGCGATGCAGACCAGCGTATCACCCTCGAATGGCTGTCGGCACATCAATCAGAAACGCCCTTCTGGCGGCGACCCTCGTCTTCGCAGCAAACCCGTCGTCGGCGCAGACGCCTCCCGATGCGCGGTATGAGCCTACGCCGCCGCCTGTCGAGTTCCTGATCGAACTCGCAGAGATCCTCGGACAGGCCCACGCAATCCGTACCGCATGCAATGGCGAAGGCGATCAGACCTGGCGCGCCTACATGATGGAGATGATGAGTATCGAAGCGCCGCGCGGCAATCGCCGATCGCAACTTACCCGGGCGTTCAACCAAGGATATCGCACCCAGTCGCGCCGCACCCGCTCGTGCACACCGGAAGTCGCCGAGATCGAAGCGCAGCTTGCCGCGCGTGGCCGCATGCTGTCGGAAACGATTACGCGCATCTACCTCGAATAGGCCCGCTCTCTTCACGGCTAGACCTGAACGGCGATCAAGTGCGGTCCTGGCGTTGCAAACGCGGTGCGTAACGCCTTGTCGAAGGATTCAAGATCCGACGCAGCGCTTGAGGAAACACCCATCGACGCGCCCATCGCGACCCAGTCGATCTCGGGTTGACCGAGGTTCAACAATCCTGCCGCAGCCGGCCCGGCGTCTCCGGCGCCCGTGCGCTGCAATTCGATGTTCAGTATCCGGTAGGCGTTGTTGACGAACACGATGGTGACAATGTCGAGACTCTCCCGCGCCATCGTCCATAGCGACTGGTTCGTGTACATCCCCGCCCCATCACCGGTCAGGCAGACGACCTTGTGGCCTGGCGCAGCGATGGCTGCGCCGATCGCCACAGGCATGCCCTGCCCGATGGCCCCGCCCATCAGCGACAGCCAGTCATGCTGTGCGGCGCCCGCAGTTTGCAGGAATATCGGCAGGCTCGCGGTCACGCCGTCGTCGCTGATGATCGCTTCTTTCGGCAAACGGGCGGCGAACACACCGCCGATCGTGTGCGGCGTGAACTTGTCGGTAGACAGGTCTGGTTCTGTTGAAACCCGTGGCGGGGGCGAGACTGCCTGACTGGCTCCCATCGCATCCGCCAGGCGACGCAATGTAGTTGCGCTATCCGTCTCCGGTCCGCCTAACATCAAATGCGCCGCACCTTCGGGCGTCAACGCGCCGGGCGTGTCCGGGTAAGCGAAAAATGCGACTGGCGGCTTGGTCCCTGCAACGAGCAGCAGATCGACTCCACCAAGCGCATCCAGTGCGGCCTCGGCGAAATAGGGCAACTTTGCAGGTGAGAACACGCCTGCTCCCCGGCTCTGACGCGGCACGAACGTGTCCGTGAACACCTTAACGCCAGCAGCCTCCAGGCGCGCGCAGGAATGCGGTCCATCTCCAATCAACGCGGTACCGCTGACCAAAAGCGCTGGTTTCTTCGCGTTGGAAATCCGCTCCGCAGCAGCCTCAATATCAGCGTCCGGCACAGGCGTTCGGGGTCGCTGCTCGGCTGCGCCTCTTTCCGCTTCCGCTCCAGTGGTCCATGCGATGTCCGCCGGCATCACCAGCGATACCGGCCCCGGAGCGGGCCCGAAACTCGCGACATACGCCTCACGAGCCAGCCGCGCAGCGTCGCCGAGCGAGTCGACCGATTTGAGCCACAACGAGTTCAGTCCGGCCAACCCGGCGATGTCAGACGCCAGCGGCGCATCCAAATCGCGATGCGACAATGCATGGTCGCCTATCAGGTTGATCATCGGCGAGAAGGCCCGCCGCGCGTTGTGGATATTGGCCCCGCCGTTGAGATAGCCGGGGCCCAAATGCAGCAGGGTCAATGCAGGGCGGCCTGTTATGCGGGCGAACCCATCCGCCGCGCCCGTCGCCACGCCCTCAAACAGACATAGTACGGGCCGGATGCGCGGCTCGTCATCCAGCGCTGTAACAAGGTGCATCTCGCTGGTGCCGGGATTGGCGAAGCAGACTTCGACCCCGCAATCAGCAAGGGTCGAGACCACCGCCTGCGCGCCCGTCATGCTTGAGTGATCAGATGCCGCCATCGACGCCTCCCGAATGTTTGCGGCAGGCTATCGGCGACGCACGCGATGGCAAGCTAGTCCGCGCCCTTGGCCTCGGGACGAACCGCCGCAATACCGTTCTCATACAGCGGGCTACCACAACGGCGGCAATGCACGGCGTCGCGCTCGTGAGAGGCAAGCGCACAGGTTCCGCACTTTCGGTCTACCCGTTCGCCCATCGCAATGGCGCGGATCAGCTGCAGGAACAGGGTAACGCCCAGCACCATGGAGATGATCGCGAGCCAGCGACCGTCATCGCCAACCATCAGGACATCGCCGTAGCCCGTCGTCGTCAGTGTGGTGACGGTGAAGTAGAGCGCGTCGACATAGTCATGGATCTGATCGTTCTTGCCGACCTGATTCACATAGACCAGCGCCGTCATGATGAAGACGAACACGCCGAGGTTCACGACCTTCTCAATAATCCCGGCGTTCGAATCCAACCATTTGGACACAGTCCGCGTTCGGTCGAGGAACTGGAACGCCCTCACGATCCTCAGCGCGCGCAACACGCGCAGGAAGACCAGATTCTCGACGAGCAGTTCCGCGACCAGGGTAGCGACGACAAGGATGTCCGCCAGGTTATGTAGCTGCGTGAAGAAACGCACCTTCGATCTCGCGATGTAGAGCCTCGCGAGGAAATCGAGCGTGATGAAGATCGCGATCAGGATATCGATCCGCGTCCACGCGCCGGGAGTCAGTTCAACCCCGCCCCGCCATGACAACAGCGGGTGGGCGAGGAAGATCGCAATCGTGATAATGTCGAGCGCTAGTAGCGCCCACCTGAACAGGTAGGGCCAGCGGCCGTGGCCCGAGTAGAGCCAGAACAGAGTCCGGTTAAGACCGGTACGCTGATGAACCATACTATCCGTCCCGGCCTTTCAGCGTCTCGACGAACCGAACCGGCTGGCCCCTGCCGGGGCTGACCAGAGAATCCTCGCACATGACCATCTGACCGCGCACAAAGGTTGCGATCGGCCAGGCCTTGGCCTCGAACCCGTCAAAAGGCGTCCAGCCGGATCGCGACGCCGACCAGCTGTGTTCAATTGTCCTGCGCGCCGACATGTCGACCACCGTGAAATCCGCGTCATAACCGGACGCAATCCGGCCCTTTTCCGCGATTCCAAACACGCGCTGCGGGCCTGCACTGGTCAGCTCCACGAAGCGTGCCAGCGTCAATCGGCCGTCCACGACGTGCGTTAACATTACCGGCACCAGTGTCTGGACGCCCGGCATGCCTGAGGGCGAGGCTGGATAAGGCCGCGATTTCTCTTCCTTTGTATGGGGCGCGTGATCAGATCCGAGCACATCAGGAATGCCAAGCCCGACCGCCCGCCACAGCGCTTCCTGGTGGTGTGCTTCACGGATCGGCGGGTTCATCTGGGCATAGCCCTTCAGCCGCTCGTAGGCTTCCGGCGCTGTCAGCGTCAGATGCTGGGGGGTGACTTCGCAGGTGGCCACGTCCTTGGCTTCCGCCAGAAGGTCCATTTCCTCCGCCGTGGTCACATGAAGGACGTGGATGCGTTTCCCGCATTTCCTCGCGAGGCGAAGAAGCCGCTTGGTCGACATGATCGCCGCTTCGGCGTCTCGCACGATGATGTGGGACGACCAGTCGCCCTGCACCGCAAGCTCCTTGCGATCGCGCAGCCGATACTCGTCTTCGGAATGGAACGCTGCGCGTCGGCTGATCGCGTTCAGCACGCGCTCTACGCCCTCGTCGTCTTCGACCAGAAGCGAGCCGGTCGAAGCGCCCATGAAGACCTTGACGCCGCAGCACCCGTCCATGCGCTCCATTTCCGGCAGGACGTCCGCATTCTCGTTGGTGGCGCCGGCGTAGAAGGCATGGTCGACGTGAGTCCGGCCTTTCGCGCGCGCCAGCTTATCGAGCATCATGTCCGGAGACGTCGTTGCCGGGTCCGTGTTCGGCATCTCGAAAACGGCGGTCACGCCGCCCAGCGCCGCACAACGCGTGCCGGTCTCCAGATCTTCTTTCCATTCAAGTCCGGGTTCGCGGAAATGCACCTGCGAATCGATCACGCCAGGCAGGACGTGCAATCCCGTCGCATCGAACACTTCGCCCGCCGTCTCATTCGCAAACGAGCCGATATCGACAATGCGCCCGCCAACGACTGCGACATCCGCGATGTCCGCGCCGCCGGGCGTTACAACCGTGCCGCCCTTGAGGACCAGATCATACGTGTTCGACATCTCTCGTCTCCATGCATCAGGCCGCGATGTATGCACCCTGCGCATGCGTTTCTGCAAACTTCGTGGCCGGATCGCCACATGAACGAAGGGCGGCCGTCAGGCCGCCCTTCCCATCACCCGCGCCCTTGCCGAGCGTCTCGAACAGGCGGCGCCCCTCCCGGAACGGCCGCAAAAGCCTCCGGGAAATTCAGCCGTCGAATTCATCTCCATAGAAATCGCCCATCAACAGATCCTCTGTGGACCTGAAGACCTTGAACGTGAAAGCAGCGGTCGCGGCGATCAGAACTGTCCAGTGCAGCGCGCTCGACTGGACAACGCCAACCACGACCTCCAACATTTCACGCTCTCCCCTTTGTCTTTGAAATGGACCATACACGCGCGCCTTTAAGAAAGCCTCTCCCAATGCTTTCGAGTTGGTAACTGCATGTATTTTTTTGGGATTGCTTTCCTGCTCCTCAACACCAGCCGCAGGCCCCGCTTGAACCACGCCGCGGACCGGTCCAGAAGAAGCGCCAGACAAGGATGGCAGGTTTGGCGCGCTCACGCAGCACAGTTCGGAAAACACAGGTCAGCCGCGCGCCCCGCGCCTGGCAGCGCATGCTGTCAGGCCGGCGTCTCGACCTGCTCGACCCCTCGCCGATGGACATCGAGATCGAGGATATTGCGCACGGCCTGGCGCGTGTCGCCCGATGGAACGGCCAGACGCGCGGAGACCACGCGTTCTCGGTCGCGCAGCATTCCGTTCTGGTGGAGCAATTCGTTGGCGAGATGTCCCCCGGACTTACGCCGGTTTCTCGTCTCACTGCGCTGTTGCACGACGCCGCTGAGTACGTCATCGGCGACATGATCTCGCCATTCAAGAATGCGCTTGGCGGCGATTATCGTGCTGTTGAAGGCCGGCTGGATACCGCCATCCGGGTGCGCTTCGGATTGCCGGCGCAGACGCCAGCGAAACTCAAGGCCACGATCAAGGCCGCCGATCATTCCTCGGCCTTCTACGAAGCAACGCGCCTTGCCGGGTTTGATGTCGATGAAGCCATGGACCTGTTCGGCGCACCCAACGGCGTCAGCGAACCAGACGTCACGCCGCTGGCCCCGAGCCTGGCGCAGGAGAGTTTTATCGACCGGTTCAATGCACTGATTGCGGAAATCGACGCCCTGTCCGGAGACGCATAGCCATGGCCATCTGGATCTCCTCGCTCGCCGAAGCCCCGCGCCTTGTGCGCGAGCACAAGCCCGAACGTATCGTCAGCCTGCTTAGCCCCTATGATGATTTCCCGGTGTTTGACGGGCACGCCCGCGATCTTCACCTGCAGGTCGCCATCCACGACATTGCCGACGATATCGGCGACTGGCGCGCGCCGGGCGAGAGCGACGCTGAGAAAGTCGTCCGGTTTGTCGAGAGCTGGCGGCAGGACGCGCCGCTTCTGGTGCATTGCTGGGCCGGGATCAGTCGATCGACAGCCACCGCATTCATTGCATCCTGCATCCACAACCCAACTGCCGACGAAGAAGAGATTGCCTGGACCATTCGCGACGCTTCGCCGACCGCCTCGCCGAACGTACGACTGGTTGCGCATGCCGACGCCCTGCTCGGCCGCGGAGGCCGGATGTCGAAGGCGATCGAAGCGATTGGCCGGCCCGGCTATGGCGGGGTTGATGCGGAGCCGTTCATGATCCCGGCGCGCCACGTTGGATCAGGCGGCGGGCAAGCCGACTGATGAGCGCGCCGATCGTCATCGGTCTGAGCGCGGTGATTGTCGCTGCCGATGAGAAGTCAGCCTACGTGCTTGCGACCAGCCACGGCGATGGCGAGACCGGCCTTCCCCACGGCCTGTTTGACCCGGTCGGGCATCGCACGTTCGAACTGGGGCTACGCGACTGGGTCCATGCGCAGACGGGTTTTGAGCCGGGCTATGTCGAACAGCTTTACACGTTCGGTGATCGAGGACGTGAATTGCCCCGCGCCGAACTGGCCGAGGCGCCGGCGAATGCTCGCCACATATCCGTCGGCTATCTTGGTCTGACGCCTGAACGGCCTGACATGACCGGCTTCGATGCGGTCTGGAAAAGCTGGTATGACTACTTCCCGTGGGAGGACCATCGTCACGGTCGCCCCGCCATGATTGACGCAACCATTGCACCGCACCTGCGCTCGTGGGCGGCTGGGGGCCAGGGTGAACGACGCCTTGACCGCGCCCAGGCTGCATTCGGGCTGGATGATGCGCCGTGGGTCGAAGAGCGCACGCTCGAACGCTATGAATTGCTCTACGAATGCGGCCTCGCCCCGGAGGCGCGGCGCGACGGAATCAGCGAGTCCGACCTCGCACTGCCGCCCGGCGTCACCGGCGCGCCCATGCTTTCAGATCACCGCAGAATCCTGGCGACGGCGATGGGTCGCCTGCGTGGAAAGATCAAGTACCGGCCCGTTGTGTTCGAGCTCACGCCTGAACGCTTCACGCTGTTTCAGCTGCAACAGACGATCGAATCGATCGTTGGCGGCCTGCTGCACAAGCAGAACTTCAGGCGCGCGCTGGACAAGTCGGGGCTGATCGAGGGCACCGGCATGTTCGAAACGTCAACCGGCGGCCGCCCGGCCGAATACTATGTCCACCGCCGTCCGCCGCATGCTTCCGGAGGCGCAAGCGGGGTTGCCACCCCGCGCAAGTGAGGGACGCCATTTCCCGCAACAGGCGGCGCTAAGTGGCGAGAGTGGGCCTGACGAACGAATTCCATCGGGATTTTTCTCGACAAGCGCTCCCTTTTGTGACATAAGAGTTATGCTCACTTTGAGCTTAAGGGTGGATCAGGGAGCCGCCCGCAACGTTTCCGCTAAGTCTGACGCCGTATTGAACAGCGCATTGGCGGACCTAAATTATGCTCAATATGAGCAAAAGGTCGTTTTCCCGGCGACCGCAAGGCTGGAGGGTAGATATGGCCCGGATAATCGATTTTGGCGTCGCCTGCGACATCCCCCCCGCGCGCCCCGCAAATGCGGCTGAAGTGCGTGGATTGGCCTATAACGGCGAGGTCAAAGCCGCCGTGGACCACCTCTATGAAGAGGTCGCCGATTTCGTAACGCCGATGGAGTGGCCAGCGATCGCGCCTCTGGTGCACGGCATCAACAAGCTCAAGAAACAGCGCAACGCCGTCGTGCTCGCGCACAATTACATGACGCCCGACATCTTCACGCTTGTCGGTGACTTTCGCGGCGACAGCCTGCAGCTCGCCCGCGAAGCGGCTGAGACCGAGGCCGAAATCATCGTTCAGGCCGGCGTCCACTTCATGGCCGAAACGTCCAAAATTCTCTCGCCAGACAAGACAGTACTGATCCCGGACACCCGCGCAGGCTGCTCGCTGGCGGCCTCGGTCACGGGCGAAGACGTGCGCCTGATCCGCCAGAAATACCCGGACTATCCGATCGTCACTTACGTCAACACGACAGCTGACGTGAAAGCCGAGTGCGATATCACCTGCACCTCCTCGAACGCGGTTCAGGTCGTCGAGAAAGTCGCAAAGGACTGGGGCGTCGATACGGTTATCCTGATCCCCGACGAGTTCCTGGCGCGCAATGTCGCCGCCAATACCGACCTGCGCATCATCGCATGGCACGGCCGCTGCGAGGTCCACGAGAAGTTCTCGGCGGAGGATGTTCGCCAGATTCGCGAGGCGCACCCCGGCACGCTGGTGCTTGCGCACCCGGAATGTCCACCAGATGTCCTTGAAGAAGCCGATTTTGCGGGCTCAACTTCCGCCTTGGCCCACTATGTCAGCGAGAAGACTCCGAAGAAGGTCGTTCTGCTGACAGAGTGCTCGATGAGTGACAACGTTGCCGCCGAAAACCCCGGCGTGGAGTTCGTGAAACCATGCAATCTCTGCCCGCACATGAAGCGCATCACGCTGGAGAACATCTACGATTGCCTGGTCGACATGAAGCACGAGGTGGAAGTGGACGAAGATGTCCGTATCCGCGCCAAGGCGGCGATCGACGCGATGCTCGCCCTGCCGAAGCTGAAAACGCCGCCAACGTTCAAGGTCGGACAGGACGCCGTCGCGCTCGAGGTTATCTAGCCGCCGCGCTCGCGAGTTTCAGTATGATGATCGCGCACCCGGCGCTGGCCCAGGAATCCATCTCCGACAATCTCGCCGGCGAATGGAAACTGGAGACTGGCAAGTTTTCATCGGGGCCAAGCGCCGCGCCTGAATGCCATATCGAGGGCGTGATTGAACTCGAACGTACGAGCGTTCCGGGCGCCTATACCTGCAGCTTTATCTCCGAGCAGATCTGCAAGGGCGAGAACGACGCTGAACCTTACACCTACTACAAGGTGGCGCAGTCCTGCTCGGCGCAGCGCATTGGCGACGGTGTCGCGATCCATTCAGAGGTCGATGAGATTCTCGAATACTGGTCGATCTGGGGTGCCGGCGGATATCTGTCCGACAACTTTGTCCTTCGCCTTACCAAGAGCGGTCTGGAGATGCTGGGCACCCAGTACGACGACGCGCGTCAGGTAACGGCCCGCTTCTGGCGCGATCTGGATCTGACTTCATGAAGCAAATGGTGACCGGGATGGCGGGCGCGATGGCTCTCGCTTCGGCCATGCTTCCGGCCGCCGCCGACACACCGGCCGGCCGCTGGGCGTTCGAGACGGATCAGGTCAATCTCAACTGCGTACTCAAGGGCGAGATGCAGATCTGGCCGACGAACACAGAGAACAAATACACCTGCCGCTTCATCGCCAACCAGCTCTGTGAAGGCGATACGCCACTGGACATCAAGGTGGCGCAGACCTGCACCGCGACGCTATCCGGCGATCAGGTCAACATCGAAAGCGCAATCGACCGCACTGTCAGTGTTTCTCCCAAAGAGATGCGCGCCCGCGTCGACCAACTGTATGCGCCCGACCATTTCTTCGTTTCTCTCAACGCGGGTGGAGATGAGATGATCGGCATGTTCCATTCCGTCAGTCAGGCCTTCGTACGCTTCACCCGGCTGCAGGATCTGACGTCCTGAGACTCTGATGGCGAAGCAGCGGGACATACTCATTGTCGGCGGCGGTCTCGCCGGTTTGTTTCTCGCGCTGAAGCTCGCGCCGCGTGCCTGCACTGTATTGTCGCTGGCGCCCCTTGGACAGGCGGCGGCCTCATCCTGGGCGCAGGGCGGACTGGCGGCTGCGCTCGCCAACGATGACAACGCCGACCTGCACGCCGCGGACACGATCGCTGCAGGCGCCGGAATCGTGGATCCGGTCGTCGCAAACCTGATCGCCCATGAAGGCCCCGCACGCGTGCGCGATCTGATCGAGCTTGGCGTGCCGTTCGACCGCACGGCCGATGGCGACCTTGCGCTCTCGTTGGAAGCTGCGCACTCGCGCGCGCGAGTGGCGCGTGTGGCAGGCGACCTCGCCGGCATGGCCATAATGGAGGCGCTGACCTACGCCATCGCCGCCGCCTCGCACATAGAGGTGATCGAGAACGCCAAGGCGGTTTCGCTGCTGCAGGATGATCAGGGCCGGGTTGCCGGCGTGCTTGCGCAACGCGGTGATGCGCTTGAGCGGGTTCTGGCGGCGGAGACGGTCCTCTGCACAGGCGGGTCCGGCGGCCTCTATTCAATCACCACAAATCCACGATCGTCTCGCGGGGACGCGGTCGCGATGGGCTATGTCGCAGGCGCGCTCGTCGCGGACGCCGAGTTCGTGCAATTCCATCCTACCGCGATCGACGTTGGCCGCGACCCGGCGCCACTTGCAACCGAAGCCCTGCGCGGCGAAGGCGCCGTTCTGCTCGATCGATCCGGCCGCGCGTTCATGCGAGACTATCACGAGATGGGCGAGCTCGCGCCCCGCGATGAGGTGGCGCGCGCCATCCACTCCGAACGCCAGGCCGGGCGCGGCGCCTTCCTCGATTGCCGGGCAGCCGTCGGCGCACACTTTCCGGACCACTTCCCGACGGTATTCAAGGCCTGCAGCGATGCGGGCATAGACCCGCGTGAGGCGCCCATCCCTGTAGCTCCCGCGATGCACTATCACATGGGCGGACTGGTCACCGACCTTTGGGGACGCACGACGCTGGAAGGTCTATCGGCTTGCGGCGAGGCGACCTCCACCGGTGCGCATGGCGCCAACCGCCTGGCGTCGAACTCGCTGCTCGAAGCGGTCGTCTTCGCCGAGCGCGTCGCCCGCCGCCTCACTGCGAGTGAGGTTGGCAAACGCACTGACGCGCGCGGCGAGGCGCCCGGCGACATCGCCGCCGACAAGCTGGAAGCGCTGCGCAAGCGTATGCATGCAGATGTCGGTGTTGTGCGGAACGCAGCAGGATTGCAGTCGACGCTGGACTGGATCGCCGACACCCGGTCAACAGACGGCGCCAACCGAGCGCTCATCGCCAGCCAGCTAATCACCGCCGCCGCCCTCGCCCGCAAAGAAAGCCGTGGCGGGCATTACCGCAGCGACTATCCCGATACGTCCGCGCCAGCACGCACATTTATCCGCGCTGGCGATGACCTTTCCCCGCTGATAAGCCGGGTCCCGATTTCAACCGCAAACGACCAGACCCCATGAACGCTGCATCCCCTCTTCCAATTCCCCCGCTGCCGGACGTGCTTCTGGAACCGCTGGTACGACTGGCGCTGACGGAAGACCTCGGACGCGGCGGCGACATTACATCCGACGCTGTCATTCCGCCCGACGCCAGCATGACTGGCGCAGTGAACACCCGCGAGGCCGGCGTCGCGGCAGGTTACGACGCTGCGCGACTGGCGCTGCGCCTGATCGACGATACGTGCGCATGGACAACTGCGCGGGACGAAGGAACAACGGTTCAAGCCGGAACCACGCTGTTCACCATCTCCGGCAAGGCGCGCAGCGTTCTTTCGGCTGAACGCGTCATGCTGAACTTCGTAGGCCCGCTGTCTGGCGTCGCTACTCTGACGCGCCGATTTGTCGACGCGATCGAAGGCACCGGCGCCCGCATCGTCTGCACGCGCAAGACCCGGCCCGGTTTCCGCGCCCTGGAAAAGCGCGCCGTCCGGCTCGGCGGCGGCGTCAATCACCGGCTCGGCCTGGATGACGCCATGCTGATCAAGGACAACCATATCGCTGCCGCCGGCGGCGTCGGCGCGGCGCTCCAGCGCGCCAGAGCCTCGGTCGGCCACCTCCGCTTCATCGAGATTGAAGTGGACACGCTCGATCAGCTCGACGAAGCGCTGAAGCATCAGCCTGACGCGATCCTGCTCGACAACATGAAACCGGAGCAGCTGCGTGAGGCTGTCGGCCGAATCGACGGGCGCGCCAAATCGGAAGCTTCAGGCGGCGTCACGCTGGAAACCGTGCGGGCAATTGCGGAAAGCGGCGTCGACTTCATCTCCGTCGGCGCGCTGACGCACTCGGCGACGAACCTTGATATCGGTCTGGATTACGCCTGACGCCTAGAGGGCGCGGGAGGCCGTTTCGATCGGCTCGGCCGGCTCGGCGGCGATATCGACAACCATTCCGGCGTTATCGCTTGCAATTTCCGTTTCAGCCTCAAGCTCTTCGAGTGCGCGGCGATGTTGCTGGCGCGCCTTCAAAGCAACCTGCGTCATGCGCCACTCATTCTGCGTCCGTGGATAGCGATAGAAGATGTGACTGCCGATCACGCGCGTCTCGACCAGCCCTGCGGACCAATACGGGTCTACATAATATGTGTGGTAGTGCGTTGCGTTTCCTGTGCGCGAGCGACCCAGCCCAAGGCTGACGTGCAGGGCGATGGCGCGCGAACGCTCCCATGCGCGACCACGCGGCGCACGGCGCTTGGAGCCGTCGCAGGTGAAGGTGAACTGGCATCCGGTCGTACGGTACTGACCTTGATAAACCACATCGCAAACCGTGTTGGGGAAGCGGCTGTCGCGAACGCGATTCAGGACAACTTCCGCAACCGCTTTCTGGCCGGATGCGCTTTCCGAACGCGCCTCATAATAGACGGCCTCTGCCAGGCAATCGATTTCCGAGCGCGACGCGTCCGCGTTCTGCAGGTCGCGCGGCGTGAACGATGCGCGATCAAACAGGTTGCGGCGTCTTTCTTCTTCGCGTGCACGCTCGGCAGCCGCGTCGGCGACAAGTTTGTAGGAAACCGGCGCAACGGAAGCGCCGATCGATGCGACGCCGATCGCGTCGTCAGCTTCGGAGCCTTCAGCAAGTTGCAGGGACAGGCGCCCGATATCGGCCAGGTAGGCCTCGCCATCCTTGTGCACGTCGGCGCTGTGGCTGACCAAAGGTCCGCCCACGGCGAACACCGCTGCACAGGCGGCAACGCCCATGGCTTTCTGCTCGGCCTGACGCCGCTCGATGTCGGACATGTACTTCCACCATCTCGTCACGGCCCGCAAAGCCGACCGCAAACGAGGAAAGCTAGAAGTAATCTGTTTAGAGCGAGCTAACACACCCGGCCTTTCCCAGAACACGCATTAATCTATTTGGACCAAGCAAGCCTTGCGCCCAGCCCCAACGCGCTAACACCCCTAATGAACCCAACCACCCTTTTCGCGGATCTGTTTCCGCGGTCACTGAAAGCCCCCTAGCGGCGCATTCAGCATGCGGCAAGCCTTGTTTTGTCGCAGAAAAACTCGATCGCTCGCGCCGCTGCGGCAGCCTGTGGATAAGCACTCTCGCACCGGGCGACACGTACTCTAAACTGTCGTCAAAGACTCCTTAGAATTCAGCCGCATAGATTTAATTGCGTTTTTGTCATTAACATCTGCTGCCAAATTGCCACGCCCGGCGAAAAGCTGCACAGGCGCGATCACGGAGATGTTTACGGGCAGTTGCGCACAGGATTCGCCCCAGAGGTGACGTGCACGGAAGGCGCAATCGCCGTCCCGAAACGGAACGATTTGCAGAAAAATCAGCCTATCCGGCAGGCTTCAGCGCAGCATGTGCAGCGGCCAATCTGGCTACTGGCACGCGAAAAGGCGAACAGGACACATAGTCGAGACCTACCCGCTCGAAGAACCGAATCGAGGCGGGGTCCCCGCCGTGTTCACCGCAAACCCCAAGCTTCAGGCCGGCCTTCACTGCGCGCCCCCGTTCGCAACCGATACGCACCAGTTCGCCGACGCCGTCCTGGTCGATCGACACGAATGGATCGCGTTCGTAGATGCCGCGATCTTCGTAGACTTTCAGAAACGCCGCAGAGTCGTCACGGCTGATTCCCAGAGCGGTCTGCGTCAGGTCGTTGGTGCCGAACGAGAAGAAGTCCGCCTCTTCAGCGATGTCTCCGGCGCGCAGCGCAGCGCGCGGCAACTCGATCATCGTGCCGACGGTGTACTCGACCTGCGCCTTGCGTTCCTGGAAGACGCGTTCTGCGATCGCAACAACGCGTTCGCGCATCAGTTCCAGTTCGCGGCGCGTCGCCACCAGTGGAATCATGATCTCGGGAACCGGCGCCGTGCCGCTTTCGCGCGCAACATCCAGCGCCGCTTCGAAGATGGCGCGAGCCTGCATCTCGTAGATTTCAGGATAGCTCACACCCAGCCGGCAACCGCGATGCCCGAGCATGGGGTTCGACTCGTGCAGTTCACGCGCGCGCGCCGCCAGCTTCTCCGCCGAAACGCCGGACTGTTCTGCAACCTCTGCAATGTCTTCATCAGTGTGCGGCAGGAATTCGTGCAGCGGCGGATCGAGCAAGCGGATCGTCACCGGCAGTCCCGCCATGATCTTGAAGATCTCGGCGAAGTCCGCGCGTTGCATGGGCAGGAGCTTCTCCAGCGCCTGACGCCGGCCGCGCTCAGCGTCTGCAAGGATCATTTCGCGCACGACCGGCACACGCTCTGCGTCGAAAAACATATGCTCGGTCCGGCACAGGCCGATACCCTCCGCGCCGAACTTGCGCGCGGTCTCGGTATCGGCCGGAGTCTCGGCATTGGCGCGCACTTTCAGGCGGCGGACATCATCCGCCCAGCCCATCAGCTCGCCAAAGTCGCCCGTGAGGTTCGGCTCGACCATCTTCACCGAGCCGATCAGCACTTGCCCCTGCGCCCCATCGACGGTGATTGTGTCGCCCTTGCGCAGCTCGCGGCCGCCGGCGCGAACAATGCCGTTGGCGACGTCGAGTTGCAGCGAGCCCGCGCCGCATACGCATGGCCGGCCCATGCCGCGCGCAACAACGGCTGCGTGAGACGTCATGCCGCCGCGCTGGGTGACGATCGCTTTCGCCGCGTGCATGCCCTGAATGTCTTCCGGGCTGGTTTCCACCCGCACGAGGATGACATTCTTGCCCTGCTGGGCGAGTTGCACAGCGTCCTGACTGTTGAAGACGATCTCGCCGACGGCAGCGCCGGGACTAGCCGGCAGGCCGCGCACGAAGAGATCGCGCACGGCGTCCTCGGCGATCATCGGATGCAGCAACTGGTCAAGCTGCGTCGGCTCCAGTCGCAGCACTGCTTCTTTCTGGTCGATCAGCCCGTCGCGGCACATATCGACGGCGATCTTCAGCGCCGCCTGCGCCGTGCGTTTTCCCGAGCGCGTCTGCAGCATGTAGAGCGTGCCCTGCTCCACTGTGAACTCGATGTCCTGCATGTCGCGATAGTGTTTCTCGAGCCGCTCGGCGACGCCGATGAGTTGCTTGTAGACATCCGGCATCGCGGTCTCGAGCGAAGCGTCATCAGACTTCAGCGCTTCCTTGCGCGCTTCGGAGATCGGCGCGGGGGTACGAATGCCGGCGACGACATCCTCGCCCTGCGCATTCACCAGGTATTCACCGTAGAACACCTTGTCGCCCGTCGACGGGTCGCGCGTGAAGGCCACCCCCGTCGCAGAGCTTTCGCCCATATTCCCGAACACCATCGCCTGCACGTTCACCGCCGTGCCCCAGCTTTCCGGTATCTCGTTGAGGCGTCGATAGGTGATCGCGCGGTCGTTCATCCAGGATGAGAAGACGGCGCCGATCGCGCCCCACAACTGGTCCTGCGGGTCCTGCGGGAACGGCTTGGAGAGTTTATGCTCGACCGCCTTTTTGTAGAGCGCAATCACTTCCTGCCAGCTCTCGGCGCCTAGGTCCGTATCGAGGATGAAGTCGCGGCTTTCCTTGTAGTCATCGAGAATGTGCTCGAACTCGTCGTGCGAGACACCCAGCACAACGTTGGAATACATCTGGATGAAACGGCGATAGCTGTCATAGGCGAAGCGCGGATCGCCGGACAGTTTGGCCAGTCCTTCAACCGTCTCGTCGTTGAGGCCAAGGTTCAGAACCGTGTCCATCATGCCTGGCATCGACGCGCGGCTGCCCGAACGTACAGACACCAATAGCGGGTTAGTCGTGTCGCCGAACTTCTTGCCGGCCTTCTTCTCCAGATTGGCCAGCGAGGTTTCGACCTGCGCACCGAGCCCTTCGGGATAACGGCGCTTGAGCTCGTAATAGACCGTGCAGACCTCGGTCGTGATGGTGAAACCGGGCGGCACCGGCAGATCGAGGTTCGACATCTCGGCGAGGTTGGCGCCCTTGCCGCCAAGCAGGTTCTTCATCGAGGCGTCGCCATCCGAAGCGCCGCCGCCGAAATCATAGACCCACTTGGTTTCGCCCTTGGTCATGTCCAAGACTTCTCTCAGCTTGTCTTCCCGGACGAAGGCGCAATGCGCCGCAGACCCGGGACCCATTTCCCAACTTGCCCTGCTCTTCGCTTGCGCTCAGAGCGTTCGCCGCTCGATCTGGTCCCCCGGACCATTTCGTCCGGCTTCACCGGACCGCTTCTCACCCCTCGATCTTCGAGAAGTCCGCAACCTGTCCCAACGCATCGCGAATTTGCGACAGGAGCAACAGGCGATTGCGCCGCACCTTCGCATCGTCCGCATTTACCGTGACCTTGTCGAAGAATGCATCGACCGGACCACGCAGCCCCGCCATGGCTCCCATCGCGGCGGCGAAATCCTCGGCCTCAAGCGCCTTTGACACGTCCTTCGTCGCAGATTGAAGCGCCTTGTGCAGCGCCTTTTCCTCATCCTGCGCAAACTGTCCCGGATCGGGATCGCCGGAATAGGTCGTATCGTCCTTCTTCTCCTCGGCCTTGAGGATGTTGGCGGCGCGCTTGTAGCCCGCCAGCAGGTTGGCGCCGTCGTCTGTATCCAGAAACGCCCCCAGCGCCTCGACACGTTTGACGATCAGCACGAGATCATCCTCGCCCAGCGCAAACACCGCATCGATCAGGTCGTGGCGAGCGCCCTGCTCGCGCAGGTGCACCTTGAGGCGATCGGCGAAGAAGGAGAGGAGGTTGCGGGCGGCGATCGCGCCGCGAATCGAATGGTCGCCAAACAATTCTGCCCGCCCCAACGCCCCGGGGAGCTGAGAGGCCACTGCCTCCAGAACACCTGTGACTTTGTGATCGGTTTCAAGCTCAATCGCTCGCGCCATCGCTTCGGCGTCTTCCTTCGCTCCGATTGCATCCATTGCTCGCCAGATCGCGACACCGCACACCGCGCGGAGAGGCAGACGAAGTTGCCGTTCAATCGCAATCCGGATCACACCCAACGCCGCCCGCCGCAACGCAAACGGATCCCTGCTCCCCGTCGGCTTCTCGTCGATCGCCCAGAAGCCGACCAGGGTGTCCAGCTTGTCGGCCAGCGCGACGGCCACGGCCACGGGATCGCCCGGCACATCGTCCGACGGTCCCTGCGGCTTGTAGTTATCGCGGATCGCATCGGCGACGCTGATCGCTGCTTCCGCCGAATATGGCCGCGCCTTGGCGACCTTCTCGTCGAGCACCTTCGTCGGGTCCTGTGGATCGAGCCCGGCTTCAGCCAGCGCATAATAGCGCCCCATCACGCCCTGCAGTTCGGGGAACTCGAACACCATGTCCGAAACCAGATCGGCCTTCGCCAGCTTCGCGGCGACGCCGGCCAGTTCCGGGTCGGCGCCCACAATTGGCGCAAGTTCCTTCGCCAGCGCGACCACCCGTTCGACCTTGTCGCCGACCGATCCGAGCTTTTCGTGGAAGACGATCTTTGAAAGCTCAGGAATGTTCTCACCCAGCTTCCTGGCCCGATCATTGTCCCAGAAGAAGCGCGCATCGTTCAGCCGCGCTGACAGCACACGCGCATTGCCCTCGGCGATCTTCTTGCCGCCGTCCGTTGCTTCGAGGTTCGCGACCACAACAAACTTCGGCGCCAGGCCATCCTTCTTCGGATCGCGCACCGCGAAATACTTCTGGTGCGTGCGCATCGACAGGCGGATCACTTCCGGCGGCAGATCGAGGAAGGCCGGGTCCATCTCGCCCAGCAGCACGACCGGCCATTCCGCCAGCCCGGCCACCTCGTTCAACAGCCCTTCGTCCTCGACAAGCTCCAGCTTCGCCTCGGCGCACAGCTTCTTCGCCTGCTCAAGGATAATCGCCTTGCGCTCCTCGCTGTCGCTGACGACGAAACCCTTCTCACGCAACGTGCTGGTATAGCTGTCGTAGTCCTTCACCTTGAACGGCCCGCGCCCCATCACGCGGTGGCCTTCGGTGGTGTCCCCCGACTTCACACCGCCAATCTCGAACGGCACGACCTTGCCGCCGAACACGCACAGGATCGACTGGATCGGCCGCACCCAGCGCAGCTCGCCATCGCCCCAGCGCATCGATTTGGGCCAGTGGAAATCCTTGACGATCTCGGTCACCGCCTCGCCGATCACCTCCATCGCATCGCGTCCCGGCTTTTCGATCACCGCAACGTAGAACTGGCCCTTCTTGTCCTCGCGGATCTCGGCCTGATCGATCGAGGTCAGCCCCGCCCCGCGCATGAAGCCCTCGATGGCCTTGTCCGGCGCGCCGACCTTCGGCCCCTTGCGTTCCTCGCGTGTATCGGGTGAGAGCGCCGGCAGGTCGTCAAACACACAGCCAATGCGCCGCGGCCCGGAAAAGCTCCGCCCCGATCCCGGTCCCAGACCGTTCGCGCCGAGCCATTCGGCTATCGCATTGGTGAGACGATCCTCCGCCTGCGCCTGCATGCGCGCGGGGATTTCCTCGGACAGAATTTCCAACAGAAGCTGGGGCATGGACCGCCTGAAATTACGCTGCGTGCGGAGTGCAGCTTGTTGCGATGAATATCAAGGCCCTGCCTGGTCTCAACCGGCGGATCAAGGATTCCGGGGCGTGCTCAGATAGCGCTTGCGATTTTATCGTTTTTCGATAATTTTGGTTGCATGTCGAAATTCGCCGCTTCCCGCCCGATCGCTCTGGTCTTCGTCCACTTCCTGCTCGCCTGCGCGATCAGCTGGGGCGTGATCTGGGCGATCAACCCGGACCGGTCGGCCGATACATGGGCCGAACTCATTTCCAGCCCCGCCCTGATTGCGGTCAAGTTCGGGCCCAGCATCGCCGGGATCATCATGCTCGCGCTGTTTCCGGTCGCTGGCGGCCTGCCCGGAATGATGAAACGGTTGTTCGATATCCACAAACGGCCGCTCGCCCTGCTTGGCGCGCTGGCGGTCGCTTTGCTCGCAGCCGTTGCACCCGCGCTGATCTACATCTTCGTGCTGGAGCCGACGGTGGAGATTCCTCCGCTATCACTCGCCCTGGCCGGCGCAGGCCTGTCATGGGTCGCCATGCGCTCGCTGCTTGGCGGCGGCTTCGGCGAGGAGCTTGGCTGGCGCGGGTTCTCGCTGCCGCTCCTGCTCGACAGGGTGGGGCCACGCACGGCCAGCCTGCTGCTGGGCGTCCTGTGGACCGCATGGCATGCGCCGGCCTTCTTTCAGGAAGGCGCGCCGTGGTGGCTGCTGGCGCTCGCACAGACGATCATGACCGTCGCGCTCAGCTTTGTCTTCACCTGGTTCTACCTGCGCACCGGCGGCAGCCTCTCGGTCGCCATCCTGCTTCACGGCGCGTTGAACGGGTTCAACGCCTTCGTCGAGAAGAGCTGGATCCCGATGCTGGACGACGCCGGCGAATGGCAGATCGTCCGCATCCTCTTCATCCTGCTGCTGGGCGTCCTGGCGGCAGTCACACTGCCGCCAAAGCGCGACTAGTTGCGTTCCGACGGCGGGCGCTGGCGAACCGCAGGCAGGTTTCCGGGAATGCCGTCCGGCCGGGCCGCCGCCAGCATTCGCTGATAAGCGGGCCGCGCCTCGGCCTTCACCTTCCACGCGGCGATGTTCGGGAATTGCTCGACATCGACGAGATTCAGGTTGGTCGCCACATTCAGCGGGAACATCATCATGATGTCGGCAGCGGAAAACGCATCGCCGCCGAACCACGGGTTCTCGGCCAGATAGTTTTCCGCGTACTGCACCACCGCCTCGCTATCGACCAGACGCGAACGCTGTGTCGGCGGATTGGCCATCCACGCACGGTAATCGCTGAACAGGCGCGCGGCGAGCGAACCTTCAGCATAGTGCAACCACATCAGGTATTCCGGGTAGTATTCACTATCGATCGGCGGCGCGAGCTTGCCTGGCGCATAGCGCGTCAGGATGGTCTCGATGATCGCGCCGGACTCGACAAGGATCTGGTCGCCGATCACGACGGTCGGCACCTGAGGCATTTCGTGGCCAAGCGCCCGCACCTTGTCCATCGACGCCTGAAGGTCGCCGCGCACGTATTCCAGTTGATAGGGCATGCCCAGCTCTTCCATCAGCCAGACAATGCGTTCCGAGCGGCGTCCTTCGAGGTGGTAGATCGTCAGCGGCGGCATCTCCATTGCGCTGGCCGCTGACGCTGCAGGCGCATCAGCCGCCGGCTGCGTCGCACAGGCCGCACACAGAAGCGTCGCCGCAAGAGCGGATCGAAGATGCATGTTTTCCTCCCGTTTTATGTGACCGAATCGATAGCACGCATGTTGCGTACTGAATATGCGCGCTATTCCTCGCGCTGGTCGGGTGGCGGATCCGGGCGTGGCGGGAATTCGATATCCAGCGGCTCGAACTCGGCGAACAACACTTTCGCCTCCGCCAGATCGCCCAGCGGCACGTAATCGCAGCACTTGGCAAAACGCTCCCACATCGCCTTCACACGCGGATTCTCGTGCGCTTCCTCAATCGCGGCGGGCGAAGCCCACTCGAAGACTTCGAGGATGGTGCCGTCCTTCGCGCGCATGATCACCGGCGACCTGCCAGTCACCAGTCCCTCCGACCACAATAACGGATGATGATCGCGGACCTCCGACAGCAGCACCTGTTCCTTGCCCGGCTCCGGCCGATAGGCGCTGATCACCAGCCGCGTGATGGCTTTGCTCATGTCTCCGCCTTCTCTGCATATGCACCGCGCCGTCCGTTGAGCGACGAGCGGCGCTTGCCTTGTCGAAACATTCCAGCTTGTCTGAACCTGCGCAACAAGGAGTTGGCGGTGACCGCGTCGTTCGATTTCTATTTCTCGTTCCGAAGCCCCTATTCCTACCTGGCCATGCCCCAGGTCGAGGCGCTGCTTGCGCGCGACGACGCCGAAGTGTCCATGCGCATCGTGCGCCCGATCGCAGTGCGCATTCCCGGCTTCTTCAAGCAGGTCAATCCGCTCTGGCCGCCCTATCTGGTGCGCGACTGCAAGCGCATCGCCGAGATGAACGGCACGCCCTACCGCTGGCCGCAGCCGGACCCGATCGTGCAGGACAAGGTGACGAAAGACGTCGCCGCGGAACAGCCCTACATCTACCTCGTCAGCCGCATGGGCGTCGCCGCCGCCGAAGCAGGGCGCGGCTTCGAATTTGTCCGCCGCGCCTCCCACATGATGTGGGGCGGCGAAATCGATAACTGGCACGAGGGCGAACACCTCGACCGCGCGCTGGAGGCGGCGGGGCTGGACCCTGCGGAGATCAACGCCGCCATCGCCGCCGACCCTGATCACTACGACAGCGTTCTGGCTGCAAACGAAGACGCCCAGCAGGAGGCAGGCCACTGGGGCGTGCCGCTATTCGTCTACAACAACGAGCCGTTCTTCGGGCAGGACCGGATCGAACTTCTGACCTGGCGGATGAAGCAGGACGGAATGTCCGGTCGAACCTAGCCCTGCGTCGCCGCCCACGCTTCCGCCGAGCCCTTCGCCAGATCGCGCACGCGGGCGATGAAACTCTGGCGTTCAGTCGGCGAGACCACGCCGCGCGCATCCAGCAGGTTGAAGATGTGGCTCGCCTTCAGCGCCTGCTCATAGGCTGGCAGCGGCAGGTTCTCGGCCAGCAGTTTCTTGCACACCGTTTCGCAATCGGCGAACCAGCGCTGCAGCACTTCAGTGTCGGCGTGCTCGAAGTTATAGGCTGACTGCTGTTTCTCGTTCTCGAGGAACACATCGCCATAGCTCAGCGGATAGGCGCTGTCTGGATCATTGAACGGCAGGTCGTAGACATTGTCGACGCCGAACACATACATAGCCAGCCGCTCAAGGCCGTAGGTCAGTTCGCCCGACACCGGCTTCACGTCCAGGCCGCCCACCTGCTGGAAGTAGGTGAACTGGCTCACCTCCATCCCGTCGCACCAGACTTCCCAGCCCAGCCCCCAGGCGCCAACCGTCGGGTTTTCCCAATCGTCCTCTACAAAGCGGATGTCATGGACCTTGGGGTCGATGCCGATGCGGTAAAGGCTCTCCAGATAGAGGTCCTGAATGTTGATCGGGTTCGGCTTCAAAATCACCTGATACTGGTAATAGTGCTGCAGCCGGTTGGGGTTCTCGCCATAGCGGCCATCGGTCGGTCTGCGCGAGGGTTGCGGATAGGCGGCGAACCACGGCTTGGGGCCAAGGGCCCGCAATGTCGTCGCCGGGTGCAGCGTGCCCGCCCCCACTTCCAAGTCGAACGGCTGCAGGATCGCGCAGCCCTGCTCGGCCCAATAGGCGGACAGGCTCAGGATGATATCCTGAAAGCTGCGCGGCGCGTCAGCCTTGGCTTTTTTTGATGAGGTCCGTGCCGTGCGGGCCATGTCGTGTTCCGTCCTGAAGCATAGTCATGGGGCTTCTATCGGGGATCGGCGCCCAGCGCCACCATCACCGTCTCGACGTTTGTGTGGCCTATCCGGCCTTGCGACCCGCCATAAGGAAGGCGAGAAGGCCCAGCGCGAGGCCCAGAAACACGATCTGAACAACAACCTGCATACCGTCAGCCTCGGTCAGCGGCATTGATAACGGCTTAAGCGGCCCCGCGAAATTCGCCGGCGGAGCCCGATCCAGCCGCAGTTTCAGCAGTCACAAGCACGAGGAACTGCACAACCGGCGCCAGTTCAGCCGGCTCACTGCGATGATCCGGAGGAAATGTCAGTCGGCGTCCCGGTCGTCGCCACTGCGATCCGGGATCGAGCGGCGATGGTCGTCGAGACGACGGACCACCTCCTCGTGCGCCGCATGCCGCCTGTGTTCCCGGCGCGCCGCCATCCGCGCGCGCAGCGCTGGCGAGACCAGCGCGAATATGGCGAGGACGAAAAGTCCAAAGAGTATGATACCGCCCATCGCGCTATCTCCAGTCCAGCGCGTCGCCGTTCATGACGCCGGCGGCGCGCGCAGTCATCTCGCCGCCCTGTGTCTCGTGCAGCGTCAGTCCGTCGAGCAATGTCACGTCCCCGCGACGCAACCCCTTGCGCGCCCGCACGATGACGCGCTTCGCCGGCGCGCCAGGATACGGCCGCACCGGCATCACTTCGATCGCACCCGCGCGCGGATTGAGCAGCTCCAGTAGCTCCGCGAGCGCCGCTGCCCGGTGAATGACGGTGATCCAGCCGCCGGGCTTTACGACGTGATGCAGGAACTGGATCCACGCCTTCAGCGGAATGTCGGCCAGATAGGATCCGGTCCGCCCGTCTCCCGGCGCGCGTATGGTCCCCGGACGGAAGTACGGCGGATTGGCGAACGACTGATCGAATTGGTTCTCAAGCCCGGGCGGGCGCCGCGCGATATCGCCCGCCTCACCGCAGACCCGGTGGCCAAATCCGTTTTCAACGGCGCTGCGCTCCATCATGGCAGCCAGCTCGGCTTCACGTTCAAAGCCAGTGAAGCGCGCGTCCTCCAGGCGGCTCGCCGCACAAAGCAGCGCCGCGCCCGCGCCACATCCGGCTTCAATCAGCGTCAGCCCTTTCGAGGGCTCCAGCGCCGCGCCGAGCAAGACCGCATCAAGGCCTGCGCGATACCCCTTCGCAGGCTGGTTGACGATCACCCGCCCGCCGAGAAAGCGATCCTTTGTGAGGTCGAGTTCGCTAACCGTCACCCTCGTCCTCTTCATCAGGAGCTGGCGGCGGCTCGTCGAGCGCCAGCAGGATCTCGCGGGCGGTGTCGGCAAATTCATCGGGCACCATCACGCGGCGCTCGAACGCGGAGATACTGCCCTCGGTGGCCGCCATGAAACGATCTGCACAGAACGGATGACAGCCGCCATCCTCGAGCAGCGCCATCGCGTAGCTCAATCGGACCGGATCGTTTGTTCTGAGGACTTCCATCATCGTAGCGACATCGTGACGCGCCGCCATGGCGCGTCAGGCTCTCTATTCCTTGACCGTGATCCTAACTGCCGAATAACGTAACTCAGCTTCGGCAAGGGAAGCAAACGCACGTATTCAAAAGCAAGGACTTATGGATTGTCCGCTCCGGCCGAAGTCCAGACCGCGAAAACCGCCGGAGCCTCGCCGCTGGACCGGCTGGTCGACCGGCTGGGCGACGAACTGGCCGAGGTCGAACGGCTGCTTGAGGATCGCGCCGCCAGTCCGGTCGAAACCATTCCGGACCTTTCGAATTACCTGATAGATGCCGGCGGCAAGCGTTTTCGCCCCGTGTTGACCCTCGCATCGGCGCGCGCGGTCGGTGGCGAAGGCAGCGAAGCGGTTCAGTTGCTGGCCGCAGCCGTCGAGTTCATCCACACGGCCACCCTGCTGCACGACGATGTGATCGACGACAGCGACCTGCGCCGTGGCCAGGCCGCCGCCAAGAACGTCTGGGGCGCGTCGGCCAGCATCCTCGTCGGCGATTTCCTGTTCGCTCGCGCCTTCACGCTGATGGTCGAGACGCAGGACATCCGCATTCTGGACATCCTTTCCAAGGCGTCCTGCGTCATCGCCGAAGGCGAAGTTCGTCAGCTTGCCGCGATTGGCCGTGTCGAGCTTCCGGTCGGCGAGTACATGGCGATCGTGGAAGCCAAGACCGCCGCCCTGTTCGAAGCCGCCTCCCGCGCCGGCGCGCTGACCGCCACGCGGGACGAACGCCGCGCCGCCCGCATGGGAGAGTATGGCCGCCGGCTGGGCCGCGCCTTTCAGCTTGTCGACGATCTTCTCGACTATGGCGGTCTGACCTCCGTGATTGGCAAATCGGTCGGCGACGACTTCCGCGAAAGCAAGCTGACGCTTCCCGTGCTTTACGCGTTCGAGGCGGCCGACGAGGAAAGCCGCCGGTTCTGGAACCGCGTGATGGGCGAGCGCGACCAGCAGGAAGGCGACCTCGCGCACGCGATCCATCTGATCCGTTCTACGGGCGCAGCCGAACGCACGCTGGAAGCCGCCCGCATGGAAGTGAACGCCGCACAGACCGCACTGGCGGCGGCAGCCCGCGATGATTACTCGCAGGAATTGCACGACCTCGCAGAATACTGCGTCCAGCGCGCTTTCTAGCGCCGGATCAGGCTTCGGTCGCCGGGTCCTCCGCAACCAGTCCGCTGCGTTCGCCAAACCGCCGCAACGACCTGTGAAACCAGACGCCCGCAAGAATGATCAGCACGCCGGCAACGGTCGGCGCATACCCGCGCGCGAGCGTCGCGACGATGGCGATCGCGGCGGCATTGAACGTCCATATCGCATAGATGCCCGCCACCAGAGTGTGTTTCATCCCCGCCTTGAGCGCGATCTGGTAGGCGTGATCCCTGTGCGGTGAAAATAACGGCCTGCCGCGCCGCGCCCGCCAGACCAGCGTCAGCAACACGTCGACAAGAAAGGTCGACAGCAGCAGCGGCGGTACGAAGAGAAGCTCCGGTTCCGCGCGCACCAGCAACAGGCCCAGCCCGGCCAGCGCAGCGCCGACGAACAGCGCGCCGGCGTCTCCTGCGAACAGACGCCCCGGGACGTTCAGAACGAGAAACCCTAGCAAGGCGCCCGCCAATGCCGCCGCCAACGCCGCGATTTCCCACGCGCCGATGATCGCCGCACACAGCGCCAGACCTGCCGACGCGATGGCGGCCATGCCCATGGCCAGACCGTTGGCGCCGTCCATGAAATTGACCGCATTTACGACCACGACGATCCACGCCAGTGATCCCGCTGCGGCCAGCGCCCACGGCAGTGCGAACGAGACGTCAGGCCACGGCGCCAACGCATCGGCGCGCACGCCGGCGACAACCAGCCCGACAGCGATCGCCAGCATCGCCAGCAGTTTGGCTTTCGCAGGTACGGGCCATCGATCGTCGACGAAGCCCAGCACCAGCGCCATCACCGCGCCAGCCAGCACGAACGCGACATCGCCAGGCGGCCAGCTACCGGTCGCGACCCAGGCGGCAAGCGCGCCCAGCACAGCGGCAAACGCGAACCCGACGCCACCCGAAGTCGGAACCGGCGTTTCCTGAAGTTTTCGCACATTGTCCGGCGCATCCCTCACCCCGAGATGCGCCATGACGAGATAGCAGGCTATCAAGGAGACGACGCCCGCGATGACGAATGCGGCGGCGAGCCAGCTCCAGTCCATGGCTTCCTCCCGAAGCGGCTATGCGCGACGACCATAAGGTTCGTGCGCAGACCCCCGCAGCGTCGTCGCTGTAACCCAGTATTTCTTGCGCCGCGCCGAGATCGACTCGGCGGCCGTCTGCGCCGCCTGCTCAGTTTCGAACACGCCAAAACAGGTCGCGCCGCTGCCCGACATGCGCGCCAGCAGGCAGCCTCGCTCTCCTTCGAGAGCTGCCAGCACTTTCGGAATTTCCGAGCAAATCCTCGCCGCCGGCGCTTCGAGGTCATTTCGATAGGTCTTCAGCCCAGCGGCAAACTCCGCGACCGTAGCGCCCGTCGGCGGATCGACATGTGAAAAGCCTTGTACGGCGGTGGTCTGATCGAGCTTCTCGAAGACCTTGCGCGTCTCCACCTGCGCGCCCGGATTGACCAGCACAACCGGAAGATCCGGCGCCTCAACATTTTCGAGCTGTTCGCCGGTGCCACGCATGACCAGCGGGCGCTGGCGCACGCAGGCCGGTACGTCGGCGCCTAATTGCTCGGCCAGTTTCTCCAGCGCGTTCTCACCAAAATTCACGTCCCACATCTCATTGAGCACCCGCAGCGTGGCGGCCGCGTCGGACGATCCGCCGCCGACTCCTCCGGCGATCGGCAGATGTTTGTGAAGGGTCAGATGCGCGCCCAGCCCAATGCGGTCGCAGGCGTCGCGCAGGGCCTTGGCTGCTGCGATGGTCAGGTTGTTCGGTGCGCCCCTCAGCGCCCGTGCGCCGGGCCCTTCAACCACCAGCTCCATCTGCGGCTGCAGGCGGGCGGACACGCGATCTGCAGCGCGCGTATCAGCAAACATCACCAGCGAGTCGACCGGATGCAAGCCGCCTGGTCCCGGCGGACCGACATGCAGATACAGATTGACCTTCGCAGGCGCCCAGGCAGTCGCAAGGTTCTGTCCGGTCAGATTGTTCATCGGTGCGCAGGTGTTGCTTCCGCCATTCCCCCCGCTACATCGTCTGGCAGGCCGCCATCAAGCTTTTCCCGAATCCGGTCGGCAAGTTCCTCTCCCGGATTCAGCGTCAGCGCCCTTCTCCACTCAAAGCCCGCCTCGAGCCGGCGCCCTGTCCGCCAGTACGCGTCGCCGAGGTGGTCAATGATTTCAGCTTCATCCGGCGTCAGCTCCGCTGCGCGTTCAAGCTCGCGCGCGGCGTCTTCATACTGTCCCAGCCGGTAATGAGCCCAACCCAGACTGTCGACGATATAGCCAGACTGCGGACGTTGAGCGATGGCGCGGCGGATCAGGTCAAACCCGGCGTCAACGTTGAGCCCCTGATTGATCCATCCATATCCGAGGAAGTTGAGAATTTCCGGCTGATCAGGATCGATCTCCAAAGCCGCAAGCAGGTCGGCTTCCGCAGCCTCCCAGTTTTCCAGTTCAGTGTACGCCGCGGCGCGTCCGAACAGCGGCCGCCAGTCTGGTTCAGCGCCTGCATCGATCTCGATCAGCCGGGTGTAGATCTGTTCGGCTTCCCGCGGCGCCTCGAGCAATCTGAATGCGTCGCCGACACGCAACGAGAGTTCCCGGTTGAGGTTCTGGCTGGCGAGCTGTCGAAGCGCCACGAACGCCTCGGCCTTTTGCTCGTCGGCAATCATCGAGCGTGCGCGCTGCCACAATGCGCGCGAGGCATAGACGGACTCTCGGTCGACCTGGTCCGCGTATTCCCGCGCGGCGGCGTAGCGATCAAGGGAGTAGTGCGACTCCGACAACGTCACCAACGCCAGATCCGATTCAGGATCGATCGCACGCATCATCTGGAAGAACACGGCGCCCAGCTGGCCGCTTGTCCCGGCGCCGACAGCATTCGCCGCGACGAACAGACCGATCGCCGCCCCTTCCCGCGTAGAAATCTCGACCGGTGAGATTTCATCGCCACGCATCAATTTCCGGGCGTTCGCGCCGACAGCCAGCGAGTCCTGCGTATCAATCGGCATGCGCGCCAGCAGGTCCCTGGCGCTTTGCGGTCCTTCGGCGACCGCCACCGTCGAGAGGTGCGCAGCAGCTAGAGGCGGCGTGTCGCTGCAAACAGCAAACCCGGCATTGAAGTATTCCAGCGCCCGTTCGGTGTCGCCCGCTGCCGCCGCCATCATTCCGCGCAGGCAGTCATCATAAGGCGCCAGCAAATGCGCCTCTTCCGTGCTGGCCTCCAATTCGCCCAGGCCCGCTTCAAGACTGCGATCAGATTTCGCCCAAGCGCGCAGGACGCGGGCAATGCCCTCCATCGCGCCGAGATCTGTAGCCTCGAGCAAACGCAGCGCCTGTCTCTCGCGGCCCGCGCCGATCTCGGTCGAGGCCAGCGTCAAAAGGGCGAACGGCGCATCCGCCAGAATTTCCGTATCCGCCGAGCGGGCGAGCTGCGCCGCCGTATCTGCGTCTCCCGACAACAGCAGGCTGACTGCAGCCCGGTCCAGCAACTCGGCGTCTTCCGGCGAACGCTCCCATGCGTTCGCATAATAGACCGACGCTGCCTCAGGCTCGTTGACCATGCCGGCGTAACGGGCGGAGAGAAAATCCGCATACGAATCGCCCAGCGGCGTCGTGCCCAGCAAAACCTGAGACGGCCAGTCACCGCCCGGCGAGGCTGTGCATGCAGGGAAGAGCACGCCCAACGCCAATGCGCCGAGGAATCGAGAGGAGACACGCATAGCGATACCTAACCCTGCCGACGCACCCTCGACAACATGCCTGTCCAGCGGAGCCGGATTGCTCCGTACAAGGACCCCGGCCCGGCGCTCGATCGCCTAGATTTCGCTGCTTTCACCGCGATCCCGGGTCAGCGGAACCTCCGGCGTATCGCGTTGCGGCGGCGGCGGCTCGCTCATGCCGTTCCCGAACTTGTCAGCGATCGCCCCGCGTTCGTGCGCTGGCGGATAGGCCTTCAACGCAGCGCCCCAGCTCTGCTTGGCCGCGTCAGGATCACCAAGGCGCCAGTGAATGTCGCCCATGTGGTCGTGGATTTCCCAGTTGTTGAACGGCTTGTACGCCTCCAGCGCCATTTCAAGGTAGCGCTGCGCCTCGCGGAAATCACCGTACTTGTAGTAGGCCCACCCGATACTATCGAGCAGGTTGGGCTCATCAGGCGTGATCCGGCTGGCCTGCTTGAGCAGCTTGAAGCCGTCATCCAGTTCTTCATCGTCCACCGGATTGTCGATCTTGGCGTAGCCGAGATTGTTCATCATCCCGGTATCGCCCGGCGACTCGCTCAGCATCTTTTCCATGATCTCGATGCCTTCGGCCCGCTCGGACGAAGCGACCAGCATGGATGCAAGGAATTGGCGCGGGCCGTCATCGTCATCAAGCTCGAGCGCCTCGCGCGCGAGTCCGACAGCGTCGTCCACCCGTCCCGCCTGAAAGTGCGCCTGCGCCTTGGTGAGCAGCGCAGCGATCTGGTCGTTGTTCGACAGGTCGGAGCGCATCGCCTCGTCAACAAGGCTGATGGCGCGCTCCGTCACATTCGCCGAGACTAGCACATTGGCCGCCGCCAGCTTCGCGTCCGGACCATCATCCACACGCAAGGCTTCGTCCACCAGAGCCGCCGTGGCGTCCGGCGCGTTCAGTTGCAACGCCGCCAGCGCCGCTGCCGACGAAAGCTCAGCGCGTTCGAGCGGATTGACATCGCCCAACTGCGCCAGTCGCAACGCCGAAGCGAAGAAGCCTTCCTGGTAGAGTGCGCCAACTTCCGCCAGCCGCGTCACAGCATTGTCCGGATCGAGCAGCAGCGCGCTCTGACGAATGGACGACGTCAGATGGTTGAACGGCGTGTCGGTCGTGCGCGCGACCATCATTCCCATCAGGGCCTGACGCTCCTCGATCGCCGCCGCCTCATCGGCCAGCGCCTGCGCCATCGCCTGTTTCAGGGTGCGGACGGCGGGACGCTCATCCTTTCTGCGCGCGCGGTCCAGACGGGATTCAACGAATGCGTCATCCGGCGTCGCCTCATGCAGGCGTTCCAGCAACGCAACCGCCTCACCATCGCGTTTCAGCGCGCGCAGCAATTCTGCCTCGCGCAGCGCCAGCATGCGCTGACCGTTGAACGCTAGCGCACGCGACAGGAAGGCCGGCGTGCCAGCATCCTCCGGATCGGGCGGCGCGAACGTCTCGGAGATAACGGCATAGCGTTCCAGTGCGCCGTCGGTGTCGCCAAGGCCTTCGTCCAGCAGCGCCAGGTGGCCCACCAGGGTCGGCGGGTTCAACACGCCGCCGAGTTCGCCCATATCGCGCTTGGCAGATTCCGCGCGTCCAGCGAACGCCTTGACCCACGGTTCGAGCACATCAGCGCCCATCGAACGCGGCTGCCCTGTATCTTCCATCAGATCCAGCGCATCCTGCGCCAGCGCGATGTCGTCGGCCGCCAGCGCATCGACGATCAGGTACCCCCACGCGCCGCGATTGGTGTCGGCGACATAGCTCTCGCGGACCTGGGTCATGAACGCCGCCATGTCCGCCGCTTCGAGCATCTCGTTCGGGTTGCTGTATGTGGCGGAGCTGGAGGCGCGGGTCGCGCGCGCCGCTGCAGAGATCTGGTTGCTGGGTTCGCCGAGGTCGACCAGCGCCGGTCCGTCAAGATTCTCGCGCGGAAGCTCGTCGCACTGGCTGACCGGCGCCACGGTCCCGTTGCCATCGCCATCGCCAGGGATGAAGACAAACACCGTGCGGCAGCCGGCCTGCCCGCCAACACCCATCTGCGCGCATCCCGCAGCCAGCGCCAGCGTGGAGGTAGAAAGAGCGAGCAGCGCAAGTTTCAGATTCATTTCCGGCCTTTCACAGTACGCGCAGTCGGTCCGTGGCGTGCGCCAGCGGTTGGTCGGGCGTATGCGTTACATGTTGGGATAATTGGGACCGCCCGCGCCTTCCGGCGTGGTCCAGTTGATGTTCTGGTTCGGATCCTTGATGTCGCAAGTCTTGCAGTGGACGCAGTTCTGCGAGTTGATCTGGAACATCTTCTCGCCGCCGTCGCCGTCCACCCATTCATAGACGCCAGCCGGGCAATAGCGGTTGGACGGTCCCGCAAAGACGCCGAGCTCGCTTTGTTTCTGCAGGGCGTCATCCTTGACCTTCAAATGGATCGGCTGGTCTTCCTCGTGATTGGTGAAGGAAAATGCGACGCTGGTAAGGCGATCAAACGACAGAACGCCATCCGGTTTCGGATAATCTATCTTTTTGTGTTTCGACGCCGGCTCCAGCGAATTGGCGTCGGTCTTGCCGTGCTTCATCGTGCCGAAAAACGAGAAGCCGCCAAACAGCGTATTGCACCACAAGTCGAACCCGGTGAGCCCGATCCCGATCAGCGTGCCGAATTTCGACCACAGCGGCTTGGCGTTACGCACCGCCTTGAGTTCCTTGGCGACCCAACTCTTGGCGAAGGCTTCAGGATAGGCCTCAAGCTCATCGCCCTGACGCCCCGCCGTCACCGCCTCGAACGCGGCCTCCGCGGCCAGCATGCCGGTCTTCATCGCATTGTGGCTGCCCTTGATGCGCGGCAGGTTTACGAACCCGGCCGAACAGCCGATCAAGGCGCCGCCTGGGAACACCAGGCGCGGGATCGACTGCCATCCGCCCTCGGTGATCGCGCGCGCGCCATAGGCGACCCGCGTTCCGCCCTCGAGATACTTCGAAACTTCCGGGTGATGCTTGAAACGCTGGAACTCTTCGTAGGGAGAGAGGTACGGGTTCTTGTAGTTGAGGTGCACAACCAAACCGATCGAGACGAAGTTGTCGCCGAAATGGTAGAGGAACGTGCCGCCACCGGTCTTGTTGTCGAGCGGCCAGCCAAAGGTGTGCTGAACGAAGCCGGGCTTGAAGTTTTCCGGCTTGATCTGCCAGAGCTCCTTGATGCCGATGCCGTACTTCTGCGGCTGCTTGCCCTTGTCGAGCTTGAACTCGCCGATGATCCGCTTCGCCAGCGAACCGCGCACGCCTTCAGCGATCAGCACGTACTTCCCGTTCAGCTCCATCCCGGCTTCGAAGTTCGGTCCCTTCTCGCCATCGCGCTTGACGCCCATCACGCCGGCGATGACGCCCTTCACCGAGCCGTCCTCGCGATAGGTCAGATCCGAACACGCAAAGCCCGGATAGACATCCACGCCCATCGCCTCGGCCTGCTCGGCCAGCCAGCGGCACACGTTGCCCAGCGAGCCGATATACATGCCGTGGTTCTTCAGCATCGGCGGCAGCGGGAAGGACGGCAGCGAGACTGCGCCTTCCTTGCCCAGCACCATGAACTTGTCAGAGGTCACTTCGGTTTCCAGCGGCGCGCCCCTGGCCTTCCAGTCCGGGAACAGCTCATCCATCGCGCGCGGATCCAGCACGGCGCCCGACAGGATGTGCGCCCCGACTTCCGATCCCTTCTCCAGGACAACGACGGAGATTTCCTTGCCGGCGTCAGCGGCCAGTTGTTTCAGGCGAATGGCGGCTGACAGCCCTGCCGGTCCGGCCCCGACGATCACCACGTCGAAGTCCATGGACTCCCGTTCGACGGCCTCTGATGCCATAATCTCGCTCTCCAGCGCCGGAACCCGGCTTTTTCCTGCTTTCTTTGATACTTAGCGCACAGCAAGGGTTTGCAACAAGTTGATCTCCGGAACGTCATGACGCACCCGCAGAACCCCGAGGCGCTCGAATCGCTGGTCGGTTTCTGGCTGGATACGGGCATGATCGACGCCCGTGAGGCGCAGGCGCTGAGCCAGTTCGGCCGCCAGCCCGCTGCGCCCAAGGCCCAGGCACGGTCGCGAGGCCCCGCCAACCCGCCCCCGCGCCTGCGGGGCCGCAATCCCATCGCCGAAGCCCGTCAGCTCGCCGCTGCCGCCAACAGCCTGCCTGCGCTGAAAGCCGCCATAGAGGGGTTTGACGGCTGCGAATTGCGCCGCGCAGCGCGCAATACGGTGGTCTATGACGGCGCGCTGGATGGCGAAATCATGCTGATCGGCGAGGGACCGGGCGGCGAAGAGGACGCAAAGGGCCTCCCTTTCGTGGGGCGCTCGGGCAAGCTGCAGGATCGGATCCTGGCCGCAATCGGGGTCAGCCGGACCTCCAACCTGTTGATCTCGAACCTCGTCTACTGGCGTCCGCCGGGAAATCGCGACCCCGACCCGGAAGAACTGGCCATTTGCGCGCCCTTCGTTCGGCGCATGATCGAGTTGAAGGCGCCGAAGGTGATCCTGGCTTCAGGCCGCTTCTCCGCTCACTCGCTGCTTGGCGTGTCGGACGGGATCATGCGGCTGCGTGGGCGTAAGATGTCCTACATCCACGAAGGCTTACCTGCCCCGATTCCCTGCATTCCCCTTCTCCACCCCGCCTATCTGCTGCGCAGATCCGCCGACAAGGCCAAGGCGTGGGCGGACATGCGCACGCTGGCCAAACTGTGCGACGAGCTGGGCGTCAAGCGCGACAAGGCGCTCTAGGGTGGCGGCGGTCTAACCGGCATCTGCCGGGCGAAAAGCGTGCAGCAGGCCAATCGCATCCAGCGTGGCGATGAGATGCTCGCGAGGGAGCTGCCAATTGACCCGCGCAAACTTGCCGACCGACATCCCGAGTTTTTTCCGGTCGTCATCCGCGACAATGTCGAACACCAGATCCTGCGGCACGTCGATCATGTAGGTAACGGTCCACAGACACCACGTGGTGCTGGCGCCGCACTCTATGGCGTTCTCGACCTTACGGGCAGTCGAATCTGTCCATGGCGGGCCGATATGGGCCTCCATCATCTCCTCGGGGTCAGGAGCGCCATCGCGTCCGCTGATTTCCCTTTCAAACAGCGACGTAATCCTTGTCGCCGAAAATGAGATCGCGACCGGCCTATCGGGCCAGGCTTCGATCAGGACTGAAACGGATGTGCCGCCCTTGCCGCCGTTGAGATATCGCGACGAGGTTTCTTCCACGGCGAATGCAGCAGAACTCGCCAGGACGCGCCCGTCCTGAAAGCGCTGCACGACCACCTGATCCTTCATCTCCTGATAGGTCTTCGGCGTCTGTGCTTCCGTCGGCGCGCCGCTCAGCAAGCATGCAGCCAGACCTAGTAACGCCAATCGCATGTCTCCCCCCTATTTGGCCTTATTGTCCGACCACCATACCCCAAACCCAGAGCGCTGCCGATCACCCTCGAGGATCGGCTTGAGGCAAAAAAGTGCGGCGGGATGGCGGCGTTTCCAACCCGCCGCAACGTGCCCGGACCAGCGAAAAGGCGGAGACCGCAGGTCCGAGCGCCCCGGGAGGCTCCTCATCTGAACTGACATTTGCGGAGAAGCAACCGCTAAATGTACTTTGTTTGTTCCTTTTTTGTGCTAGCGTTCGTCGAGCTGTGTACAACTCGGTGAGATCGATGCCTGAGCAACCGGACTGGAGAAGCAGGACTAGGTCGGCCAACTGGTCGCGGATGACCGCCCGTGCGCGCGGTCGCGGCGCCCGGTCCAACGCCTCAAGCCGCTATGAGCGCGCCCATGTGGAGCCATTCGACGACGGCTGGACCAATGATGACCTGCAGGTTCCGGCGCTGCGCACGCAGACCATTCCGGAGCGGCCCAAGACCGCGATCACCTACAATTCGTCGCCGGATCTGCATTTCGACCGCACGATCAACCCCTACAAGGGCTGCGAGCATGGCTGCATCTATTGTTATGCGCGGCCCAACCACGCCTATCGCGGGCTGTCCGCAGGCCTCGATTTTGAGACCAAGATCTTCGTGAAACCAGGATTGGATGAGGCCCTGAAGCGGGATCTCGCCAAGAAAAACTATCAGGTCGCGCCGATCGTGCTGGCGGGCGACACCGATATCTACCAGCCGCTTGAGCGCGAATTGAAGGTCACCCGCTCGATCCTGGAAGTGCTCGACGCCCACAACCACCCAGTCTCGCTGGTCACCAAGTCGGCGATGATCCTGCGCGATCTGGATATCCTGGCCTCAATGGCCGAGCGGGGGCTGGTTTCAGCCACGATCTCGCTGACCACGCTGGACAAGTCGCTGGCGCGGACGATGGAGCCGCGCGCATCTGCGCCTTATCGCCGTCTGCAGGCGATCCAGCAGCTCGCGACGATGGGCGTTCCGGTCAACGTGCTGACAGCGCCGATCGTGCCCGGCCTGAATGACGACGAGATCGAGAAAATGCTGGAATCCGCCCAGAATGCGGGCGCTGGCCACGCCGCCTACGTGATGCTGCGGCTTCCGCTGGAGATCGAAGCCCTGTTCGAGGAATGGCTGGAAGCGCACTATCCGGACCGGGCCGCACGGGTGATGAACCTTGTTCGCGGCATGCACGGCGGGAAAGCCTACAATTCGCAATTCGGCCACCGCCAACGCGGCGATGGCCCCTATGCGACGATGATCGCCGACCGCTTCAAGGCCGCCGTCAAACGGCTGGGCCTCAACCGTGAGCGCCCTGAGCTGCGCTGCGATCTGTTCCACCGGCCGGTCGCCGCCAGGCTGCCAGGCGTTCAGTTATCCTTATTCGGGGACGCAAGCGACGGGTTGAGAGCGGCACAGAATTAACTGGCTCATTAACGGTCTCCTTAACCGCGCCTTTAGGCGAAGCAGCGAATCTCCGGGTTCTTTCAGGGCCCTAGGCCTGCGTGTGTTGAGTGAGACCTGAGTATGGCGATCAAAACGATCGACACGGGCAAGACCGCCGCGAAAAGGCGCAAAACGGCCCAGAAACCCTGTGCAACAGCCGGCAAACCGCCGCTGGACCAGATCCTCATTGGCGACTGCATTGAGTCCATGAACAGCCTGCCTGCGGCGTCTGTGGACCTGATTTTCGCCGATCCACCCTACAATCTTCAGCTTGGCGGCGATCTTCACCGCCCCGACAATTCCCAGGTCGACGCGGTCGACAATGACTGGGACCAGTTCGACAGCTTCGCCGCTTATGACGAGTTCACGCGCGAATGGCTCGCCGCCGCCCGCCGCGTGCTCAAGCCCAACGGCGCCCTGTGGGTCATCGGCAGCTACCACAACATCTTCCGCGTCGGCGCAGCCGTTCAGGACCTCGGCTACTGGATCCTCAACGACGTGGTCTGGAACAAGTCCAACCCGATGCCGAACTTCAAGGGCACGCGCCTGACCAACGCGCACGAGACCCTGATCTGGGCCTCGCGCTCTAGAGACGCGAAATACACCTTCAACTACGACGCCCTCAAAACCGCCAATGAAGACGTGCAGATGCGTTCGGACTGGTGGACGTTCCCGATCTGCTCAGGCGGCGAGCGTCTCAAGGACGAGGACGGCCGCAAGGCGCACCCGACCCAGAAGCCTGAAGCCCTGCTCCACCGGGTAATGATCGCCACCACCCAGCCAGGCGATGTCGTGCTTGATCCCTTCTTCGGCACCGGCACGACCGGCGCCGTTGCGAAATTGCTCGGCCGCCACTTCATCGGTCTGGAGCGCGACGAGGAATACGCCGCCTTCGCCCAGCACCGCATCGACAAGGTCCGTCAGGCCAACGGCGAGGACCTGCAGGTGATGACCGGCAAGAAGGCCGAGCCGCGCGTGCCTTTCGGCGCGCTGGTCGAGCACGGCCTTTTGCGTCCCGGCGACCGCCTCTACTGCCCCAAGAAACGTCATGTCGCCCGCGTTCGCGCAGACGGATCGCTGGCCAACGGAGATCATCAGGGCTCAATCCATCGCATGGGCGCCTACGTCCAGAACGCACCCTCGTGCAACGGCTGGACGTTCTGGCACTTCAAGGCCGATGACGGACTGGCGCCAATCGATCTCCTGCGTCGGAAATTCAGGGCCGAGATGGGGCTCTAGGATGAGCGCTACAGCGCCAGATACACCGACTGGCGCCCTTGTAGGCGAACGAATGCCGGCGCTCGACGTGCTGCGATTTGTCCTGGCCGCCGCCGTGATGTTCTACCATCTCGGCTATTCCGGCCCGAACGGCGGCATGGTCGTAGCCGTCCACCAGGAACACCTCTCAGCATGGTCGGCGATCGCGCGCTACGCCGTGCATGCATTCTTCATGATCAGCGGTTTCGTGATCGTGTTCTCGACGAGAAACCGCACGCCGATGGGTTTCCTCTCTGCGCGCATCGTCCGGCTGTGGCCGTCAACCGCACTGTGCGCAACTCTCACGCTTGGCTTGGTCAGTCTGCTCAATTACGGCGCCGCCGCTGGACATGGCTACGCGCCGACCTTTGCAAGCTGGACAGACTCCGTCTTCTTGCTCCCGCTTGCCGATCCTACTGCACAGTATGTCGACTGGTCCTACTGGTCGCTCACTGTCGAACTCAGATACTATCTGATTGTCTTCCTGCTTCTTCTCTTCACCGATGTATCGCGACGCGCGCTGATCCTTTCGGGGGGCTGGATCGCGATTGGTTTCCTTGCGCAGGCGACGCCCGGCGAGAACTTCCTCGAGACGCTCAGTCTCGATCATTATTCGGGCTGCTTCGCCGCCGGCATGCTCGCCTATGTGATCTGTCAGCGGAAATCCGGCGCCGGGATCGCTTGGCTGTTGCTGCCCTTCTCACTCGCGCTCACCTCACTCCAGATGATCGCGGAAGCGGAAACGATAACGGACGCGTGGAAGCATGTTCCGGCATTCGACGTCACCGCCTGGATCCTCGCGCCGGCCGGCTGGTTCATGCTCTACGCCTGCGCAAATTTCCGTTTCACGGGCCAGCGTCCGCGTTTCACGAAATGGGCGACACGGCTCGGGGCGATGTCATTCCCGCTCTACCTCCTGCACCAATTCATCGGTTACGCCGTCATTCACTGGAGCCAGGCTCAGCTCGGCATCGGCGGGTTCGCCATACCGTTCCTGATTGCGCTTCTGGTCATTCTCGCGCTGTCGGCTGTCTCCGCCCTGATCTGGGAGCCAGCGGCGCGACCGCTGGTCCGCACTGTCCTTGCCCGGCTCGAAGCGGTCGCAACCGATCGCGTCCGCCAGATCGGCGCATGGGCGGCCTCACTTGGCCGGCGCGTCGCCGCTCGCTAGCGCATCGGTAGTTCGTGAACCTGATTGGCGAGCCAGGGCTCGTCCAGCTTTACGAACCGTTCTCGAGCTGCCCGCGCGCTACAGTCACTCCGTGCTGCAACCAGCCGACTTCATTCCGGTTTCTCGACTCCGCGATCAGCGTCTCAAGCACGTCAATGCGCACCTGCAGCAGATCCTTGTCGCCCGGCGCGCCTTCAAGCCCTGTTGACGTCAGCTGCAACGCACCTTCCGCATCGCCAGCATCCAGCATCTCGCGCGCGCGACCGGCTATTGCTGCGCCGCCGCCTGCAAGCGCAACCAGATCGTCTGATACGCCTGCCGGCCCGGCCGTGAACATCTCCGCAGGATCGCCACCGAACCAACCGGCATAGCTCTCGTAGATACCGCGCACCGACCACGAGATCTTGCCGTAGCCCTCGCCGATATCGAGTTCCGGCGGCAGGCTGATCTCCGCCATCAACGTCTCGACGCTCTTTCCCGCATTCATGCCGGCTACAACCGCATCATGCACATAGGCGATGGCGTCGCGATAACGCGTCAACCGCTCGCGCGAAGCCTCCTTGCCGACGATCGGCAAACCGTGACTCGGCAATACGACCTCCGGCTCCAACGCCAGCGCACGATCGATCGCGGCGATGTATTCCAGCGGCCAGCGCGGACGCGTGCCGCGCAGCGTGTACATGTTGGGAAAGGACTCATAGAGATTGTCGCCCACGAACACGGCCTTCAGTTCAGGGACCCACACGGTCAGGTGATCCGGCGTCTCGCCGGGCGTATGCAACAGTTCGAACTGCATGCCGCCGACATCGAGGCTCATCTCCTTGTCGAACGTGATGTCCGGGCGAATGGCTGAATCGTCGATCGGTCCCTGCCGCCCCGCCAGCGAGGCGCCGCCGCCCGCTACATCGACAAACTGGAACTGCGCCGCCGTCCGCCGCCCGAAAAACCCGGCCAGCATGTTCGAATAGTCGAGGAACTCGTTGTAGTTCTCCTGCGCAATCACCTGCGCGCCGCCAGCGCGCCACAGCGGCACGCCGCCATTGTGATCGCCATGCGCGTGGGTGACGATCACGTATTTCACATTATCCACGCCATCCGCCTCGAGCAGCCGCTTGTGCACGGCCGACGCGGGTGGTCGTGACGTATCGACGATCACCTGCCCGTCCGGCGTGTCGACCACATATGTGTTGCTGGCGACATTGACGCCTTCGACATAGCGGATCGCGTCATTGACGCGGACGACCGAAAGCCCCTGCCGCGAATCCACGTTGGCCAGGCGCGCGACCAGCGGCGGCGGGGTGTCTGCAGCAGCTGGCGCTGTTTCCGCCGCGGCTGAAACCGACGCACTATCTTGCGCCTCACCTTGCGGCTCAGGCGATGTCGCACACCCTGCAAATGCAAGCGCAATGATCGCGTGCAAACCGCTCACGAAATGCCTGGAAGCCATGTTCATTCCTCAGCAGAACACATCGCGCAGGCCAAACGCCTGCTCTCTTGATGTAGCAGATTAGACGACGACTGCGTCGATCGGTCGTGCGCGGGCTCAGCCTTCCTCGTCCGTATTGATCGGCACCAGACGTCCCTGCCGCTCCAGCTCGCGCGCGCCTGCCAGAATTCCGGCGAACGAATAATTGCCCTCGTGGCAAGCGTACTCATGCACCGGCTCGATCGAGCGGTTCCAGGCCATCTCGCCTTTCCAGGGCTGGGTGTAGCGTGTGGGGTCGACAACCTCGAACTCGTAAAGGATCTGGTCCTCGTTCCACCGTGAGAACTTCTCGATCACATAGCCTTCGTCGGAAATGTATCCCCGCTGGATCGGATTGATATTCCGCGTTTCGACAACCAGCGTGTCGCCTTCGAACCAGCCAATGGAATCGCCAAGCCATTGCTCGATCACTTCAGGGCGCTTGCGGTCCTTGGTCAGCGGAATGATGCGCGCATCATGCGCCATCTCGACCAGAATCATCACGTGGTCCGGCGTCTGCACGATCTGTTTGACGTTGTTGTAGAGCACGTTGTTCATCAGCGGCCCGCCGGTATTGCCGAAACCGATCAGGCAACGCTCGCCAATCGGTCGCGTCTCCGGGCCGTCATAGCTGCCGTACCCACCGCCGGCCTGGCGGTTGACGCCGCCCGGCCCGATCGCCGTACCGCTTCCGCCGAGTTCGGCGGCTTTCGCACGCTCGCGGCGCGCGCGCTGCTCCGCCTCGCGGTCCCGCCCAATTCGCGGGATCAGACCGTCGGCGGGCTCGACGATCCACGACGAGCGCAATTCGCCCTTCACCACTGCGACCCTGGTCCCCGGATCCACCCAGAAGGCGTTGTAGCCGCCGCCGGACAGGAGATCGGTTCCGTCGAGCAATTCCGCCTTCGCAACATCAATCTGCTTGGCGTCTTCGCGCGTACGATTGTTGTAGTAGTCGGCGCTTTCCATCTGCGCCGCCTGTTCAGGCGTCAGGACGAGTTCGGAGAAAGCCGCATTGCGCTCCATCTTGGTGATCGAGGAATTGGTCCAGAAACCCTGCAGGTCAGGCGCGCCCCAGGTCGTGCGCGGCGCATCGAAACCGGCTTCCTGTGCAACCGCCGTTGTACCGCCCAGGGCCAGAGCGACCAGGGCGGCGCCAATTCCGGTTCTGAGGTTCGCGCGTCTGCCGATCATGGTTCCTCCTCCCGACAACAAGCGCTCTTGGCGGCGGCTTTTTGTCATTTCGATTGTTCGCATGATTTGTGCAGGCATCAGACTGACGAAACAAGGCACGAATTCGCGACCCTGCCCGCCCTATGGATCAATCGATTCCACCTTTGACGCTGGGGGAAGCCCAGCCTAGTACATTTTTGCGAATCTGGAGACGCACACACATGGTCGATACTACTGGCGCTGTCGCCTCAAACGGGGTCCTCAACGACCTGCTGCCTACCCTGGAGCAGGCGGCCAGCGACGCCGAGAGCTATTTCCGCGATCTGCGCAAGATCGTTGCCGAGCGCGTTGCACCGGCAGGCAAGGTCGACCGCCGACTGATCGATATCGAGCAGCGTTCCACCCACGGCCTCGCCTGGGTGTTGACCTATGTTGAAACGCTCAAGGAGACGGTTCACTGGGCGGATCGCCTGCACGCCGACGGCAAGTTCGGCGAAATGGAGCAATTGCTCAGCCAGATCCTGTTTGGCGAATACCTCGCGCAACTGATCGGCGGCCTGCCGATGTGGCAGTCGGAAATTGTCCGCCCGCTCGACATGGGCGCGACGCCCGCGACTCTGGAACGCCTGCAAACGCCGGCGATCGAGTTGCTGGTCGCATCGGGCAATACGCCGACCGCTCGCCGCACGGCCGCCGAACTGATCCGTCACGCTCAGGGCAAGGCGACATTCGAAAACACCGGTCTCGACGAGACTTACGAGATGATCCGCGACCAGTTCCGCAAGTTCGGGGACGAGAAGGTCGTGCCATTCGCGCATGAATGGCATCTCAAGGACGAACTGATCCCCGACGATGTCGTCGCCCAGATGGGCGAACTTGGCGTGTTCGGCCTGACCATCCCTGAAGAATTCGGCGGCCTCGGGATGGGCAAGACATCGATGTGCGTCGTGTCCGAGGAACTCTCTCGCGCCTATATCGGCGTCGGCTCGCTCGGTACGCGCTCGGAAATCGCCGCCGAGCTCCTGCTCAACGGCGGCACCGAGGCGCAGCAGAAGAAGTACCTTCCCGGCATCGCGTCCGGCGAAATTCTGCCCACCGCCGTCTTCACCGAACCCAACACCGGCTCCGACCTTGGCAGCCTGCGCACGCGCGCCGTCAGGGACGGCGACAAGTGGACGATCACCGGCAACAAGACGTGGATCACCCACGCCGCGCGCACCGACCTGATGACCGTGCTGACGCGCTCGGTGCCCGACACCAATGATTTCCGCGGCCTCTCGATGTTCATCTGCGAAAAACCGCGCGGCACGGACGACAACCCCTTTCCCGCCGAAGGCATGACCGGCGGCGAGATTGAAGTGCTCGGCTATCGCGGCATGAAGGAATACGAGATCGGCTTCGACGGTTTCGAGGTTCCCGCCGAAAACCTGCTCGGCGAAGTCGAAGGCATGGGCTTCAAGCACCTGATGGCGACCTTCGAAGGCGCCCGCATCCAGACTGCGGCGCGCGCCATCGGCGTCGCCCAGTGCGCCATGGAACTGGGCCTGCGCTATGCGCTCGAGCGCTCGCAGTTCGGCCAGGCGATCTACGGCTTCCCGCGGGTGTCGGACAAGATCGTGATGATGGCCGCCGAACTCGTCGGCGTGCGTCAGCTCACCTATTTCTCCGCCCGCCAGAAAGACGACGGCAAGCGTTGCGACCTTGAGGCCGGCCTCGCCAAGATGCTCGGCGCGCGCGTCGCGTGGTCAGCAGCGGACAACGCGCTGCAGATCCACGGCGGCAATGGATTCGCGCTGGAATACCCGATCAGCCGCGTACTGTGTGACGCACGCATCCTCAACATCTTCGAGGGCGCAGGCGAGGTGCAGGCCATGGTCATCGCGCGGCGCACGATCGACGAGCACATCGCCGGCAAGAACTAGGCGCTCGCAGGCGATTGCGCGCTTCAGGGTCAAGCGACGGTCCATACGGTTGATTGGAACCGTTGCGGCGCCCATAGGTTCTCCTGCCAAAGGAGTCGCATGAGTCGCCTGATCGCCATTTCCAACCGCACGGCCGCCGACCCCAACGCCCGGGCCGGCGGACTGGCGATTGCGCTGTGGGAAGCGCTCAGCGCCACTGGCGGGGCATGGGCCGGCTGGAGCGGCGAAATCACCGAGGATGAGGATCCCGACACGCAGGTCTTCACCGACGACGGCGTCGAATTCATTCTCACCGATCTGACGGCTGAAGAGCACAACGGCTATTATCACGCCTACGCCAACCGCACGCTGTGGCCCCTCTTCCACTACCGGACAGACCTCGCCAGCTTCGATCACGACGCCTTCGCCACCTATGCGGGCGTCAACCGCCGCATGGCCGAAATGATTCTCGAACACATCGCCGACGACGACCTCGTCTGGGTGCACGATTATCATTTCCTGCTTCTGATGAAGACCCTGCGCGAACTGGGGTGGAACGGGCGCGCCGGTTTCTTCCTGCACATCCCCTTCCCACCGCCGGAAGTCTTTACCATCCTTCCCGAACACCGCGAGGTCGCCGCCGCGCTTTGCGCCCATTCCGTCGTCGGCTTCCAGTCCGAGCGCGACCGGTCGAACTTCGTTCGCTATCTGGTCGAATACTGCAACGGCGTCGAAGAAGGTGACGGCGTGGTCAGCGCGTTCGATACGAAAACACTGGTCCGCGCTTACCCGATCGGCATCGATCCGCAGGCCTTCACCCAGGCGAGCGTCAGCGAGGCGGCCCGCGCAGCCGGCGCCCAGATCGGCTCGATCCTGCACGAACGCCAGCTCGTCATCGGCGTCGATCGGATGGACTACTCGAAGGGCCTGCCCGAGCGGTTCGCCGCCGTCGGAGAATTCTTCGACAACTACCCGGAAATGCGGGGAAAGGTATCCGTCACCCAGATCGCCCCGCCCTCCCGCAGCATGGTTGAGGAATACAAGGAATTGCGCGAGGAACTCGACCGGCTGGCCGGGCGCGTGAACGGCGATCACGGCGACCTCGACTGGATCCCGCTTCGTTATCTTGCGCGCGCCTACCAGCGCGACGAACTCGCCGGCCTTTTCCGTATCGCCCGCGCCGGTCTCGTCACGCCGCTGCGTGACGGCATGAATCTTGTCGCGAAGGAATTCGTGATGGCCCAGAACGCGATGGACCCCGGCGTGCTGATCCTGTCGGAATTCGCGGGCGCCGCCGAACAATTGCACGACGCCATCATCGTCAATCCGTTCGACACGCAGCGTGTCGCCGAAGCACTGCACACCGCGCTGACCATGCCGCTTGAAGAGCGGATGGATCGCTGGCGCAGCCTCAAGGAGGTGATCGAACAACACGATATCGCCTGGTGGCGCACGACCTACCTTGAGGATTTGTCAAGCTCGCGCAGCTAGGCGAAACAGGCCCGACAGAGTTCTCAACGAGGAGCCCTCTTGCAAGCACCGCCGCCCTTAAGCGTATCCGAACACGCGCTGTTCCTGGATTTCGACGGGACCCTTGCGCCGCTTCAGGACGATCCTGCGATGGTCTTCATCTCGCAGTCGCAGACCGCGACCTTACGGCGGATCGCTGAACAGATGGACCATGCGCTGGCCATCATCAGCGGCCGCGACATCCAGGATCTTGGCCTGCGCATTCCCAGCGACCTTACCCGCATCGGCGGTCACGGCCTCGATGTGTCGCCGCCCGGCGCGCTGCCGGTTCGCACACCGGGCGAAGCTCCTGAGACGCTGACTGCGGTTATCGGCAAGATCGCTGACGGGTTGCAGGATGTGTGGGTCGAATCCAAAGGCCGCGTGCTGGCGGTTCACTATCGCGCCAATCCCGATGTGGGCGATCACTTGCATGCCCAACTCGACGCTGCGGTGGTGGAGTTTCCCGATTACCGCATTCAGGCGGGGAAGATGGTGTTCGAGGCCAAACCATCCAGCGCGAACAAGGGGCTGGCATTGAAGACCGCGATGCAATCTGCGCCATTTGCAGGCCGCACGCCCATACTGATCGGCGATGACCGGACGGACGAGGACGCAATCCTCGCCGCGATTGAACTTGAAGGATTTGGCGTCAAGGTCGGTCCGGGCGACAGCGCCGCCAACTGGCGTCTCGCCGACACCAACGCCGTCTGGAACTGGTTGGAGGCTGGCACGTGAGCACACTCGAACAAGGCATCGTCGGAAATGGCACGATCGCCGGACTGATCGATGAAAATGCGCGCTACACGTGGCTGTGCCTGCCCCGCTTCGACGGCCAGCCGGTTTTCGACGGGCTGCTCGGCGGTAAGGGCGTGTTCGCCGTAAACCTGCGCGGCCATGCCAACTCGACCCAATCCTATGTCCGCAACACCGCGATCCTCGAAACCATCCTGGAAGCTGAAGACGGTTCCGCAATCCGCGTTACCGATTTCGCGCCGCGCTTTGTCGACAAAGGCCGCATCTTCCGGCCTACCTCCATTGTCCGCACCATCACACCTCTGCGCGGGATGCCGACCATATCGATCGCGCTCGCGGCAGCCGCCGAACGCGGCGCATCGATGATCCCGATGGTGCGCGGCGTCTCGCATGTCCGCTTCAAGGATCCGCAGTGCGGGTTCCGCGTCACCACCGATGCTCCGGTATCCTATGTCATGGACGAGCGCGAATTCGTCCTCGACCGCGAGATCAATTTCATCCTTGGCCCCGATGAGCCGCTGTCGGACAATGTCTCTGTCATGTCGCATGACTGGCTTGAGCGTACGCGCAGCCAGTGGCGGGACTGGGCCAGGCGCCTCGCGACCCCGCCAGACTGGCAGGACGCCGTCATTCGCGCGGCGATCACGCTGAAACTCTGCGTCTACGAAGAAACCGGGGGCATCGTCGCCGCACTCACGAGCAGCGTTCCCGAACACGCAGGTTCAGAACGAAACTGGGACTATCGCTTCTGCTGGCTGCGCGACGCCTATTTCACGGTAACCGCCCTCAATCGCCTGTCGGCAGTCGGCACGCTGGAACGATATCTCAGTTACCTGCGCAGCATCGTGGCGCAGACCAATGGCGGTCACATCCAGCCCGTCTATGGCATCGCGCTCGAAACCGACCTCAACGAAGAAATCGCCAACGACCTGCCCGGCTATCGCGGCCACGGGCCGGTGCGTTTCGGCAACCAGGCAGCAGAGCACGTCCAGCACGACGTCTACGGCCACGTTGTTCTTGGCGCCGCGCAGGCGTTCTTCGATGACCGGCTTCACGCACGCGCGGGCGAACTCGAATTTGAACACTTCGAGGTCGTCGGCCAGCGTGCATATGAGGTCTATAACACCCCGGACGCCGGCATCTGGGAGTATCGCGGCCGCGCGCAGGTCCATACTTCATCGGCCATTCTCTGCTGGGCGGCGTGCGACCGGCTGGAACGTATCGCGCGCGTCATCGGGCGCGACGAGCGCGCCAAAGTCTGGGCGAAGCGCGCGGAGGAAATCCGCGAGACGATCCTAAAGGAAGCGTGGAACGAGGAGCGGCAGGCTTTCACTGGCGCGTTCGGCGATGACGCACTCGACGCCTCGGTTCTGTTGATGGCCGAAATCGACTTCATTGATCCGATGGACCCGAGGTTCGTCGCCACCGTCGAGACGATCGATCGCGAACTGCGCGACGGCGCGCACGTCTTCCGCTACCGCACCGAGGACGATTTCGGAAAACCCCAGACAGCCTTCACCGCTTGTACGTTCTGGCACATCGACGCCCTCGCCCGTATCGGGCGCAGGGAGGAGGCGTGCGCCATGTTCGAGGAAGTCCTCGCCCGCCGCACGCGCCTTGGCCTGTTGTCGGAAGACATCGACTGCGCAACCGGCGAGCTCTGGGGCAACTTCCCACAAACCTATTCGATGGTCGGCATCGTCAACGCCGCCGGTCGCCTCAGCCGCCGCTGGGACGAGGTGGTCTAGCCACATCTCTCGCGATAGTCTGCTTCCAAGCGGAGGAAGCAAAACATGAAAAAACTGGCGGCGGCGGTATGCATTCTGGCCATTGGCGCGTGCGCGGCGACGCCGCCGCCCGTTGCAACGACTGTGGAGGCCCCCACAAAAACGGCCAAAGGCGGCTGGGTTGGCGCCTGGTCTGCCGCGCCGGCGCCGCCGAGCGAGAACGCCCGTGACTTCGACAACCAGACCATTCGCCAGGTCGTGCGCATGGGCGCCGACGGGGAAAGGATCCGCCTGCGCCTCGACAACACTTATGGAAACGAAGCGCTCCGCGTTGGCGCCGCCAGCATTGCGCTGATCAATCCGGACGGGACTCAGAGTGATCCGATCGTCGTTACATTCAATGGCGCCGGCTCGGTTTCGATCCCGCGCGGCGCGCCGATGCTCAGCGATCCGGTCGCCGTCGCCGTCGCTTCCGGATCAGACATTTCCATTCGACTCTACTTCCCAGAGCCCACCGGCATGTGCACCTGCCATCCGCTGGGCGTCGCCAACACCGAAGTATCCGCCGAAGGCGATTTCACGACGACGCCGTTTGCCGCAACCGACACGTTCACAAACCGCGCCTTCCTTTCCGGAGTTGAGGTCTACAGCGCCACGCCGCCGCGCATCATCGTGGCCTTCGGCGATTCCATTACCGATGGCTACGGCTCGACCGTCGACGGCAATGCGCGCTGGCCGGACGTTCTGCGCGAACGGCTCGACGACAATACCGGCGTCGGCGTGGTCAACGCCGCCATCTCCGGCAACCGCATTCTCGGCTATGGGCTGGAGATCTTCGGCGAGCCCGCCCTCGCCCGGTTCAATCGGGATGTGCTGGCGATCCCCGGCGCGGAATGGATCATCATGCTCGAAGGCGTCAACGATGTCGGCATGGGACGCGGCGAAGGCCCCAGCGCAGCAGAGCTGATCAACGGCTACAAGCAGGTGATCGCCCGCGCCCACGATGAGGGCATCAAGGTCATCGGCGCGACGATCCTGCCGTACAAGTACGCCGCCTACTACACCGAAGCCGGCGATGCGGTGCGCGGCGAGGTCAATGAATGGATGCGCACAAGCGGCGCATTCGATGCGGTAATCGACCTCGATGAAGTGATGCGCGATCCAGCCGACCCAGCACGGCTACGGCCGGACTGGCATGTCGGCGACTGGCTGCATCCCAACGACGCCGGCTATCGGGCGATGGGCGAGGCCATCGACCTCGCCCTCTTCGATTAGCCCGTCTACTTGCCGCGGCTTTCGGCTTCCGCCAGGCGCGCGCCTGCCAGGATGCCGGGCATGGCGTAGTTGCCTTCGTGGCAGGCGTATTCGTACTGCCGCTTGTCCGTCGTGTGGAAGCTGAGTTCGGCTTTCCACGGCTGTGAATACAGAACCGGATCTTCGACGGTGAACTCGTAGAAAATCTCCGTCGGCGAATAGCGGGTGAAGCGCTCGGTGACGACGGTGTCGTCGGTCATCGGGAAGGCGCCGCCCTTGCGCTGTTCGGGATAGACGTTGCGCGTCTCGATCATCAGCGCATCGCCTTCATACCAGCCGACACTGTCGCCCAGCCACGGTTTGATCGCAGCAGGCTTGTGGTTGGCGCGCGCCTCTTCAGCGTCGTCGAAGATCGGAATGATCCGCGCGTCGTGGTTCATCTCCACCACGATCGTCACGTGATCAGGCGATTGGATGATCTCGTGGGTGTTGTTGTAGAGCACGCTCAGCATGCCCGGACCGCCCGTCTGACCAAAACCGATCAGGCAACGCTCAGTCATGCCGGTCGCTTCCGGCCCCTCATTCCCGCCAATACCGGTCAGATAGCGGATGCCGCCTTTCTGACGCTCGGCGAGGATCGGCCGCGCGGCGTCCGTGTACGGGATCTGCCCGTTCGCAGGCTCTACGATGTAGGAAGTGCGATACTCGCCCTTCACCCTGGCCAGCCGTTCGCCCGGCGCGACCCAGAATGCGTCGTAGCCTTTCAGGCCGAAGTCGGCCCCGCCCTTTTCAGGCGCTGGCGCGTCGGGGTCTGAATAATTGTCGTAGAAATCGGCTTCCTCGCGAGAGATCCCGGCAATCGAGGTGCCCTGGGCAATTGCCAGCGCCTGATCTTCGTCGACGACCAGCGTGTCGACGTTCTGAGGTCGCGACAATCCCGTCAGCGACGCGTTCGTCCATGTGCCGGTCAGATCCGGGCGGTCCGCGCCGCCAGCCGCCTCGTCAGCGCAAGCCGGCGCGGCAAATCCTGCTGCAAGCGCAACGATCAGCGCGGCGGACAATTTCGTGTGTGCCATGATTTCCTCCACGGTTCCGTTTTTCTGCGGATACCAAAACCCTGTAGATACAATCTAACGCGGCGCTATCGGTGCGCAACCTCTGGCGGGGGCGATTACATTCACACTTTGAAGACCGTCCCACTTTAGAATTCATGGCCGAAGCCATAGATCTGCGGGCATCACAGTCACAGATTCCCCTCGAAAGGTGGCGGACGATGAGACAGCAACCTATCCCCTCTCTCGGTCTACTTGTTGGTTTGGCGATGCTCTCGGCCTGTTCCCCGAAAGAAACGGGGGTTGTGCAGGGAAATGCCGGCGACCCGGTCATCGTCCTGTCGGAGGGCGCCTGCTTCGGCACCTGCCCGATCTACGACATGACCCTGCGGTCCAACGGAACCTACACGCTGTTCGGCGAACGGTTCGTCAAGGAAACCGGCTTGCAGGAGGGCGCGCTGGGGGTCGAGGCGTGGGAGGAGGCCGTCGCGGCGCTCGAGGCGGCTGATTTCTGGTCGGCCGAACCGATGCAGACGCCGGCAAGACTTCAGAACTGCCACACGGACGCGCCGACCGCCCGGATCACCTGGCGAACCGACGACGGCCGGGAAAAGACGCTGACCTATGACGCCGGATGCGGCGTCCGCAAGACCCAAAATATGGTCATCGCGCTGCGCGAAGCGCTGCACTTCGAAGATCTTATCTGGACGGATCGTCAGTTCCCGTTTGATCCAGGTCCGCCGCGCTAGCTTTCGGATCGATCGTGCGCGCGTTGCTGAGCCAGCCATAGCGTCGCGTTGAATTCAGCGCCGATGCCGACGGCGTAAGCCGAGATCCAGAACCACATCAGCAGCGCCGCCACCGCGCCCAGCGATCCGAAGATGCGCGAGTACGCGTCGAACTCGGTCAGGTAGAACGAGAAGCCGAACGAGGCGACCAGCCATAGCCCCGCCGCGATCGCCGCACCCGGAACAACCGGATGGCGCCGCCAGCTCCTGCGCGTTTTCCCGCGTCGCGTTGGCGTGCGCCGGTACGCCATGGCGGCGATCGCGAAAAACACCCCGACCAAAAGGATCCATCGCGTCCCACGGATCAGGATATCGACAAACACGCCGAGCCGTAGCGATTCCAGAAGCGGCGGCACGGCTCCGATCACGGCGAGTGAAAACAACGCGAAGCAAATACCCAGGATCGTGAACCGGATGGCGTTGAGATTGCCCGACACGAAACCGCGCGGACGCTCGACCTCGTAGGCGATGTTCAGTGTCTGCATCAAAGCCTGCGCCGCGCGCGAGGCGCTCCACAGCGCGAACAACAGCGAAAGGATGGCGCCGAAGGTAAAGCCCGAGTGCGTGTTCTCGGCGATACGCACCAATGCGTCCGACAACAAGGCAAACGCATCCGGCGGCGCGATACCGCCAAGGACGGATATCTGATCGCGAATTTCCAGCGGATCGGAAAACAACCCCCACACCATCAGCGTCCCGGCAATTGCCGGGAAGATCGACAGGAATGCGTAGAAGGCGACGCCGGCTGACATAATCCAGAGATTGTCCGCAAACGTGCGCCGCAAGGTGATTCTCAACAGATTCAGACTCGAGATCAGCGCCTTTCGCGCGCCGGCGGCGCTAATCGCTGCGCGCGTAGGCCCATTGCCCGTCCTGTCCGCCGATTCTGTCACATCGTATTGAACGCGCACCGACGCTATCTGTTCAGCGTCTCTCGCTGGAAATGCCGATATCGTGCTGACCTTGTTCGGGATAAGGTGCTGACATGCAGGAATGGCTTACCTACGCCCTTTACGCCGCAATCGCTGGCGTTTTCATCGTGCTTGCGTTTGGCGTGTTCAATCTCGTTAGAACAGACGATCAGGCGCGCTCGCGCTCTAACAAACTGATGCGCCTGCGCGTGGCGATGCAATTCGTCGCCATCATCCTGCTGGTCGCGATCGGGTTCGTGTCCGGCGCGCTGGGCTAGTTTCCGGGCGATCTTACAACCGAGGCGGAAAACCCGCGGCTGCGATTTGCAATTCGTGAACATCTGTATGCCAACATAATCGCGTCTCTGGTGCGTCTTTCGGGGGATGCGATGGCGATGGGTAACGACAGGGGATTTGATCCCGGCTCCTTCTGGGAGCGATTCGCCGCCGAAAGGCACCGCCTCGCCAACTGCGCAAACGCGCTCGAACGCGGCGAAGACACTGTTTCAGACCCGGTAAAGCTGCTCAACGAATGGCTCGGCGCATACGACGAAAACGTCCATGCCGATCTCGCCTTCACCGAGTTCGGCCGCCGCCTGCTGATACTCGCGGGTCCGAACGAAGCCTCGCTCGCACAGCTGATGTACGCCGCCCCCGCCCTGACCGGATGGCGCTATCGCTGCGAGATCGATCAGGCCGCCTGAGGTCTGATCGCTATTGACGGCTCCGCCGCCCGGGCGCGACAGTCGCGCATGGTCAAGCTGAACAAGATTTACACCCGCACTGGCGATGACGGCACAACCGGCCTCGCGACAGGCGAACGCGTTCCTAAGTGGAGCCTGCGTGTTGCCGCCTACGGCGCGGTCGATGAAACCAACGCCGCGGTGGGCCTCGCACGCCTACACGCCAGCGATGACCCCGACTTCGACGGCATGCTGTCACGAATCCAGAACGACCTCTTCGACCTCGGCGCCGACCTCGCTACGCCCGAACGGGAAGAACCGCTGGCCTTCGAAGCGCTGCGGATCGTCGAGACGCAGGTCAGCCGCCTGGAAACCGAAATTGATGCGATGAATGCCGGGATCCCGCCGCTGGACAGCTTTGTGCTTCCCGCAGGCTCCGCCCTCGCAACCCACCTCCACGCCGCGCGCACCATCGCACGCCGCGCCGAACGCATGATCGCGGAACTTGCGCAGACGCCTGACGAAAAAGTGTCCGCCCCGGCGCTGGCCTACGCCAATCGCCTTTCCGACCACCTTTTCGTCGCGGCGCGGCGCGCCAACGAAAACGGCGCAAACGACGTCAAATGGGTCCCAGGCGGGAATCGCTGACGCCGGCTCTCGGTCGGTCGCACCTGACCGTTTCACCTGCAATTCACTTGGCATCTGCTGCAAAGCATCCAAAAATTGCCCGGAATCGACTTTACGTCCGGATCGCATGAAACAATTCCTGTTCGCCTTCCTCGTGTTCGTCGCCGGTATCGCGGCCCCGGTGGGCTCGGCCCAGATGACCCCGGAAGCCCAGTCGCTTCACGATTTCGAACGCGTGCTGGAGCGCGCCTCACAGGCGCCTGACTTCGTCGGCCTTGCCGTTGCGGTCGTGCGAGAAGGCCAGCCAGTCCTGATCAAGACATATGGCGAGCGGGAAATCGGCACCCGCCAGCCCATTACTCCGGACACGGTTTTCCGGCTCGCGTCCTTGTCGAAGGGCTTCGCCTCGACCCTCGCCGCGCTCGAGGTGCGCGACCACCACTTTGCGTGGAACGATCCGGTCCATGCCTCCGTTCCCGAACTCCGGCTGCGGTCAACGAAAGATACCGACGCGCTCACGATCGAGCACATTCTCTCTCACCGCACCGGCCTGCCGCCATTCGCCTATGACAATTTGCTTGAAGCCGGCACCGCACCGCTGGAAATCATCCAGCGCTATGGCGGGGTGCGGCTGATCTGCCCGGTCGGCGACTGCTACGCGTACCAGAACTCGACCTACAACCTGATCGCGCCGATCATCGAAGCGGTCACCGGCGAGACCTACACAGACCGCCTCAAGAACCGGCTGCTTGACCCGCTCGGCATGCGCTCGACCTCGTTGGGATCGCAGGGCCTGATCGCCAGCGGTGACTGGGCGATGCCGCACATCCGGCGTGGCGGCGTCTACAGCGCCGTTCCGGTCAAGGAAGCGTACTACCGTTTGCCCGCAGCGGCAGGCGTCAACTCCAGCATCAACGACATGGCCAAGTGGCTGGCGGCGATGACCGGCGATCGCCCGGATGTCGTTCCGCCCTCAGTGCTGGAAGACCTCCGCGCCACGCGCACCAACACGCCCGCTGACCTCCGGCGTCATCGCGCGCAGAAATTGCCGACGACCAAGACGTCCTATGGTCTCGGCTGGCGCAATTACGACTACGCCGGACATGATGTGGTTGCGCACTCCGGCAGCGTGCAGGGCTATTCAGCCCAGATCGCCTACCTGCCGAAACGCCGCGCCGGCATCGTCATCCTGTCGAACACGCGCGGGGCCCGCACCGCCAAGCTGGTGCCGACCTGGCTCGATCACGAGCTTGGCTTGCCCAAGGGCGACTGGCTGCAACTGGACGACATCTTCGAGGAAGACGATTCAGCCACCCTCGGCGGCTACCTTCCGGCGCGCTAGCGCGGATTCAACCGGGTCGAGCCCGAGACGGTCCACCAGCTGGCGCATCAGGGCGTCCTCGTGCGCATCCCGGCTGTCGTCCGCCAGGATCACCCGCCACAGCCCCTCGACGATCGCTACGCGCTCGTCATGCGGCACCGCCTGCTTGATCGCGCGTGTAAACTGGTAGTGGTCGATGGACTCCGCCTCGGCTTCCTCACCTTCCGCACGCAGCTTCAGCGCCTCTTCCGGGGTCAGCTTGAACCGGGCGGTCAGCAATTGATCGATCATCGCCTTTTCAGCGTCGGCGTAATGGTCGTCGGCCCGCGCAGCCATCACCAGCACAGCTGCGATCGCCGCGCGCGCATCCTCGGGGGCCGCCGGCTCGGATTCCGATGCATTCAGCAGCCGTTTCAGAACATCAAAGGGCATAATTCCTACCTAGTGTAGCGAATCCCGGCAGCCAACCGCGCGATCGGGGCGGTTTGATCTCTTCCTGCGCAAGGATTTACCATGCTGCAGCGCGTTAAAGTGACGCTTTCTCTACCGAAATCCTTGATTCTGGCCTGTGTGCTGCATAACAGGTATCACCGTTCCGTCAGGGCGCGCTCGCACTGACGTGATGGCGACATTGCATTCCCAGCCCGATCGAACCGGAGATTCTCCCGATGAAGGTGCTCGTGCCCGTCAAACGGGTCATCGACTACAACGTGCGGCCCCGCGTGAAAGCGGACCAGACCGGCGTCGACCTCGCCAACGTCAAGATGGCGATGAACCCCTTCTGCGAAATCGCAGTCGAAGAAGCCGTCCGGATGAAGGAAAAAGGCCTGGCCGAGGAGATCGTCCTCGTGTCAATCGGCCCGCAGCAGGCGCAGGAAACGATCCGCGTCGGCCTCGCCATGGGCGGCGATCGCGGCATCCTCGTGCAGACGGATGAAACCGTCGAGCCGCTGGCGGTCGCCAAGATCCTCAAGGCCGTGGTTGACGCCGAAGGCCCGGGGCTCGTCATCACCGGCAAGCAGGCGATCGACGACGACGCCAACCAGACCGGCCAGATGCTGGCCGCCCTGCTCGATTGGCCGCAAGGCACGTTCGCCTCGGCAGTCGAAAAAGACGGCGACACGCTGAAAGTCACTCGCGAAGTCGATGGCGGTCTGCAGACCGTCGCGCTCCAAACGCCGGCCGTGGTCACCACCGACCTCCGCCTCAACGAGCCGCGCTTTGCTTCGCTGCCGAACATCATGAAGGCGAAGAAGAAGCCGATCGACACCAAGACGCCTGCCGATTACGGCGTCGACACCGCCAACCGCCTCAGCGTCGTGAAAGTCACCGAGCCGCCGAAACGCGAAGCCGGTGAGAAAGTCGAAGATGTCGACACGCTGATCGCCAAGCTCAAAGCCGCAGGAGCCATCTGATCATGGCCGTTCTCGTACTTGCTGAACACGACAACTCCGCACTCAGCGACGCCACCGCGAAGACGGTGTCGGCTGCTGCAGCTTTCGGCGGAGACATTGACGTCCTGGTCGCCGGACAAGGCGCTGGCGACGTTGCCGCTGAAGCCGCGAAAATCGCGGGCGTCCGCAAAGTGCTCCACGCCGAAGGCGAAGCCTACAAGAACATGCTGGCTGAAGCCGTCGAGGCGCTGGTTGTTCCGCTGATGGCGAACTACGATGCGTTCTTTGCGCCCGCCACCACGACCGGCAAAAACGTCAGCCCGCGCATCGCCGCCAAGCTCGACGTGATGCAGCTCTCCGACATCACCGCCGTTGTCGACGCCGAAACCTTCGAGCGTCCGATCTACGCCGGCAACGCCATCGAGACGGTGAAATCGTCCGACGCTAAGAAGATCGTCACCGTTCGCGGCACGGCGTTCAGCGCGGCCGGCGATGGCGGGTCCGCCGCTGTCGAAACCGTCGATGCGCCGCAAGGCCCGTTCAAGTCGGCCTTCGTCTCCGAAGAGCTCTCTGAATCGGATCGTCCGGAACTGACCTCCGCCAAGCGCATCGTCTCGGGCGGTCGCGCGCTGGCTTCCGAGGAGCAGTTCAACCAGTACATCCTGCCGCTCGCCGACAAGCTCGGCGCTGGCGTCGGCGCCTCGCGCGCTGCGGTGGACGCGGGCTATGCGCCAAACGACTACCAGGTCGGTCAGACCGGCAAGGTCGTCGCCCCGGAACTCTAC
>JBHIWT010000003.1:0-47963 GCA_041987265.1 Hyphomonadaceae bacterium
CAATCCGGCGCCAATCGCCACAGCCGCCAGCGATACCGCCACAGCTTTCAGGCTCGCGCGTGTCCGCATGTCTCTTCACTCCCCGTTCGTTTCGCCGCGCGAGGGTTCATCCCTCGTCGCGTTCGGATACTCCGTTATCAATTCCCGCCCGGTCGTTCTGGCGCGCGCCGGCGAGAATGCCTTCAATACCATAATTACCCTCATGGCAGGCATATTCATAGACGTCGCCATCGCCCGAGAGCTTGTTCAGCGCCATCTCGCCTTTCCAAACCTGCGTATAGAGGGCCGGATCGTCGACCTCGAACTCATACAGAACCTGATCGTCGGAATAGCGGGTGAACCGTTCCGTCACCTTGCCGCCAGCGCTCACCGACACACGACCGCCGCCCATCTGCGAGGGGTGGAAGTTGATCGTCTCGGCGACCAGCGTATCGCCTTCCCACCAGCCGACGCTGGAGCCGAGATACGGCCGGATCGAATCCGGGCCACGCGACGCACGCGCCGCCTCGGCGTTGTCAAACAGCGGAATGATGCGCGCATCATGCACCATCTCGACTTCGATGATCACATGCGTCGGCGACTGCACGATCCGGTAGTTGTCGTTGTAATACCGGCTGTTCAGCATCACCGGTCCGCCATTGCCAGCGAAACTCTGGATGCAGCGCTCGCCCCGCGAGCGCTCTTCGGGGTGGTCATAGCCAGAGCCGCGACGGCTCGCCATCCGCGCCTCGCGCACCTTCTTCCGGCCCTCGTCCGAGAACGGCACCCTGCCGTTGGACGGTTCGGTGATCCACGACGTACGGAACGTGCCCTTCACATTGCCATACATCGTGCCCGGGCTGATCCAGAACGCGTTGTATCCGCGCCCGCTCTGCAGATCCTTGCCGTCGTATTCTGTGCTCGCATCCTGATTGTCGTCGGTCTGCTGTCGCACAACCAGCGGATTGGTCTCGGCGCTTTGCAGCGCCTCCTCATCCGTCAGCGTCAGCTTGTCGAAGCCGCCCATCCGCTCCAGCCCGGTCAGCGACGCGTTCGACCATGCGCCCTGCAAGTCCGGCTGCCCGATCGCCAGACGCGGCGCTTCGTAGCCCGGCGCCGTGCGCCCGCCGTCTACGCCCGCCTGAGCGACAGCGCTTCCAGCCGCCAGAACCGCCATCCCGGCAATCCCTGCAACGCCGGCCACAAGCCGTGAACGAATACCCATACAATTCTCCTCGTGCCGGCGCAGCCTGCGTCCGAATCCCTAACGGAATCTCCGGCAATTCCTGTCGCCCGATAGTGCCGTAGCGATGATTACACGACAACCAGCCAGTCCCGCACAGCAGGCACAATCGCCTACAAAAGCGCGTGTTCGGACGTTTACCGGAACGTCCGCCGTCCAGCTTATCGAGTTTCGATCAGCTCGCGCCGGCCACAACCGCGCGCACCAGCCCCTTGGCCTCTTCAGAGGCCCAGTCCGCATCGCGCATCAGCCGCGCGACTTCCTTGCCATCAGCATCATAGATGATGGTCGAAGGAAACGCCCCGGTCTGCGCCGCAAAGGTCACATCGGCGCCCGGATCATAATAGAACGGCAACACGCCCTCACTCAGCCGCGCCAGCGTGTCGCGATGATCGACAATCGCGGCCTCCAGCGCAGCAGCCTTCTCCTCATCGGTCTTCGCGCGGCTGGTCAGCATCATGCCGGACGCAACCGGGATCACGACCACTTCGTCTTCGGAAAACTCGCGCTGCAGCGCCGCCAGGCTGGGCATTTCCGCCATGCACGGCGTGCACCATGTCGCCCAGATGTTCATCACAACGACCTTGCCGGCGAAGTCCGCAAACTTCGTCTCGCCGCCATTGGTGTCGTAGAACACCACATCCGGCGCGCTCAGCCCCATATCAAAGTCCAGGCTCTCGAATTCTCCGGTCTTGAACGAGGCCAGCGACGGCGTCCCCGCCGTCGAATCTTCCCCGCCCCCCGGCTGGCATGCTGCACAGAACAATGCCAAAAGCCCTGCTGCTGCGGATTTGCGGATGATGTGTGCAGGGCGTAGCGACATGACGGATCAAAACTCCGGTTGAATTCAAAAGGCTCGAAACCTCGGATGACCAACAAGCCCACAAGGGAAGGCAAGGGTCAAAGCATGTGGGGCGGACGGTTCGCCGCGCGCCCTGACGCTATCATGGACGCGATCAACGCTTCAATCGACGTGGACCAACGTCTCGCCGAAGAAGATGTCGCAGGCTCGAAGGCCCACGCCGCCATGCTGGCTGCCGTTGGCGTCATCACAGCCGAAGACGAGCAGGCCATCCAAAACGGCCTCGATCAGGTCATCGAAGAGATCCGCACCGGAAAATTCCAGTATTCACGGGAGCTGGAAGACATCCACATGAACGTCGAGGCGCGCCTGAAGGAGATCATCGGCGAGCCCGCCGGACGTCTCCACACCGCCAGATCGCGCAATGACCAGGTCGCGACCGACTTCCGCCTCTGGGTCAAATCCGCGTGTTCAACGCGCATCAGCCAGATCGAAGCGCTGATGAAGGCCCTCCTCGCACAGGCCGAACCCAACGCCGACACCGTCATGCCAGGCTTCACCCACCTGCAGGTCGCCCAGCCCGTCACGCTCGGCCATCATCTGCTCGCCTACGTCGAAATGCTGGACCGCGACCGCTCGCGTTTCGCCGACGCCATCGCTCGCATGGATGAAAGCCCGCTCGGCGCGGCAGCCCTCGCCGGCACCGGCTTTCCGATCGATCGCGACCAGACCGCAAAGGCGCTCGGCTACGCGCGTCCCATGCGCAACTCGCTCGACGCCGTCTCCGCGCGCGACTTCGCCCTTGAAGCGCTCGCCGCCATCGCCATATGCGCCCAGCACCTCTCGCGCCTCGCCGAAGAGATCGTCGTCTGGTCCTCCGCCCAATTCAACTTCGTGCGCCTGTCGGATGCGTGGTCCACCGGCTCGTCGATCATGCCGCAGAAGCGCAACCCGGACGCCGCCGAACTCGTGCGCGCCAAAACCGGCCGGGCCAACGCTGCATTGATCGGGCTTCTGACGATCATGAAGGGCCTGCCGCTCGCCTATTCAAAGGACATGCAAGACGACAAGGCCCAGACGTTCGAAGCTTTCGACAGTCTCGACCTCTCGCTTCAGGCCATGACCGGCATGATCGAAACAATGACGCCCAACAAGGACAAGCTCCGCGCCGCCGCCGCGCATGGATTCTCCACCGCCACCGACCTCGCCGACTGGCTGGTGCGCGAACTCAACATCCCCTTCCGCGAGGCCCATCACATCACCGGCGCCGCGGTGAAGACCGCCGAGGATGCAGGCTGCGACCTTGCCGATCTGTCACTGGATCAACTGCAGAACATCGAACCGCGCATCACCAAAGCCGTCTACGATGTCCTCACCGTCGAAGCCTCGGTCGCCAGCCGCACCAGCTTCGGCGGCACATCGCCCATACGCGTCCGCGAACAGATCGCGGACTGGAAGGAGAAACTGAAGTGACGCGTACCTTCTCACTGGCGCTCGCCATCCTCACCCTCTCCGCCTGCGGCCTGCAGGGCGATCTCAAGCGGCCCGACCCGCTCTGGGGCAATCCGGCGCTCGACGGCCCGACCGATCCGCGCGTCATCCGCCAGCTCGAAGAAGAAGAGCGCATCCGCGCCGAACAGGAAGCCGCCGCCGAAGAAGCTGCGCGCCAGGCTGAAATTGATGCTGCGCGCGCCGGAACCGCCGACACCGCCGAGGAAGTCCTCGAAGGCGGGGTCGACAACTGACGCGCGACCGCGCAGGACATCCGGCATGCACCACTTCACCTACAAGAACGGCGTGCTCCATTGCGAGGACGTATCGCTGGAAGCCATCGCCGCCGAGGCTGGCACGCCGACCTATGTCTATTCCGACGCCACGCTGCGCCGGCACTACAATGTACTCGCCGACGCCTTCACCGGCGCTGACTGCCTCATCGCCTACGCAGTAAAGGCCAACTCGAATCTCGGCGTCATCGCTACCCTCGCCAGCATGGGCGCCGGCGCAGACACCGTCTCGGGCGGCGAGGTGCAGAAAGCCATGCGCGCGGGCGTCCCCGCCTCGAAGATCATCTTCTCCGGCGTCGGCAAGTCAGAGGCCGAGATCCGCCTCGGCCTCGAAGTCGGCATCCATCAATTCAACGTCGAGAGCCTGCCCGAACTCCAACGCATCTCGCGCATCGCTGTCGAGATGAACAAGACCGCGCCCATTGCGCTGCGCGTCAATCCCCACGTCGAAGCCGGCGGACACGCCCACATCTCCACCGGCTCGGCCGAGCACAAATTCGGGATCGCTTGGCACGAGGCGGAGGAACTCTACGCCAAGGCCACAGACCTCCCCGGCGTCGATCCGGTCGGCATCGCCGTCCACATCGGCAGCCAGATCATGTCGCTCGAACCGCTGATCGCAGCCTGGACCCGTATCGCCGATCTCGCCCGCAAACTGCGCAAGAACGGGATCAACATCACCCGCCTCGATTTCGGCGGCGGGCTCGGCGTGCCCTACAAGCCGGGCGATGAACCCGAGACCCCGGCCCAGTACGCAGCCGCCGCCCGCAAGGTTCTCGGCGACCTCGACGTCCAGCTGATTCTCGAACCGGGACGCCTCATCGCCGCCAATGCCGGAGTTTTGATCGCGCGTGTGGAATACGTCAAAGAACGCGATGGGCGCACCTTCGTGATCCTCGACGCCGCCATGAACGACCTGATGCGGCCGGCGCTCTATTCCGCCCATCATGAAATCACGCCCGTCCGGCTTCCCGATGACGCCAACACGCGAATTTCCGTCGATTTTGTCGGCCCTGTATGCGAATCCACCGATCGCTTCGCCAAGGACCGGCCCTCCACCCCGCTCAAGGAGGGCGACCTCGTCGCCTTCATGACAGCCGGGGCCTACGGCGCCGTCCTCGCATCGCAGTTTAATTCCCGGCCGCTGGTTGCCGAAACCATCGTTCGCGGCGATGCTTGGGAAACCGTCAGATTACGGCCCGATTTCGAGGAGATGATCGCCCTGGAACGGACCCCGAAATGGATTGACGGGAACTGAGACAGACAAGGGTGCCCAAGCGTTTCCAGGAAAAGTGGGAACCGGTTTTCCGTCCGGAAACGCGATAGACAAAGAGAGTCGATTGGCTGACGGATTTGGCCTGAGAGAGAAGCTCGATGCGCGTATCGGTTCCGCGCGCCGCACGCTTTTGCTTCCCGCAATCATCCGCGCCATCGGCCCGCTCGCGCTCTGGCTCTCCGCCTTCGCCATCATCTGGCTCTCCGGCCTCGGCCAGCAGATCCCGCTGGAAAGCCGCGCCGTCCTTGGGGTCATCTTCTGGCTCGGCCTCGCCGCAACCATCTGGCTCGCCTTCAAGAAGTGGCGCGCGCCCACCGACAGCGAAGCCCGCAACCTCATCGACGAGCAGGTCGAAGGCCGCCCACTGAGCGTCTGGGTCGATCGCCCCTCGCGCTCCGACACCCAGACCTGGAAACTGTGGTCCGCCCATCGCGACCGCATGGCCGCCCTCGCCGTCGGCGTCCGCAAGTTCGACATGGCCGGACGCTGGAAACGCACCGACCCACTCTATCTCCGCTTCATTGCGCCCGTTCTCGTCCTCGCCGCGGCCCTGTTCGCCGGCGCCAACGGACCCGACCGCATCCGCGCAGGCCTCGCTCCGGATTTCGGCGCCATGTTCGGCGCCCACAAGCTCACCGTCGAGGCGTGGATCACCCCGCCCGTCTACACCGGCCGCGCGCCCTTCCTCCTGTCTTCCGGCGAAAGCGCGACCGCCCCGGAAGGCTCGGAGATGACCTTGCGCGTCATCTCGCCCGGTCGTCCCAACATCCGCGTCGAACCCGACGAGGGCAAACGCTCCACCCTTCGCCCGAAGGCCGGCGTCGATGAAGCCTACGAAGTGAAGGTGATCGTCGACACGCCGATGACCGTCGCCGTCAACTTCTGGGGCGAGCGCGCCAGCTTCCCCTTCCAGATCATCGAAGACTTCGCCCCAACCGTAGAATTCGTCTCCCCGCCCGTTCTCGGAGAAGGCGACCGCACCGAGTTCGACTGGAAGGTCGCCGACGACTACGGCGTCACCAAGCTCGAACTCGTCGCCCGCCTCGCCAATCCGCCCGCCGGCGCCGAAGACCTCGAAGAAGTCGTCCCCGTCTCGCTCATCGGCTTCGAGCCGCGCGAGGAGGAGGGCTCCTACTCGCAGGACCTCGTTCGGCACCGCTGGGCCGGTCTCGACATCATGGTCAAGCTGCGCGCCACCGACGCCGCCGGCGAATTCGGCGAGAGCGCGGAAGTCGCCTTCCACCTGCCGGAAAAAATCTTCCTCCAGCCCTTCGCCCGCTCGGCCCAGGAGATCCGCGCATCGATCCTGCGCGAATGGCGCGACTACGAAGAAGCCCCGCCGGAAGACAATTACGCCCAGATCGAAACCATGGGCGACGACAACTTCGCCGACGCCGAGGCCTCCCGCCTGACCCGCGCGCCGCCCGGCGTGAAGAACGCCGCGACCATGCTGGAAGCCATTCTCTACCAGCCCGAAGACGTGCATCGCGACCCGATCATCTTCATGGCCTTCAACCATGTCATGGGTCAGCTCGAAGCCGCCTACTCGCTCGACACGGCGCTGAATGCAGAATTCCTGTTGTGGGACATCGCGCTCTCCGCCGAATACGGCTCAGTCGCCGACGCCAAGGCCGCGCTCGACGCCGCCCGCCGTGCGCTGGAACAGGCCCTGCGCAACGGCGCCTCGGAAGAAGAAATCCAGCGCCTGATGGACATGTTCGAACAGGCCGTCGAAAACTACCTCGCCGCCCAGATGGCCGAAGCCATGCGCAATGGCCGCTTCACCGAAACCCCGCAACAAGGCGGTCAGGGCGGACAACAGGCCCTCGGCGACGACGAACTCCAGCGCATGCTCGACGCCCTGCGCGATCTCTCCGAAACCGGCGCCACCGAACAGGCGCGCCAGCTCCTCGCCGAGATGTCCCGCATGCTCGAGCAGTTCGAGAACATGCAGCTCCAGATGAGCCAGGGCGGACAAGGCGGCCAGCAACAGGACGGTCCACTCTCGCGCGCCCTGAACCGCGCCCTGCAGGACACCAACCGCGCCCTCAACGACCAGCGCGACCTCAACGACGAAACCGAACAGGCCATGCGCGAAGGCGCCGACGCCCAGACCATGCAGGAACTGGCCGACCGCCAGCGCTCCCTGCGCGAGCGCCTTGAACAGCAGATGCGTTCCGGCGGCGGCCAGCCCCAGCAGGGTGAACAGGGACAACAGGGCCAGCAAGGTCAGGGACAACAGCCCGGCGGCGGCAACGAACAGGGCGAAGGCGGTCAGGGCGAGCGCCCCGGCGAGGGCCAGGACGGCCGCACCCAACAGGGCCAGCGCGATGGCGGCGGCGGACGGCCCGGCGTCGAAACCGGCGACGAGTTCGGACAGGAAAACGCCCGCTCACGTCGCCTTCTGGCCGAAGCCCTCGACGCCCAGCGCCGCTCCGAAGAAGCCCTGCGCCGCGGCGACCTTGAAGCCGCACGCGATGCGCAGGCCGAAGCCATGACCTCCCTGCAGGCGCGCTCCGGCGAGCTCACCCGCCTTGCCGAAAGCGCCGAGCCCGGGCGCGAAAACGAACGCGATATCCTCGGCCGCCTCACCGACGGCGACAGCGGCTACTCGGACACAGTCGAGGTTCCCGACGAGATCGAACGCCAGCGCGCGCGGGATATCCTTGATGAAATCCGCCGGCGTGCCGGCGACCGTACACTCTCGCGCGAAGAGCAGGACTACCTGCGCCGCCTGCTCGACCGCTTCTGAGGTCCGCAACAGTAGAGCGCCCACTTTCCCCTCTACGGGGAAGAACGCCGGACTGATTTCTCCTCTGCCGAGCAATTGCGACATTTCTCTGCAGCCGCCTCAGCTTTCAGGATCAAAACGCATCGACTCGATGGCCGCACAGGCGCAACCTTGAAACAGGGCGAAGCACCGTTGAAATGAGCCTCGTTTTTGCAATGAAGAAGATCAGCATCAGGACCCGCCGTCCTGAGATTCACGCAGCGCGCTACTGAGTTTTTGGGGGACCCCGTTCAAATGCCGACGACCTTGAACGGAATACAATCGCTACGCGCATTCGCCGCCTACGCCGTGGTCGCCTACCACGTGTTCGAAGGGCTGCACGCGGTCAATCCTGAAACATTTCCCCGCTTCGTTCTGGGGCAGGCCGGCGTCGACCTGTTCTTCGTCATCAGTGGATTCATCATGGTCCACATCACTCGCGCCGCCAGCGAAACGCCGGTCGGCTTCATGTCGAAGCGCATCGCCCGCATCGTACCGCTCTACTGGGTGGTGACCGCCGCCACAGTAGCCGCCGCCGTCTTCGCGCCCTGGGCCTTCCCTGCGATCAACCTCGCGCCCGAATCCATCGCCGCCAGCTTCTTCTTCGTGCCCCACCCGAACACTGTAGGCACCCCTGTCCCCGTCCACGTGGTCGGCTGGACGCTGAACTTCGAGATGATGTTCTATCTGCTCTTCGCCGTATCGATGATGATCTCCAGCCGCTGGCGCGTCCCCATCGTCATCGCGCTGATCGCCATCGGCGGCGCCGTCGCGCGCCTGTTCGAAGGCCCGATCGCGGAATTCTACGGCTATTACGTCGCCTTCAACTTCGCCTATGGCTGCATCATCGCCGTCGCGATCAACTCATCCATCGTCCGCAAGATCACCCGCAATGTGGTGATGTGGCCGTTCGCGCTCGCCGCTGTCGCCTATCTCGTCTTGCTGGTTCCGGACATTTCGAACTTCAGCCCCTACCGCGCTCTGTATTACGGTCTGCCTGCAACGGTCCTCGTATTCGCCTGCGTTGCTCAGGACCTGCACCGCACGCCAGTTCGGAAAACCTGGCTCAACCATCTCGGCGACACCAGCTATTCGGCCTACCTGCTCCATCCGCTGGTCATCACGGCATTTGTCGGCGTCATCGACCGAACCATCGGCTTTGACCTGACCGGCGGCCTCATCTTCTTCGCAGGAACGATGATCGTGACGGCGATCGTGGCAGCCGCGTCCTTCGTCTGGATCGAACGGCCCAGCAACCATCTGCTGCGCCGCGCCTTCCGGCTCGGCTCACGCCGGACCAAGGAGCCAGCCGCAGCCGGCTGACCGGAACGGGCCTACTCCCCGATCGCGCCCAGGTAAGGCAGGCCGCGCCAGTGCCCGGCGTCATCCATCCCATAGCCGACCAGATACCGCGCCGGCGCCTCATAGGCCCAGTGGTCCAGCCCCTCAGGCACAGCCTCAGGCTTGCGCGCAAACACACAGCTCTTCACGTCCACCGCGCCCTGCGCCAGCAGGTGCGCGCGTGCGAAAGAGATCGTCCGTCCGGAATCAAACACATCATCGATCAGAAGAACCTTCCGCCCGCGCACAGGCCGCGACAGGTCGGCCCGCACCAGCACGCGGCCCGAGCTCTCACGTGCATCGCGATAGCTCTCCAGCCACAGGGCGTCGAAACCGACATCAATCCCCCGCCGCGCCAGCGCGCGGATCAAATCGGAAGCAAACGGCGTCGCCCCCAGCAGGATCACGACCGCTGTCCAATCGCCGCTGCCAACCTCCGGCGCCAGCCGCTCCGCCAACGCATCCACGCGCGCAGCGATTTCCTCGCTGCTCAGCACGGTCTCGAAACCCGGATCAGTGATGATCGTCCCCTTCCGCGTCCGCCGCGTGCGTATCCCCTTCATGAGCCGGGGCCGCATGATCGTCCGCCGCCGCCTCATGTTCTTCAGCGCTGGTCCCCCGCAGGCCCAACGCCGATTCATGTTCGTCAGCCTCCGCCGTGTGCGAAGCCTCAGCGCCCTCAACCGTCGTGTGCGAAACGCCGCGCTCGACATTGCCCAGCGGCCCGGGCGCATAGCTCACCATCAGCGCGTAGGTCTCAACCGGCGGCGCAACGATCCGCGAACTGAAATCCACCCGCTCACCCGGTGCGATCGTCTCCACCTTCAGATCGTCGGTCCACGTCGTGATCTCTTCGCCGCGCTCATCCCGCAGGCTGATCTGCAATTGCGGCGCGGGCCGCACTGTGTCGGTGGAATTGATCGCCCAACCCTTCACGGTCAGCACTGGTGTCGTGCCCTCGAACGACCGCTTGGCGTCAACGCCCTCGAAGTCCAACCCGAACCGGTTCACATCCAGCCCGACCATCTTGTAGAGCGACGCCGTGCGCGGCCATGCGTCCGTCACCTGGTTGCGCAGCACGACTGCCGCAGACGCAACGCCGGCAAAAATCGCGAACCCCATCACCCAGGCGATCGCCCCGGCCATGGCGCGATTGCGCCGCCGCCGGTTGGCCTCGCGCTGACGGATCTCCGAGTGCGGCCCGGTACGCGCCATCGCGTTCGCCGCTGCTGTCTGCCGCAACCGCTCGACCTGCTGGCGCGTCAGCCCGGTGCTCTCCGCAGCAGCGATCGAGCCCTCATCCGGCGGCTTGGCGAACCACGAATGCCCGCACGAGGCGCAACGCACCTTGCGCCCCTCTTTTCCAAGATGGGAGTCTTCGGTGAAGTACCGCGTATCGCAGGACGGACAGACAAGAATCATGGAAATACCGGAATCACACCTATCGTTAATATAGTCCAATCCAGATCAAATGCCGATGCATCGTATTTGACGGTCCACAATGTTCGCGAGCGAGAAAAAGCCTTACGAATCAGCGCTCCGCTTCGATCGGATCGGCTTTTCCTATGGTCGCGAGACCGGTGTTCTGGCCGATGTCTCACTAAAACTTGCGCCCGGCTCGATGACTTTCCTCACCGGCCCGTCCGGCGCGGGTAAATCAACCCTTCTGAAGCTGGCCTATCTCGCCCTGCGCCCGACCAGCGGACGGATCTCCCTGTTCGGTGTTGAAACCTCCAGCCTGAACCGCCAGGACATGGCCCGCCTGCGCCGCCGCATCGGCGTCGTCTTCCAGGAGTTTCGCCTGCTCGACCATCTCTCCGCCTACGAGAATGTCGCGCTTCCCCTGCGCATCGCCGGCCACAACGAAAAGCGCTACCGCGCCGACGTCGAGGAATTGCTGCAATGGGTCGGCCTCGGTGACCGGCTCCACGCCTATCCGCCCACCCTGTCCGGCGGCGAAAAGCAGCGCGTCGCCATCGCGCGCGCCGTTGTCGTCAAACCCGACCTGATCATAGCTGACGAACCAACCGGCAATGTCGACGATGAAATGGGCGAGCGGCTGATGAAGCTGCTGCGCGAGCTCAACCGCTCCCTCAACACCACGATCCTCATCGCCACGCACGACCTCAATCTCATGCGCCACACCAATGGCGATCTGCTCCGCCTGTCCGACGGCATCCTTGCGCGCGCCCAGACGCAGGATGCACCCGTCCGGCCAAAGCCAGCGGCGCGGACAAGATGAGCAGCAACCCCGCCCCGCTCCTGCCCCGTGAAGACGCCCGCGAAGCCGCGCTCTTCTTCGTCGTCTCCGCGCTGTGCTTTCTCGCTGCGCTCGCCGGGCTGACTTCGCGCTCGGCCTACGCCGCCGCCGACAGCTGGACATCGGAAGTCACCGGCCAGATCACCATCCGCATTCACGACGGCGACGAAACCGCCCAGCGCGCGCTGGGGCTGGTCACCGCCTCGCCCGGCGTCTCCTCCGCCCACCTCATCACACAATCCGAAGCCAACGCCCTGCTGCAACCCTGGCTCGGCGCCGCCGGCCTGCCCGAAAACCTCGCCCTCCCTCGTCTGATCGCCGTAGAGGCAGACCCGCAGTTCAACGACATCGGCGAGACCATCTCCGCCGCGCTGGACAATGCCGGCGTCTCACATCGCATGGACGACCACGTCCAATGGTCACGCGACATCAAACGCGCCACAGACAGCGCTGGCCTGCTTGGCCTCGCCGCCGTCGCCCTTTTGATGGCCACCGCAATCGCCGTCATCGCCTTCGCCACCCACGCCACGCTCGTCGCCCGGCGCGACATCGTCGAACTCCTCCACCTCTCCGGCGCGCGCGATCGGTTCATCTCCAGCCTGTTCGAACACCGGTTCCTGATGCTCGGCGTACAGGCCGGAACCCTCGGCGCTTTCCTCGCCTTCGGCGCAACCGCCTTCATCCTCTACCTCGCGAAACAATCTGACGACCGCATCTGGCTGCTGCCGCAGCTCTCGCTGTCCTTGGCGGATGGACTAATCCTTGGGATAACGCCTCTATTGGCTGGATTGGCGGCGATGGTCGCGGCAAGGATCACCGTGGTCCGTTCGCTGTCGGAAATGGTCTAAGAGCACTTTGAGAATCCTCGCGCGCGCCATTGTCGTCCTGATCGTTGTCGCAGTCATTGCGGCGGCGGCTGACTTCATGGGATTCGCCGGCCGCGCCAGTCGCACCGCGACAATGCCCGGAGCCGGAGAGGCTGACGCCGTCGCCACGCTCACCGGCGCCTCCGACGCCCGCATCAAGGAAGGCGTCCGCATCGCAGAAGAACTCCAGTTGCCCTTGTTGATCTCCGGCGTCCACATCGATGCAACCACAGCCGACATCGCCAACATCGTCGGCACTTCCGAAGCCGCCATCGCTTGCTGCGTTACGCTTGGACGGGCCGCTTCGACGACGGAAGGCAATGGATCGGAAGTCGCCGAATGGGCGCGGCGCTATGGCTTTACCCGCGTCATCGTCGTCACGTCCGACTACCACATGGACCGCGCCATGCTTGAGCTCCAGCGCGCAATGCCGGAGGGCCAGTTCACGCCCCACGCTGTCGCCTCACTGAAAGTCCCGGCCAACCGCTGGTACACCGACGCCGGCACCGCCCGGCGGTTGTTCGGCGAGTGGATCAAGTATCGTATCGCCGCACTGCGCGCTGGTGACGGCCCATCCAACGCTCTCGCCCAGACCGCGCCTCACGAATGACCGTCATCCGTCCAGCGCTCTACGCCGCATGGTTCTTCGTGACGATGGCGATCTTCGGCATTCCCGGCCTGCCGCTGGCGATGGCGTCGCGGCGTACGGCGTTGCTCCCGATGAAAGGCTGGTGCCACGCCCAGCGCTTTGGCCTGCGCTGGATCTGCGGTGTGCGCACGGAAGTCCGCGGCCTCGAAAACCTGCCCCCCGGCGGTTGCCTCATCGCAATGAAGCACCAGTCGACCTACGACACGATCGCACCCTTCACATTCCTGCCGGATCCCGCCTTCACTCCGAAGGAAGAACTGCGACGCGCCTTTGTGTTCGGCTATTACGTCCAGCGCGCCGGCATGATCTTTCTTGACCGAGCGGGCGGCGCCAAGACGATGCGCGCCCTGATGACGCAATCAAAGGCCGCCATCGAAGCAGGCCGCCAGGTCATCATCTTCCCGGAAGGCACCCGCCAGGAAATCGGCGCCCCGCCAGACTACAAGCCCGGCGTCGCCGGTCTCTACCGCTCGCTGAAACAGCCCTGCGTCCCGATCGCGCTCAACACCGGCTGCACCTGGAAGGGCTCGAAATACCCAACCCGCCCCGGCCGCATCGTCTTTGAAATCCTGCCGCCAATCCCGCCGGATCTCTCCCGCGATGAATTCATGGCTCGAGTTGAAAATGACATAGAGTCTGCGACCAGACGGCTCGTCGCCGAAGCGGAACACTGACGACTAAGTCGGCGGCTTGTTCCGGCCGAAGTTCACGTCAGCCGTATCCTGACCGGCGTCCACAATGGATTGCCGTATCCCGCGGGAGTGCACAAACAGATCGTACAGCGTCTGCCCGTCACCATTGCGGATCGCTTTGCGCAACGCCGTCAGGTCGTCCTCAAACCGGCCCAGCGCCTCCAGAACCGCATCGCGATTGTTGAGGAACACATCGCGCCACATGGTCGGGTCTGAGGCGGCAATCCGTGTGAAGTCGCGGAAGCCAGCGGCGGAGAACTTCACCACCTCGCCCTCGGTCACGCTCTCCATGTCATGCGCCGTCGCACAGATATTGTAGGCGATCAGGTGCGGCAGGTGGCTGGTGATCGCCAACACCAGGTCATGCCGCTCCGGCGTCATCACCTCCACGGTCGACCCAAGCGCGCGCCAGAATGCGGCCAGCCGTTCGGCCGCCTCTTCATATGCGGCCCCCTTGTTCGCCAGCGGCGTCAGGATGCACCAGCGTCCTTCAAACAGCGTCGGAAAGCCCGCATCCGGCCCCGACTTCTCCGTCCCCGCAATCGGGTGCCCCGGCACGAAATGCACGCCCTCAGGCGCCAGCGCCGCCACATCGGCGACCACCGCGCCCTTCACCGAGCCGACATCGCTCAACACCGCGCCGGGCTTCATTGCAGACGCCGCTTCACCAGCGCGTCCCATCGCCCCAACGGGCACGCACAGGAACACGGCGTCCGCATCAGCGACGGCCTCGCCAGCGCTTGCTGCGGTTTCACCCAGCCCCAGTTCGCCCGCCCGCGCCAATGCGCCCGCATCCGCATCGAAGATTGACACCGCGCCGGCCGCGCCCTTCCCGATAGCTGCACGCGCAATCGACGAGCCGATCAACCCGATCCCGATGATCGCAATCCGTTCGAATACCGGCTCGCTCATGACCGCCTCAGGAAAGCAGCCAGTTCTTCAAGCACAGCGGTATTCTGTTCAGTCGTCCCCACCGTGATCCGCAGATGCTCCGGCATCGCATAGCCGCTCAACCCGCGCACCGTGATCCCGCGCGACTTCAGGAACGCCAGCGCATCCGCCGGCCGCTTTCCATCCGCATCCGGAAACTTCGCCACCACGAAATTGCAGACCCCATCCAGCGTCTCCAGCCCAAGCGCGTTCAACCCGTCAGCCAGCCGCTTCATCTCCGCATCGTTGTGCGCGATCGACGTCTCGACAAACCCTGTATCCTGCACAGCCGCAACAGCCGCCGCTTGCGCCGCCCGAGAGACATTGAACGGTCCGCGAACGCGGTTGATCGCATCGATCACGTGCCGTGGCGCATACGCCCACCCCACGCGCAATGCGGCAAGTCCGTGGATCTTCGAGAACGTCCGCGTGATCACAACGTTCTCGAACTCTGAAACCAGCTCGATCCCGGACGCATAATCGTTCTTGCGTACATATTCCGCGTACGCCCCGTCCAGCACCAGCAGCGCCGATTTCGGAAGGCCAGCATGAAGACGCTTGATCTCGTCGAACGGCAGATAAGTGCCTGTCGGATTGTTGGGATTCGCCAGCCACACCATCTTTGTCTTCGGCGTCACCGCTGCAAGAATGGCGTCGACATCCGCCACGAAATCCTTCTCGTCGACGACAATGTTCTTCGCCCCGGAGATCTGCCCAACCACGGTGTAAATCGCGAACGCATGCTTGGTCGAAATCGACTCGTCGCCCTCGGCCAGATAGGCCCGCGCCAGCATGTAGAAGATCTCGTCCGATCCCGCTCCGCAGACGATCCGGTCCGCGTCCAGCCCATGCTTCTCGGCCAGCGCCGCACGCAGCTTGTTGGCCCCGCCGTCGGGATAAAGCCACAGCTTGTCAGCCTCGGCCCGGTAAGCCTCCAGCGCCGCCTTCGAACTTCCCAGCGGGTTTTCATTCGAAGCAAGCTTGAACGAGCGCCCGCCAACGCTCGGCGCTTCCTCGCCCGGCACATAGACATGAATGTCCGCCAGTTGCGGCAATGCTTCTGGTTTGTCGCTCATGATCAGCTTCCGCTAGTCGCTCGCGGAAAATCCTAAGGACGCGGCAGCGCCCCGATAATCCGCAGTCCGTCTAGCCCGGCCTGTATCGCCCTGGCAATGCGTGGATCATCCTGCGTCACAAACTCCCGGATCCGCAGCAACGCCAGCGACCGCGCCCGCATCGTCACCTCCGCCGTCAGCCCGGCCTCGGCGAGATATTTTTCCGCCACAACCCGGTCATCATGAACGGTCGCCAGCATCTCGTCCTTGCCCGAAGGAACCAGCTTGGCCCGTCCGACAATCGCCATGCGCGGCGGGGTGTCGGAATCACCGTCCAGGCCGGGCCAACCATTGGCGATGACCAGGTCGCGAAACCGCTGTTCGTTCAGCATTGGCCACCATTGCCCGCCGCCGGAATTTTCCGGCCACGGCACACACGCCAACGCCGATGACGACTGCAGCGCCCGCTCCAGCGCCTCGCGCACATCCTTCAACGGCACGATCGGCGCGCCAAACCCGAAACACCCGCGCGCGCCCTCCAGCGACCGGTCCATGTGACCGCCGGCGACATAGACCGCCTCCAGTCCGCTCGCGACCAGCATCTCCCCCTGCATCGCCAGCCCGAGCCGGACCAGCGCCGCACGCAAGGCCGGATCGCCCGCACCGCCCGAGGCCATCGCCCGCAATTCCGCAGCATCCGCGCCGGGCGCGTAGTCAAATGCGCGTCCGCCCGCTATCCGCTCCTGCTGCACCACACGCCAGCGGCGGCCAAAGGCGGCCGAGATCGCCTTCGCGGCGATATCTGTGTCATCCGGGAGCGTTGTATCGACGGTCATGGCGACCGGTTCTGCATGATGTAGACCATGAATCAACTCTAGGCGGGGTTCGCCCGAACCGCAAAATTTTCTCTCACAAGCGGCCTTCTCGCTGGCGCCGCATGCCACTAGGTTCCCGCCCATGACGACCACGGCCCGCTCCCTCGCCAGCGTGGACGGGCTGAAACGCCTGACCATCGCAAAGCCAGCCAGCCCCCTCCGGCTGGACAATGGCGGTGCGCTTGAAAACGTCGAAATCGCCTATGAAACATGGGGCGAGCTGTCGCCCGCGAAGGACAATGTCGTCATCGTCTGCCATGCGCTGACCGGCGACCAGTTTGCCGCCTCTGAAAATCCTGTAACCGGCCGGCCCGCGTGGTGGCCCACAATGGTCGGCCCCGGAAAGCCGGTCGACACCAACCGGTTCTACGTCATCGCCACCAACATCCTTGGCGGCTGCATGGGCTCAACTGGCCCCGCCAGCGAAAAACCCGGCGGCGGCGTCTGGGGCGCAGACTTTCCGCACATCACAGTCGGCGACATGGTCCGCGCCCAGATCGCTCTGCTCGACGCGCTCGACATTCCCGATGTCTTCCTCGCCATCGGCGGATCGGTCGGGGGGATGCAGGTGCTGCAATGGACGGTGCAGGCGCCCGGCCGCGTCTTCGCCGCCATCCCCATCGCCACCGCCGCGCGCCAGTCCGCGCAGAATATCGGCTTCTACGAGGTTGGCCGCCAGGCCATCATGGCCGATCCCAACTGGTGCAACGGCGCCTACGTCGAACACGACAAACGCCCGGATCGCGGCCTCGCCGTGGCCCGCATGGCCGCGCACATCACCTACGTTTCCGAACCGGCCCTCAAGCGCAAGTTCGACCGGCGCCTGCAGGATCGCGAAGCGCTGGGCTTTGGCTTTGACGCAGACTTCCAGATCGAAAGCTATCTGCGCCACCAGGGCCAGAGCTTCGTCGATCGCTTCGACGCCAATTCCTATCTCTATATCACGCGCGCGATGGACTATTTCGATCTCGCCGCCGACCATGACGGCCATCTCGCCAACGCCTTCCGCGGCCTCGGCACGCGCTTCTGCGTCTTCTCGTTCTCGTCCGACTGGCATTACACGCCGGATGAATCCCGCAATCTCGTGCAGGCCCTTAACGCCGCCGGCTGCGATGTGTCTTACGTCTCCATCGAGACCGACAAGGGTCACGACGCCTTCCTGCTCGAGGAGCCCGAATTCGAAGCCGCCATCACCGGCTTCATCGACGCCGCAGCAGAGGCCCGCGGCCTTCCTCCGGCCAACCGGGAAGGCGGTCGCCAGCCATGACCTTCCCCACCGGATCATCCGGCGGCGCCTTCCGCGCGCGCCGCGCCGACCACGTCGCGATCGCACAATTCGTCAACGCCGACGATCTCGTGCTTGATGTCGGCTGCGGCGACGGCCAGCTGATGCAGCTGCTGCAATCGGAGCGCGGCGCCCGCACCCGCGGTCTCGAAGTCGAACAGTCCGGTGTCAATCGCTGCGTCGCGCGCGGCCTCTCCGTCGTGCAGGGCGATGCTGACAATGACCTGCCGGTCTATCCTGATCAGGCGTTCGACGTCGCCATCCTGTCCAAGACCATCCAGGAACTCGCCCGCCCGAAATTCGTCATGGGCGAACTCGCCCGCATCGCGCGCCGGGTCATCGTCTCATTCCGCAATTACGGCCACTGGAAAGTCCGCGCGAAACTGCTGACCACCGGCCGCATCCCGTCGCTCGGCTCCTCCAATCCTGACTGGTGGTCCGACGGCGCCCGCCGCGCCTGTTCCGCCCGCGACCTCGCCGACCTTGCGCAGGACCTCGGACTTGAAATCACCGCCGCCTGCGCCGTAGACGGACAGCCAGCAGACGCCGGCGCTCTCTCTCGCCTCAACTGGAGCGCGGAAGAACTGGTCTTCGTTCTCGAATGCAAGGACGCCTGAGCTAGCCCGCAGCCTGCGCAGCTGTTTCTTCCGAAACCTTCTGTGCACTGTCGGCAGGCTTGCCGCGCGCCTGCGCCGCTATCCGGTCCGCGATCATCACGGCGATCTCCGGCTGATCGAAATAGGTCGTGTGGATCAAGCTGTCCCAGGTCATCGCATCCTGCGTCAACTCCGCCACCGCATTGTCCTCGCTCACGCCGACAGAAAACAGGCTGGAGCGATACTTGTCGAACAGACGCTGCGTCGCATCGTGCGAGGCCGCGAGCATCTTCTGCGCAAGCTCGCCTTCCAGCATGATCGGGTCACAGCCGTAATAGTGCGACCGCTCGGAAACCTCGCCCACGCGATTATCGCCGTCACGCCCCAGCGCGATACCCCGCACCGCATTGCCCACCATGCCGTTCAACCGCCCGCGCAGGCCGAACTCCAGCACAATCGCAACCAGCGCCCGATAGCCAAGATACACAATGCCGAACAGGATCGGCGCACCCAACAGGCCCACCGTGAACAGGATGATGCCGACATTCTCCATGCCGGCCCACACCGGGTGCTGCGCCCATTCCGCGTCGGCCTCGCCAAACAGCGACAACAGGATCAGGATCAGACCAATCAACGGCGTCCAGATCGCCGCACGCACGCCCCACAGGATCGCTCCTGTGCGCGAGCCTTTCAGCAACGACCATTTCGGGAAGACTTCCACCGGCAGCGCCTCAACGCGCTGCAGGAACGCGATCGCTTCGTCATTGGGATGCCAGATCGTGTGCAGCGCAGGCGTTTCGCGCTTCTTCCGGCCCGCCCTACGAATGCGCGCAATCCCTCTGAACGCCAGCGGGAAGATGAAGATGATCGCCAGCAGGCTGACCGTTGCGACCACCACAGCCGCCGCGATCAGGTCGTCACGCGCAGAACTCGCGGCCCCCACAGCGTCCTGCGCCGCCGCCTCTGGATCTTCGACGAAATCCTCTATCCCCTCGCCGGCGGACTCGATCTCGCCGCCGACCATCTCGATCGGTTCGGCAATGCTCACCGCAGCGTTTTGCTCGGCCATTGCAGTAGTCTGGTTCGCGAAAAACATCGCCAGCGCCAGAACTATCAGGCTGACCACCACCATGATCAGGAACGCCCATGCGCCAAGCTTCTCTGATCGATGCACGATCGTCCGGAAGAACGGCGTCCCGACCGTCGTCACGGTCCGCAGCCGTGGACGCTTCTTGCCTCTGTGCCAGTTCAGCATGCATGCCGCGTCATTGGCGACATTGCCGCCATGGCTGTGCCCGATCACATGAACGCCCTCGTGCGACTTCGCCAACCGCTTCACCAGCTTGGTCAGTGCAATCGAACCCTTTTCGCGCGCGCTCGCGCTGTTGGCGCCGGTCCACAGGTGCGGGATGATCTCTGACTCAACACCCTGCTCCGACAGCCGTTTTTGCAGCCGCCCGGAAAACTCCGAACCATTCTGGAACCATTTGTCGCCGTCCGGCCCGTCGGCCGTATCGCCGGTGCCGTGCACGGTAACAACCGCGATCTTGCCTTTGTCCACCACCATCCTCCCACCGTCCGACCCTCGGCGCCTGGCAGCCTATCCCCGGCTCAGACCTACACCAAGGCGCACAGACCAACCAGCGTCTGGACCTCGCCTGCGGAATGCTGCACTCAGTCAGGCGCGCGACATCGAGGGGACGATGACGACACACAAGGCCCGCCTGCCCCAGGTCATCAACAATCGGCTGTTCGAGCCGGATGCGTGCCGTCTGACGGCTCCGGCGGAAGGCCCGATCGGCATCTCGCGAACCGCAACATCGGTGCTCTCGGAACTCGCGTCAGTCCCCGGCGCGCCGGTATCCATCGGTCGCCTGGTCCAGTCGTCGGTCCAGCACGCCGCGACAAGCGAGGAATCCGAAATTGAGCAATGCATCGGCGAGTTGAACCGCCTGCTCGGCCGGCTGCCCTCCGGCGCGCCCGCGATCGCCTCATCAAGCGGCGCGCACGTGCTGGCGCACGAAGCGATGCTGAACCAGCCGCCGACAACCGATCCGCGCTTTCAACCAAAGCCGTTCCACAAACGCCCCGCCACCTGGGGCGCGCTCATCGCCGTTGCGCTGGCTCTGGCCGCCTTCGCCGTTTACGCGCCAGTCGCCTGACCCGTCGCTCAAAACAACTCGACCCGCTCGCATGGCCGCCCGAAGGCGCCACGCGGCGGGTCGATCAAGGGAACGCCTGTCAGACAGACGCTACGGCTTCGCCACCTAGTTGGTGAGGGCCGCTTCATCCTTTTCGCCGGTGCGGATGCGGGTCACCGAGCCGAGGTCGTAAACAAAGATCTTGCCATCACCGATCTTGTCGGTGTTCGCCGCGCCGCGGATGGCTTCGACGACGTTCTCGACGATGCCGTCAGCAACCGCGACGTCGATTTTCACTTTCGGCAGAAGTTTCACTTCGTACTCAGCGCCGCGATAGACTTCGGTCTTGCCCTGCTGACGGCCATAGCCGCGCACTTCAGAAACCGTAACGCCCGAGGCCCCCGCCGCGGTCGCGGCGTCGAGCACCGCATCGAGGCGGCTGGGTTTGAAAACGGCGGTGATGAATTTCATGTCCACTCTCCAAGGCTGGGGGCGCATGACCCGCGCCACAGATGATTAAGTTACTCGACTTACACACCTTATGTAACCGTAGGCCCATCCCTGTCAACGGGGGGTCTCGAATATTTTGCTTCTGCGGGGGCAGTCCCCTTTACTTTCAAGCCGCTAGCAGCCCCCGGCTCGGCATATACGCGCTTGATTGCCTCGACCATCAGGACGCCGCTGAAGCCCGGCCACCCCCACCGGCCGATCTTTTCCCATGCATCTCCCGCCGAAGAGATCACGCTCCAGCCGATCGGCGGCGCATACAACGCCCGCGCCGACGCGGTCGGCTGGTACATGCCCGTTTGCAGCAGCCGATACAGCTGTCCGCGCGAATACGGACGCCCCTGCCCGAACGGAGTCGATTCTCTCAAAGCCCAGAGACTCCGCCGATTCGCCACCACCACCAGCAATCGCGCTTCCGGCGCCGCCACACGCCAGATCTCACGCAATAAACGCTGCGGGCTCTCCGCCTCCTCCAGCGCATGGCAAACGATGATCCGGTCGAACATTGCGTCCTGAAACGGCAGCCGCTCATCCTCGACATGCACAGCGCAATTCGGCGCATCGTCCGGCCATGCCGCAGCGCCCTGTGTTTCCGGCATCGCCAGAATCGCACGCCGCGCGCCCGCCTTGAACGGCGCCAACAGCGGTCCCGCATAGCCAAGCCCGAGCACGTCCAGCCCGTTTGCGTCCGGCCACAGCGTCCCGATCCGGCCGGAAATCTGCTCAGCCGCCATCCGGCCCAGCGCACCGCCGTAGAACGCTTCAAGCTTCTCCAGTTCCAGGCGCATCAGCCCAATTCGCTCCAACTTCCAACGCGAGTCTTGTCATCACGCGTCGGCTCCGTCAGCCTTGACCCACATTACCCCGCGCGCCAAGCGAAAGGACATCCCGTGAGCGATCCTGTCGTCCACATGTTTCCCTGCCTGTCGGACAACTACGGCTTCCTGATCCACGATCCAGAGACCGGCGAGACGGCCTGCATCGACACGCCGGAGGCCGATCGCATCCTCTCTGAGGCCGAGGCCAAGGGCTGGCGCATCACCCAGATCTGGAACACTCACTGGCACCCGGATCACGCGGGCGGAAACGAGAAGATCAAGGCTGAAACAGGCTGCCACGTCACCGGCCCGGCGGGCGAGGCCGACCGCATCTCCATCATCGACCGCACGGTGTCACAAGGCGATACCGTGCGCCTCGGCGCGATCGAGGTGCAGGTTCTCGATACGCCCGGGCACACGTCCGGCCACATCGCCTACTACGTTCCGAGCATCTCGACCGCGTTTGTCGGCGACACGCTGTTCGCGCTGGGCTGCGGCCGCCTGTTCGAAGGCACGCCCGGTCAGATGTGGGCCAGCCTCACCAAGCTGCGCGCGCTACCCGACAACACAACGATCTACTGCGCCCACGAATACACAGCTGCCAACGCCGCCTTCGCGCTCAGCGTCGACCCTGAAAACCAGTCGCTGATCGACTACGCAGAGGACGTCCAGAAGAAACGCGCGGCGGGCGCACCCACGGTCCCCACCACCATCGCCCGCGAGAAAGCCGCAAACCCGTTCCTGCGCGCCGACATCCTGCCCTTCCAGAAAGCGATGGGTCACGCGGGCGACGCCGTCGCCACCTTTGCCGAGGTCCGCAAGCGCAAGGACAACTTCTGATGCAGGGCCTCACGGCTCAGGAAGTCATCGCCCTGCTTGATCTCCAGCCCCATCCCGAAGGCGGCCATTACCGCGAGATGCACCGCACACCGGCGGCCCGGGGCGAACGCGCCGCCGGAACCGCCATCTACTACCTGCTGGCGAAAGGCGAGCGCTCCCACTGGCATCGCATCGACGCCACCGAGATCTGGCACCACTACGCGGGCGCCCCGCTCCTGCTGGCAATCGCCGATAACGCCGGCTCGACGCCCCACATGCTCGGCGACGACCTCGCCGCCGGCCAACGCCCGCAGGCGATCGTCCCGCCGCAGGCCTGGCAGTCCGCCAACACCCTCGGCGACTGGACGCTGTGCGGCTGCACGGTCGCGCCCGGATTCGAGTTTTTCGGATTTGAAATGGCCCCGCCAGACTTCCGGCCCTGACCGGAAAGGCCGGAGGAGAAGCTACTTCGTCATCGCCTGCGCAATGGCTTCCGACGAGGGTCGCCCGGCATAGCCCTCGGCTGGATCAACACCCAGCACCAGCTCGCCATCGGCAAACGACACGGTCGGCTCATCCATCCGCACCATCCGTACAGACCGAAGGTCGTGCACCGCATCGCCAGCGCGCTCCACGCCGATCCGCGTCACCAGAAGCGCGTCAAACGCCCAGCGTTCGTCCTGCGCAAACGCGCCGGTGCCGAACACCGTCACGTCATGACCAGCAAGTGCCGTCAGGCTCTCACGCAATTCCTCGACGCTCTCCGTCAGCGACTCGGTCATCGCCGGCGCATCCAGCGGCGACGCCGCAGCAGCGATGGCTGCAGGCGATCCGTCCTTGTTGCCGACGTAGGAAATCACGTTCCCCATCTCGGTCACGCGCAGCATCAGCTCGCCTGAGTCCGACCGCAGGAAGGCGTCGCCACGCTGCGCCGTCGTCGACTGCAGCGCCATGACCTCCGGGTCATCCTCGAATTTCATCAGAACTTCGTCGCCGGTCTGATCCAGCACGAACTCGCGTTGCGTCGCCGTATCCTCGTACCGCGCAGACTTGTTCGCCGCTGATCGGCGCGTCGACGAAAAGCCGAATGCGCTCGAATCGGGACGGTCGGAAACTGGCGGCGCCTGCCGCGCCTGCTGCGCGCTCGCGGGCGCAATGCTCAAGGCCATGGCTGAGGCCGCTAACGCGGACGTCAGGCATGACGTTAGGGCCCTGCGGACCCCGACTTTCTGTCGAATGCTCAATTTCATCCCCGCCAGAAAACACCCCGACTGGGGCGGATTTTTGACCGAAAATTGCGCCGAGAAGCCCACCATGAGGTCAATCAGGGGCGCCAGCAAGCCCTTTCCTTCGGGACAGCCCCTAGCCCGCGATGAACTGCCCGCCATTGGCCGTCAGGGTCGATCCGGTCACGAATCCGGCGTCATCCCCGGCGAGGAATGACACGCAGCCCGCGATTTCCTCGGCCTTGCCCAGCCGGCCCACAGGGATCGTCGCGATAATCCCCTCAAGCACCTTCTCAGGCACCGCCTGGACCATTTCGGTGTCGATATAGCCCGGGCACACCACGTTGACGGTGATTCCCTTCTTGGCCGATTCCTGGGCCAGCGCCTTGGTGAAGCCGATCAGGCCGGCCTTCGCCGCCGAATAGTTCACCTGGCCGATTTGACCCTTCTGCCCGTTGATCGACGAGATGTTGACGATCCGGCCAAACCCGCGCTCCCGCATGCCCTCGATCGTCAGCCGGCACAGATTGAACGCTGACGTAAGGTCAATCCGGATGACCTCATCCCACTGCTCGCGGGTCATCCGGTGAAGCGTCGCATCCCGCGTGATGCCCGCATTGTTCACCAGCACATCGATCGGCCCGAGGTCCTTCTCGATCTCCGCAATCCCCGCCGCACAGGCGTCGTAATCCCCGACATCGAACTTGAAGACCTTCACGCCGAGTTCGTCCGCGCACGCCTTGGCGGCCTCGTCATTGCCGCCATAGTTTGCTGCGACCGCAAAACCATCCGCCTTCAATCGCTCGGAAATGGCCCGCCCGATCCCGCGCGTTCCCCCTGTCACCAACGCCACCCGTGCCATTCCGCTCTCCGCTCCTCGGTCCCGTTTGATTCGATGCAACGCCTGATCACTCTGGTGTGATAATCACTAACACCGCTTGAATGAGCTCGCCATGCGCGGATCACGGAACTTTTCGCGCTCAGCTGATCCCTCGCGCGTGCGATAATCGAAATCTGTGATAGATAGTGCGCTGCAACATCCTGCCGGCGTCGATCCGCACCAGAACAGCCAGGGGACGCCGTACCGTTGCGACGCTGGACGATATTGGGAGACGCCTGTGACTGAAGTTAACGGCTCCGAGGAGCCGATCATAATCAAGAAGTACGCAAACCGGCGCCTATACGACACCTCAGCTAGCAAGTACGTCACCCTCGACCACCTCTCCGAACTGGTCCGCTCCGGCAAGGACTTCCAGGTGCTCGACGCCAAGTCCGGCGAGGATCTCACCCGCTCGGTCCTGGCCCAGATCATCTTCGACCAGGAAAACCGGGCCGAAGGCGTCCTCCCGGTCTCATTCCTCCGCCAGCTCATCCAGTTCTACGGCGACAGCTTCCAGTCCATGCTGCCGGCCTATCTAGAGATGTCGATGAAGGGCTTCGCCCAACAACACGAGAAATGGCGCGAATACATGCACTCCACGCTTGGCGACGCCGACAAGGCCCAGGCGTTCGACGAACAGGTGCGCAAGAACATGGAGATGTTCGAGGAAACCATGCGTTTCTTCACGCCCTACCCGGCGCCCCAGCCGGAAAAGGCCGACGCCAAGACCGACGCATCGACAGCGAGCCCGGCCGACGCCATCCAGTCGCTGCAACAGCAAATGCTCGACATGCAGCAACAACTGGCCTCGATCGCGATGGGCCGGCCGCCGAAACGGTCGAATGGCTCCGAAGACGACGACGGCAATCACAACACGTAAGCCGCGAGCGCCGCATCCGTGTACGCGGCCGGTAACCAAAACTCCTGAACAATAGCGGCGCTTGCGCGGCCATGGCTCGCCTCTTGCTTGAAAAGAGGCATGAAAATTGACCCCGTTCCGCCCACACGCCGAATTGTCGACCGCCGCAATCGCGCAAGCGAACGGCGCGCCGCCCCTGAAGCGCGTGACCCCGCCAACAGCGACCGTCGCGAGTACGCGCGGTTGACGACCGGCATTCTCGCCGCCCCGTTCGGCGCACACATCCTCGGCCAGATGGAACCCTGCCCGCTCAGCGCACAGGGCGTCGTTCGCGCCTACATGAAGGCTGCCGCCAGCTAGCTCCGGTCAAAGGTCGATCGTCCGGTCCACGCCGATCGCCTCCAGGAACACAGCGTCGTGGCTGACGGCCATCAGCGCGCCGTCAAACTCCGCCAGCGCGCCCTCCAGCGCCTCGATCGACCAGATGTCCAGGTGATTGGTCGGTTCATCCAGAATCAGCAATTCCGGCGGCGACCCGGCAAACACGCTCGCCAGCCCGGCGCGCAGGCGCTCGCCGCCGCTCAAAGTACCGGCAAGCTGCAATCCATCCCGGTCACGAAACGCAAAACGCGCAGCCACAGCCCGCACATCGTTTTCGTTCAACTCCGGGTTCGCCCGCGCGATGTTCTCCAGAACGCTCAATTCGTCGCCCAGCAACGTCACATGCTGGTCCAGCATCGCGACACGCTCTGACATGATGCGCACCTCGCCCGCGCTCGGCTGCAAATCCCCCATCATCAGGCGCAACATGGTGCTCTTGCCAGTCCCGTTCGCCCCCCGCACCGCAATCCGCTCTGGCCCGCGCACATCAAAGCTCAACGGTCCAAACAGGCGCCGCACGCCATACCGCATCTCCACGTCCCGGAACGACACCAGGTCGCGTCCCGACGGCAGATCGCAATTCGGCAGCTCGATCCGCAACGGCGCCACGACCTCGATCTTCGCGCGCGCCCGCGCCAGTTCGCCCTCTGCAGAACCGGTCATCCGATCCGCAAGTTTCCGCCCCCGCCCCGCAGTTCGTTCAGCGCGCTGCTGGCGTGCATCCAACAACATCTTCGGCGCATCTCCACGCGCGCGACTCGCCCGTCCGCGACTGTCGCGCCGGTCCTGCTTCTCACGCTCCGCCTGCGCCTCGCGCGCCGCCCGCTTCGCCGCCTGATCAGCGCTCTGCAACTCCGCCTCTGCATTCGCCAAAGCGGCGTCACGCGCCTCGCGAAACGCCGACCACCCGCCGCCGAACACCGTCACGCCAACGGGTGACAATTCGACAATCCGGTCCACCCCATCCAGCAGCTCACGATCGTGACTGGCCACGATCACCGCGCCGCGCCAGTCCGCGAGCAGCCGGGCGACCGCCGCCCTGCCTTCTGCATCAAGGTTGTTGGTGGGCTCATCAAGCAACAGCACATCCGGCGCTTCCAGCATCACTCGCGCCAGCGCAACGCGCATACGCTCCCCGCCGCTCAGCGAGCCGACAAGCCGATCGAGATCCAGTTCCGCAAACCCCACGGCCAGCAGCACGCGGTCAAGCCGCTCAGGCAACGCCCAGTCCGCCAGCGCCATATCGTCGGCGTCACCGCACCCGCTCTCCAGGCGATGCAATCGCGCAAGCGCTTCGCTCACGCCCAGGGCTTGCGAAACACGCTGCTCCGCATCGGCCGACTGGTTCAGTACGCCCACCGATCCGCCAACGCGCACATGGCCGCCAGCCGGCTCATCCGCGCCAGCGATCAACCGCAACAATGATGATTTGCCGCAACCATTGCGGCCAACCACGCCAACTCGCTCGCGCCCTACCGAGAGGTTGAGATCCCGAAAAAGAACCTTCCGCTCAGGCGTAGCGACCGAAACGCGATCCAGAGAAACAAATGCAGACATGAGAAACCTTTGAAACAGACAAAACCAGCGGCTCGATCGGCATGGTTGTGTTCATTTCGTTTCTCCTCGTCTCACGGGCGCCAAACGCCCGACGCCCACCCATCGGACATTTCGCGCGCAACCGCAACCGCGCTCACGGCTAAAGCCAGCTGGCGATCTGCGACATCGGCTTCTTCACCCGCGCATGATCCGGAACGCTCGCCCCTTCTGCCGGATACCCCACCACAAGCAACAGGAACGGCTTCTCCCACTCCGGCCGCCCGCAAATCTCGTTGAGAAACCCCATCGGCGCCGGCGTATGCGTCAGGCAGGCCAGCCCGGCATGATGCAGCGCCGCGATCAGAAACCCCGTCGCGATCCCGACGGACTCGTTCACATAGTAATTCTTCGACGCGCCATCCTCCGCGATACCGCCCTTTTTCTGCGCAAAGATCGCGATCAGCCACGGCGCCGTCTCCAGAAATGGCTTGTCCGCATCCGTCCCCAACGGCGCCAGATCGCTCAGCCACTGATCCCCCGCCTTGCCGCCATAGAAAGCCCGCTCTTCGGCTTCTGCAGCCTCGCGCACCCGGCGTTTCACATCCTGCGAACCGATCACGGCGAAATGCCACGGCTGGTGATTGGCCCCGCTCGGCGCCCGGCCCGCGGTCTCGACACACGCCTCGATCACCTCACGCGGCGGCGCGCGATCAGAAAAATCACGGATCGAATGCCGCGTCCGCATCCGCGCCAGAAACGCATCCGCCGCAGCGCGCATCTCCTCTGCGCTCAGCTCGACGAAATCATCCAGTGGTGAAGACTCATGCGCTTGCATCGCCCGCTCCGTCCGCAACTTGGCGCACCACCAAACCACGCACCCGCGCAACGTCAAACCTTGAAGTTGGAAACGGCCGAAGCGCTACGCCACCATCGAGCGCTCAAGCGTCGAGGCGACCGCAGACGCCTCTTCGAACACCGCGACGATGTCGCTGACGCCGGCCAGTTCAACCGTTGCATGAACCGCAGCAAGCGCCGCCATTTCCTCGGCCGCCGGATCCTCGCTCTCGGCTGCCTTCAACGCGATCCGCACCAGATACCCACCGCCAACGACATTGCCCGCCAGTTTCAGATAACGGGTCGCAACCGACAACGCTCGCGAACGCTCGGCCCCATAGGCTTCGACAATCCACGCCGTCGCCGCTTCCAGCGCCCGCGCGCCCAGCTCCAGCCGGCGACCCGCGCTCGCCAGAACCGCGTCATTGCTGGCGCGCGCCCGCTCCGCATCCGCATCAATCTCCGCGATCAGCGCACGCATTCCCGCGCCCCCATCGCCAGCGACTTTCCTCCCAACCAGGTCGATCGCCTGAATTCCGTTCGTGCCCTCATAGATCGGCCCGATCCGCGCATCGCGGTTCAGCTGCGAGGCCAGCGTCTCGCTCATGAAACCCATGCCGCCATGCACCTGCACGCCAAGGTTCGCGACCTCAACGCCGACATCCGTGCTCCACGCCTTCGCGATCGGCGTCAGCAGGTTCTCGCGCACTTTGGCCACCGCGCGCTCAGCTTCGTCCGCGCCGGTTTCAGCAACGTCCGCCGCAGCCCCGCACGCATAACAGATCGCGCGCGCCGCCAGCGCCTTCGAACGCATCGACGCCAGCATCTGCTGAACATCCGGGTGCCGCACGATCGGCGCAGACCCTTCAACACCCTGCGCCTGTCCCTGCCGGCGCTCCCGCGCGTAGGCGAACGCTTCCTGACAGGCGGCGTCGGCGATGCCCACACCCTGTATCCCGACATTCACTCGCGCCGAGTTCATCATCGTGAACATCGCCGCCATGCCGCGGTTCGGTTCACCCACCAGCCACGCCTTGGCGCCGTTGAACTCTATCACACAGGTCGGCGAACCATGGATGCCGGTCTTGGTCTCCAGCCCGATACACTTCATGCGGTTGGGCTCGCCGACATTGCCGTCCTCGTCCAGCAGACGGCGCGTGCAGACAAACAGCGACACGCCCTTCGATCCGGGCGGCGCATCCGGCAACCGCGCCAGCACCAGCTGCACGATGTTTTCCGTCAGGTCGTGCTCGCCCCACGTGATGAAGATCTTCTGTCCGGTCAGCGCATACGAACCATCGCCGTTCGGCACAGCCTTCATCGTCAGCGCGCCGACATCGGAGCCCGCCTGCGGCTCGGTCAGGTTCATCGTGCCGCTCCATTCGCCGGTCACCAGTTTCGGCAGGTAGAGGCGCTTCTGTTCCTCGCTGCCGTGCACCAACAACGCCTCGATCGCGCCGAGGCTCAGCATCGGACACAACGCCAGCGATGCATTGGCGCCGTGGAACATCTCCATCACCGCCAGCGCCAGCACGCGCGGCAAACCCTGGCCGCCAACTTCCTCAGGATAGGCAAGCCCAACCCAGCCGCCTTCCTGAATCGCTGGATAAGCGGTCTCGTAACCGTCAGGCGCACGCACGCCGTCAGCCTCCAGCCGCGCGCCCTGACGATCGCCCGCCTGATTGACCACCGCCAGGCGCTCGGAAGCCACCTTGCCGGCCTCCGTCAGGATCATCTCGCTGAGTTCGGCTTCCAGCGCGCCTTCCGGCGTCACCGCAAGCAACGTTCGAAGAATGTCCGCAACCGGCGCCTGATAAGCCATGTTGAATCTGCCCCATCCACAATCGCCGCGCGAGCGGAGTCATCCACGTTCGCGCGCGCCGATAGTCTCGTTATGTCTATTTCTTGTCGAGTTTCGTAATGACAAGTTCGAGAAGTCGTTCGATCCGATCCATGCGCTCGTGCAAACCGGACACGACGTCGCGCGCCAGCAGCAAATCCTTGCGCGGACCGTTCGGCTGCAACCCTGCTTCCCGATCGTCCGCCCCGAAGGCGGGACCATAATCGCCTGCGCCCGAACGGTTGGCGACTTCCGACGGCTCAGCCGACAACACTCTGGCAAACGCCGCAACTTCAGGCGGCGCAAGCTCGCGCTGATCGCGGAACACCATCTCGACTTCATCGACCGACATGCCGGCGGCGTGCGCCAGCGCGCCGCGCGACTGGCCGGTCGCCTTCAGGCGCTCATCGAACCAGTCCTGATCGAAGAACAGTCCAGCCACGAAGCCCCCGGCCTATTCAGCCCCGCCGACAGCGAAGTCGCGACGCGCCGCGATGATGGTGACAACCACGCCGGCCAGAACGTCCAGCAGGCACATCATGGTCAGGATGAAGAACGCCGAAGTCGCAAAATTCTCGATCAGCAGGAACTCGATCAGCGCAACGATGAAAACGATCATCGACACCGCATGGTTTGCGATCGTCGCAGTTCCCGTAGAGGTTGATTTCAGGATCTCGATGAAAAAGAAGCCCATCGAGATGATCACCAGGATATCGCCTGACGATACCGGCCAGGTGGAGTTCGGCCCGACCATCGGGATCTCCCACACCGGCGCGACCATGTGCTGACTCATCGTCAGATCGCCGGTTTCCCCTCCGGAAAACCCGAAAGCCATCAGGTTGTAGATAATCACTGGAATGGTCAGAAGCGGAAAGACACCGACGATAAACCGCATGAATCGCCCCTTCTTGGCTGTCCCCCGACCCTCGCGCTTGGTGCGCTGCCGGGCCTCATCCCGCATTTGTTCGGCTACAGCGGTACCCAAGATTCCCCTCAATTGAAAGACCTCCGCTGCGACACCGCGATTTTGTCCCCCAGCATGAAAACCGCGTCAGATCTCATCGATTCCGCCAGGCGAGCGCCGCCGCCGGCGCAGCCACAATACACCGCGCAGATCGGATACGGCGTCCGCCAGACGGCCGAAATTCGTGTAATTCGACTTCCCGTGCTGCCGTGAACGGTGCTTCACCGGGCGCGTTTCCACCGAATACCCCTCGGCAATCATCATCGCCGGCAGATAGCGGTGCAGGTGATCGAAATAGGGAAGATTGATGAACGCGTCCCTGCGGAACGCCCGCGCCGCACATCCGCTGTCGGGACACTTGTCCTTCAGGATTCCGGCGCGGACACGATTGCCCAGCCGCGAACCGAACTGCTTCCACTTGGAATCCTGACGCTTCTCCCGAACGCCCTGGATCAGCCCCAGATCCTTGGCCGCATCGGCGCGCAGCAATTGCGACACCAGCCCCGCGATATCGCCCGGATCGTTCTGGCCGTCGCCATCCAGCGTCGCCACCACCGGCGCGCGCGCCGCCAGCACGCCGGTGCGCACAGCACGGCTCTGGCCCGCATTCTTGCGATGCCCGATCACCCGCAGCGCCGGCAGTTTTTCCTTCATCCCCATCAGGCGCGCGCGCGTGTCGTCGAGCGAGTTGTCGTCGACGAAAATCATCTCATAGGCGCGCCCGTCCAGCGCATCGGCGATCTCCTGCACCAACGCCTCAACGTTCTCCGATTCATTGTGGACCGGCACCACCACCGAAAATTCGGGACGGCCAATCGCCCCGCTATCGCCTGTCATAACGTCTACTCACACGCACGGTTGAAGGAATTGCGCTTCCTGGTTCCGGTGGGTATAGCCGCACCCGCCCTGACTTGCGAGGCCCGGCGCCATGAAGGTTTCGCGAGTGTAACCCACTGAATACACACGCCAGAAGATACATTGCGCGCGGGACATTGCCCGCGACACAGGCTATTGCCCCCGCTAGGGTCGCACTGGCCCGGCGCGCCAGGAGGAACCACCAGACCCCATGCAGGCTTTCGATCGCTTCATCGAGACGCCCTGGGCCTGGATCGCCCTGGCCATGCTGGTGCTCGTCGCCAGCTTCCCGGGCGCCGCCTCCATGCCGGTCCTCGACCGCGACGAGGCGCGCTTCACGCAGGCGTCCTCCCAAATGCTCGAAACCGGCGATTTCGTCGTCATCAGCTACCAGGACGACTACCGCAACAAGAAGCCCGTCGGCATTCACTGGCTCCAGTCTGGCGCCGTCGCCCTGACCTCCGACGTCGCAAAACGCGACATCACCGCTTACCGCCTGCCGTCGCTGATTTCCGGCATGATCGCGGCGATGGGCGCCTTCTGGTGCGCGCTGGCCTTCATGCCGCGACGCGCCGCCTTCCTCGGCGCCGCCCTGTTCGGTTCGACTCTGCTGTTGACCACAGAAGCCCATATCGCCAAGACCGATGCTGCACTTGTCGCCTCGATCGTCATCGCCATGGGCGCGCTCGCCTGGCTGCGCGCGGGCAGAGGGAAATGGATGGCGGTCATCTTCTGGGCCGCAATGGGCGCGGGCGTCCTGATCAAGGGTCCGGTCGCGCCAATGGTCGTCGCGCTCTCCATCGTCGCTCTGGCGATCTGGGAACGGCGCGCCGACTGGATGCGCCCGCTCCTCTACTGGGGCGGCCCCGCGCTGTTCGCACTGATGACCATCCCGTGGTTCGTCGCCATCCAGATCGCAACTGAAGGCGAATTCCTCTTCGAAGCCGCCGGCGTCGATCTCGGCCAGAAGATCGTTGGCGCCGCCGAAGGCCACGGCGCGCCGCCCGGCCTGCACACCCTGCTGCTGCCGCTCCTCTTCTGGCCGGCCACGCTGTTCCTCGTTCCGGGCCTCTGGCGCGCCGCAAGAGGCGCATTCAGCGCCAGCAGCGGCGCCTCAACCCCCGCCGACAAGGCCAACGCCGCAGCGGCCAATGCGACCGCCGAAGGCTTCCGCTTCCTGATCTGCTGGGCGATCCCGTGCTGGATCGTGTTCGAAGCCGCGCCCACGAAACTCGTCCACTACACCCTGCCGGCCTACCCCGCCTTCGCGCTGATGGCCGGCGCAGCCCTCGACGACTGGTTTGATTCCGGGCGCTGGCGCGGCGGACGCTCACTGTCGATCATCCTGTTCGCCATCACCGGTTTTGCGCTCGCCGCCCTCACTTCGCCCTGGGTGCTCGAAATGCTGCGCGCCGACGCCGCCGGCGATTTCGCTGCGCCGCTATCGGATCGCGTCGCCTTCATCTGGGACCAGCAATGGGAGGCGACCGGCGTCTCGATCTGGCCGATGATGTTGGTCGCCATCGCCACAGGAGGCGCCATTTACGCCACCATCGTGCGATCCCCCGTCGGCGTGATCGCAGCGGTCCTCGCCTGCACGCTGACGCTCGCCTTCACCTACCGGACCTTCGTCCTGCCCAACCAGTCGTGGGTCCTGCCCACCAACGCCGCACTCGAAGCCATCGACGAGGTCTGCGCCCGCCCCGTCGGCGCGCCGTTAGCCAGGGGCTCGACCTGCACCGACACCGCGCCGCGCACGATCAACGCCATCGGCTATAATGAACCCAGCCTCGTCTTCTCGCTCGGCGGCAATGTCGTCCTGCAACCAAAGGCCAGCACGCTCGTCCCGCCGCAGACGGAAGACCCGCGTCCCGCATGGCTCCTCAACGTCGCCCTGGAAGAGGGCCGCGCCGCGCTCGCCGATCTCGTCGCCACCGCAGCCGCATCCGACCGCTGCGTCCGCCTCTCGCGCCGCTACGCCCTGAACTACTCCAACTCTGATCCCGCCGCCCTCGTCGCCGCCGTCATCGAACCCGCCGGCTGCACGGTTGAAGCAACGGATGAAGAAATCGACCTGACGAGAGAACCCGAAGCCGAAGAAGGCGAACAGCTCGAAGAATAGCCCCCGCTATTCCCGCGCCCGTTCCCGCCATTTCGCCCGCGCCACCAGCGCCGCTGTCATCACCGGCGCCAGCACGCCGGCCGCCAGGCGCTCGATCGGCGATCGCGCGAACTTTGCGAAATACCGCTTCAACCCCGCCGCCTTGTGGCGCTCGACAACCACGCCGGCCACATCGCTTGTCGCGCCGTAATGATACGCGCCTGCATCGGGCGCATAGGCCACTGAGCCGCCCTCAAGCTCCGCCCGCGCGCACAGGTCGAGATCCTCCACATGCAGGAAGTACCCCTCATCCAGCCCGCGCAGGTACCCGAACCCCTCCCGCGTCAGATACATCAGCGCGCCGCTGACCGCCTCCATCGCCACCGGGCCATCAGGCGCTGGTTCGCGATGCCGGTTGAGATCGACAAACCAGCGCTTCAGCAAAGGCGCCCGCGCCAGCCCCAGAAACGTTCCCGCAGCACTGGCCAGCGTCAGCCGCCGCCGCCGGCACCCGCGCTGCTCGATCCCATCCGCCCCGAAAATCCGTCCCCCGACAATCGCAGGTTCCGCACCCAAAGCCGCCTCCAGAGCCGCCACCGACCCACGACGCAACAAGGCGTCAGGGTTGATCACCAGCAGCCGCTCACCCTTCGCCTCCTTCGCCCCAAGATTCACGCCCGCCGCAAACCCCCGATTGTCCGCATCGCCGACCACCTTCAACCGGTCTCCAGCCATCGCGGCGAGGCGCGCTGCGACCTCCGGCGGATTGCCGTTGTCGACAACCACCACCTCGGAAATATCTGGATCCGCCAGCAAGGCGTGAAGGCAGTCGAACAGAACCGGCCCGGTCCGATAGCTCACCACGATCGCTGAAACGCTCAACCCATCCGGCGCCCGCGCCAGCACGCGCGCCCAATCATAGGGCGCGGTCATTTCCGCTTCGCCCGCAGCCACATATGCGCCGCAAGTCCGCCGATCATGTAGATCACCAGCGACACAAGACAGAAGACGCCGAACACGACGATGATCAGCTGGTCATCCTCGCATCCGACCCGCGTCCCGGCCGGTTCAGCCTGGCACGCCGCGATACTGGCGGACACTTCCGCGCTCGCCCACGACAGCACGACGACGCACAGTGCAAACAGCCCTGCCATCCCCAGCCCGTAGAAAGGCCAGAACCGCGACCACGTTCCGCCCATCCGCCCCCGGATCAGGAACAGCGCCAGCGCCGCAGGAAGCAGCGCACAGACGGTGAGAACAGCTAGGACTTCCAAGTTCGATCCCCCTCCTGTCCTCCCCCGCTCGGGGGAGGAACGCGGCGGCGCAATCGCACGCCATAACGAGGAGCAAGCGCGATCAGGCTCCTCCCCCGGGCGGGGGAGGCTGGTAGGGGGACAGCCGTCTCCAAACGAACAAAGGTCGATCCGGATCGCACTGGGCTACCCCGCCTTCGCCCGCTTCACATCCGGCGGCAGCGCTTCCTCGGCCAGCATCGCAGCCGCTTCATCAAGACCAACCACCGACTGATCCTTCGAGCCAAACCTGCGCAGCGCCAGCTTGCGCTCCTCGGCCTCTTTGGCGCCGACAACCGCGATCACCGGAATTTTCTGCAACGAATGCTCGCGCACCTTGTAGTTGATCTTCTCCGAGCGCGTATCGACTTCCACCCGCAGCCCTGCCTTGCGCAGGACCTCGGCAGCCTCGTTTGCATACCCGTCGGCAGCTTCCGATATCGTCGCCACCACAACCTGCACCGGCGACAGCCACATCGGGAACGCCCCGGCGACGTTCTCGATGAGAATGCCGATGAACCGCTCCAGCGACCCAAGGATTGCACGGTGCAACATCACCGGACGGTGCTTCTGCCCGTCCTCGGCCACGTATTCCGCGTTCAACCGCTCCGGCAGCACATAATCCAGCTGGATCGTGCCGCACGTCCATTCGCGCCCGATCGCATCCTTCACCTGGAAGTCCAGCTTCGGCGCATAGAACGCCCCGTCGCCCTCCGCGATCACCGGCTCGACGCCCGCAGCCTTCGCCGCGTTCATCATCTGCGCCTCGGCCTTGTCCCAGAACTCGTCCGTGCCCGCGCGCACTTCCGGGCGCGTCCCCAGCGCGATATGATCCCGCTCAAAGCCGAAGTCCTCGTGCACCGACGAAGCCAGCCGGATGAACGCCGCCGTCTCTTCCTCGATCTGGTCCTCGCGGCAGAAGATGTGCGCATCGTCCTGCGTGAACGCCCGCACCCGCATCAGCCCATGCAGCGCGCCCGAAGGCTCATAGCGGTGACACGCGCCAAACTCCGCCATGCGCAGCGGCAGGTCGCGATACGATTTCTGCCCGAACTTGAAAATCTGCACATGCCCGGGACAGTTCATCGGCTTCAGCGACAGCGTCTCTTCCTCCGCCGTCTCCGCGATGAACATGTTGTCGCGATACTTGTCCCAATGCCCGGACTGTTCCCAGAACTTGCGGTCCAGAACCTGCGGCGTGCGCACTTCCTGATACCCCGCCTCGTCCAGCCGACGCCGCACATAGGCCTCGATCACATGCCACAGGATCAGGCCCTTCTCGTGCCAGAACACCATGCCCTTGCCCTCTTCCTGCATGTGGAAGAGATCCAGTTCCCGGCCCAGCTTTCTGTGGTCGCGCTTCTCGGCTTCCTCGATCCGCGTCAGGTGTTCCTTCAGCTGCTTCTCGTCGGCCCACGCCGTGCCGTAGATCCGCTGCAGCATCTCGTTGTTTGAATCACCGCGCCAGTAAGCGCCCGCCAGCTTCATCAGCTTGAACGCCTTGGGCAGTTTCCCCGTCGACGGCAGGTGCGGCCCGCGACACAAATCAGACCACTGGTCGCCATGCGCGTACAGCGTGATCGGCTCGCCCGGCGGAATGATGTCGTCGATGATCTGCGCCTTGTAGTCCTCGCCGATTTTCTTGAAGTGCGCGATGGCGTCGTCCTTCGACCACACCTCGCGATTGATCGGCAGGTCGCGGTCAACGATCTCCGCCATCTTCTTCTCGATCTTCTCGAAGTCGTCGGAGGAAAATGGCTCATCCCGCGCAAAGTCGTAGTAGAAGCCGTCCTCGATCACCGGCCCGATCGTCACCTGCGTGCCGGGAAACAGCTCCTGCACCGCTTGCGCCAGAACGTGCGCCGCATCATGCCGGATCACCTCCAGCCCGTCGGCGTCCTTCGCCGACAACAGCTCGACCGACGCATCCCCCTCCAGGGGCCGCGTCATGTCCCACAATTCGCCGTTCACCTTCGCCACCAGCGAGCGTTTCGCCAGCGACTTGGAAATGCCCTCAGCAATCGCCATCGGCGTCGTCCCGTCCTCGAACTCACGTTCCGAGCCGTCGGGAAACTTCACCTGAATCATCGTCTCATCCTCATCTCGCGGACGGTCTAGCGCGGGAGCCTGAAAGGCGAAACCCGCGCCACACCTTCCGCTGTCATCCCGGACAAGCGAAGCGCAGATCCGGGATCCATTTCGCCACTTCGAGGGTCGATGAATGGATCCCGGATAGCCCTGCGGGCTTCCGGGATGACAAAGCCAAATTGTTGAAAGTCAGCCGAAAAAGCTAGCGACGCGCACCCTCGGCCCGCACCCGCCAGACGCCATAGCGCCACGGCAGGTACCAGCGCGCGCCGGTGCTAGTGAGGGTCGGCGCCGGGTCATCCCCGTGCGATCCTCCCGGCCGGCAGCGCGTGAACCGCGCCAGCCCCATCCAGCTCCCGGCCCACACCCCATGCCGGCTCACGCACTCCGCGCAGTACTCCGAACAAGACGGATGATGCCGGCAATGAATCCCGCAGGCCTGAAACACCGGCGACAGCGTCACCTTGTAGACACGCAAAGCCGCCCCGATCCCCGGCTTCAACCGGCGAGGCGCCTCATCGCTCATCAATGCTGATCTATCAGCCATGGGCGGGATATAGCGTGGCGAAGAGAACGCCGCAAACGAACTACTTCGCCGCAACCTTCTTCTTTCCCGCTGATTTTCGGGGTCCGCTGGTGCGCGGTTTTGGTTTCTTGGCTTTCGCTTTACTCAAATCTAGCGGTTCGACATCACTCGCCGAGTTGTGCGCATACGTTTTCCACGATGGCGCATAAGTATTGTCGGCTTGGTCACCCCAAACAGTCCAACCCTCGCGCGCACCTCGGGAGAACAACTCTATCCGCGGCCCCCACGAGCAAGATTCTATAATGTCGTACTGCTCGTCGGGCTTTCGAGAGTGCTCTCGTTTCCGCGTGGCCAAGAGGTTCACCTGCCTCCGTCCTGGAGCAAGCGTCCTCGCTTTCTTGCCGCGAGTGCCGAACAAAATGACCTCAGTCACATTCCGGAAGTAGAAGCCAACGCCCCGACCATCGGAGCCGCCATCTTTCCTTATCTTGTGCCAGATCAGGTTTGATTTGTACGTGAATCCCCACGCCTGCATCACACGAAGCCCTTCCGGCAGCAGAGCATTCGGAACCCACAGATACAGGTGAGCAGGATCTGCTGCGATGTCTGCAACTGGCAGATCGCAGATTTCCTCCAGCCCCATGGTTGAATAACGAGATAGCCTGCGGTGCTCGGGAGCAACCTTGCCTGTCCGGTTTGTGAACTGCCACGGAGGGTCCGCAAGGATCGTAGCGAAACGCTCCTCACCCGCACATGCAATGAGCTCACGAGCAGGGTCTCGCAGTGGCACCACATCAGCGGTCATCGACGTAGCACTCCCTGTTGATTGCGAAGACAACTATGGGACAACCTCCGCCCGCCCCGCCTTCGAGTCTCGGGGCCAATTTTTCCATATGCGTGGTCGAGTTGCCGTAACTCGAACCTTTTCCGAGTTGATTGAAAATCTCTTGGAGCTCCGTGGCTCTGGTGATGATGATGCCTACCTCTATGGCCCTCAACTCAAAGAGCTGTCGAAAGTTGTTAAGATCGCGATCGAAGAAGGGGTCCTTATTATTCCACTCGACTTCCAACGCGACACGTCCCTTGACGCAATCGACCTTGTGCGTGGGAGAATCGAATCTCTGTTCATCCACGATCACTGCCGTGTTGTACGTCTTCTCCGTCCATCCCAGATCATAGAGCCGGTCGTCAAAGCGCGACGCGATCACCGACTTCGACCCTCCTGGAGCAAGAATTTCGGAAGCCCGTAACTCAAACTCGCGCAAGACAGTCAGAATTTCCCGCCACGCATCAGCATGAGCGGTGTGGAGAACGGCCAAGCCGTTCCGCCACTCCTTCACGTCGAAGCGTTTGCGAACATCGCTGGGGACAAGAGAATCGATAGACATCGCCCCACGATAACCCGCGCCTTGCCAATTGGCATCTTAGCGTATGTTCTTGTTTTGTTCAAGGTCGGAGTTGACGATGCAAATCTACTCCCCGCCCCGCTCCACCACCTCAGCCAGCGCCCCGCGCAACCCGTGCACCTGGTCCAGCAGGTTGAGCACAATCCCCACGCCTTCGGCGTTGACGCCCATGTCTTCCATCAGCTCGCGGATCAGCCGCACGCGGGCCACATCCGCCTCGTGAAAGGCGCGGGCGCCGTCGGCCTCGTCCGGGATGATCCAGCCTTCCTCGACCCACAGGTCCAGCGTCTGCTCATCCAGCCGGGCGTGCACGAGAAATTCCTGCGTCGCGAAAATCACAGGCCCATCTCCTTCCGCGGATCATAGTCTGCATCAGGCTCCCAACTCTCGGCAAACGTTTCCAGCGCCTCGTCCGGTGCGCTGGGCAGCATCACCTTCAGCCGCACCAGTTCGTCGCCATGCCCCCCGCCTTTGCCCGACTTCGGCGCGCCCTTGCCCTTCAGCCGCAACACTGTGCCGGTATTGGCGCCCTTCGGCACACTCAGCATCACGTCCCCGCTCGGCGTCGGCGCCTTGATCTTGCCGCCCATCACCGCCTCCTTGAGCGTGATCGGCAGTTCGAGGTGAATGTCATCCCCCTTCCGTTCGAAGAAGGCGTGCGGCGAAACGCTCAGCTCGACATACGCATCGCCCGGCGGCCCGTCCCCCGGCGAGGGCGCGCCCTTGCCCTTCAGCCGGATCGTCTGTCCGTCCTTCACGCCTGCCGGAATGTTGACGTCGATCGTGCTCCCGCTCGGCAGGGTCAGACGCTGGCTGCCGCCATTGATCGCATCCAGAAACGCAATGTTGAGGCGAAACCGCATGTCCGCGCCCGGCGCACGGCGGGCGGCCTCCGCCTGCTGGCGAAACAGCTCCGCGAAAATGTCGTTGGCGTCCCCGAAATCCGCAAAGCCCGATTGCGAACGATAACGCCCGTCCGCGCTCCGCCCGCCGGCGAAATCCTTGTAGAAATGCTGGGTCTGGCGTTCGGCGCCGGAAGCATCGATCTCGCCTGCGTCAAAACGCTTGCGCTTGTCCTCGTCCGACAGCAGGTCGTAGGCGCCGCCGACCTCCTTGAACCGCGCCTCGGCCGCCTTGTCCCCGGGATTGAGATCGGGATGCAGCGTCTTCGCCAGCTTGCGATACGCCTTGCGGATCTCGTCCTGCGTCGCGGTCTTCGCAACGCCAAGAATTTCGTACGGGTCTTTCACGCAACACCATCACGACAGGTTCGATCACGTACTCAGGAAATAAGCCCGAAGCGCCGCGCACTCAACTGACGCGTCTGGCGAACCCTGCGTCAATAGTTGTCAGCCGCGCATTCCGCGCATACAGCTCTCCACCCCCATGCACTCCCGGCAAACGAGCCAGACATCCTCGACGCCCTCTCAGAATTCTTCGCCAACAATCCGTGGTCAGCCTACGTGCTCGCCGCGCTCGGACCGTTTGTGCAGGAAGACGTGGCCGTCGTCGGCGCCGCCTCGGCTGCGGCGGCAGGCCACAGCGGGACGATCGGCCTTCTGCTTTCCACGTGGATCGGCCTCACCGTTTCGGATGGATGGAAATACTGGGCGGGGCGCCTCGCCCACAAGATTCCGGCCGCCGCGCGAATGGTCGAAAGCCCGCGCGTCCGCGCCGCAAAGGAACAGGTGCTCAAGCGCCTGGCCACCACGATCATCGTCGCCCGCTTCGTGCCCGGAACCCGCATCCCGCTGAACGTCGCCTGCGGCCTGTTCCATGTGCCGTTCGCGAAATACCTCGCGCTGATCATGTTCTCCGGCGCAGTCTATATCGGCATCACCTATGCCCTGTTCAGCATTCTGGGCGACATCGTCGGCGAACAGGTCCGCTCGTTCCTGCCCTTCATCATCATCCCGATCGTGTTGGTTATGGTCGGCTACTTCATCTGGCGGAACCGCAGGCAGGGCCTGCGCGAGGCGGAAGCGGCCAAATCCACCCGAGAAACCACACCAGAATCCACACCGGAAACCTCGCCTGAATCCTCCCCCTAGACCCCACCGGCAATCCATCTAATCTCCCGCCCGACGCGAAATTCAGATCCGATCGGGAGAGCTCAAGAATGAAATACATCCTCGCCGCAACAGCCGGCCTGGTCCTCGCCGCCGCCTGCGCCAGCACCGAAGCGCCGGCTGACGCCCCCGCAGCGCCCGCCGTCGCCAGCACGCCGACGCCAGCCGCCGCCCCTGCGCCCGCACCCGAAACCGAAGCCGCGCCCGCCGGACCGGAATACGTCACCATCGAAATGTCGATCGACGTCGATCGCCCGGCCGCCGCAACGTGGGACCGCGTCGGCGGCTTCTGCGAGCTTGGCAACTGGTTCAACTTCAAGTGCACCACGTCCGGCCCGGACGGCATCGGCCAAGTCCGCCACATGGGCGAGAACGGCGCAACCGAAGTGAAGATCGCCGAGACGGCGCTGTCCTACGGCTATGTCATGCCGCCGCGCGAGGGTGAGGAAGCCACCTGGAACCTCTATCACGGCTTCCTCGAGGCGGTGCCGACCTCGGAGAACACCACGCGCCTTGAATACACCCTGATGTACGACGTTTCGATGCTCGACGATCAGGCCGCCAAGGACGCCTCGGTCGCGGGACGCAAGGTCGCATTCGAACGCGCGCTCGCCACGATGAAGGCCGACGCCGAGGGCAAGTAGCGCCATTTGTAATGCTGGTGGCGCCGTTTGATACAAACGAGCGCTCCACCGCCATAACCTCGGCGCGAATCCACGCCAGTGTCTTTCTTGCGGGCCGGCTGATCCCTCCCCCCACGGTCGCCCGCAAACTGGCGATGGAGCTACGCGCTTCCCCGAGCCCCCAGGCTCCATCGCCCTCCGGGGAGGCTCGGATCCATCATGTGATCATCCCGGGACGCGTCAGCGAACCCGGGGTCCAGCCACTCAGATTTCAAGCAAAATCAGCGCGCAGCCAGCGCCTGTTCGATCGCCTCGACCGCAGCCTCGAAGGCCAGCATCGTCGACGCATGGCGCGGCGGGTAATCCTTCACCGGCGCCAGATGCCGCAGCTCCCAGAACGGCGCGCCCTGCGCCGGCGGCTCCCCACCATCCTTCAGCATGCCGCGCAGCATATCGCGCGCGGCCGAAATTTCCTCCAGCGACTTCCCAGCCGCCTCACGCGCCAGAACGCTCGTCGCCGCCTGTCCCAGCGCGCACGCCTTGGGGTCGACTGCGATCGCCGCAATCCGCCCGTCCTCATCCACCGTCACATCAACATTCACGGTTGAGCCGCAGACCCGGCTGACCTTCAGGCTCGACCCGTCAGGTTCGTCCAGCCGTCCGGCGTGCGGAATATCCGCCGCCAGCTCCAGCACCCGGTTATGATAAAGCTCGCCAAACATGCCACCTAGGTCGGCTCGACCGGCCCCGCGGTCAAGACGTGCGCTCGCGATTCGCCATCCACGCCGCCGCCCGTTACAACCATCCGACGGGACATTCTTGGGAGAAATCGACATGGCCGGCCTCAACCTCTTCGACATGCTCAACGGCGCTGCGGGACAAGGCGCAGTCAGCCAGGTAGGCCAGCAATTCGGTCTCGACGCCGCCTCCACGCAGATGGCGATGAAGGCGCTCCTGCCAGCCCTGTCTGGCGGCCTGAAACGGAATGTCTCCCAGCCCGGCGGCATGGAAGCCCTCCTTGGCGCGCTCAACTCCGGTGGTCATGACCGCTATCTCGATCAGCCGGACCAGCTCGGCCGACCGGAAACGATCGCCGACGGCAACGCCATTCTTGGCCACCTGCTCGGCTCGAAGGAAACCAGCCGCGCCGTCGCCGCCAAGGCATCCGCGCGCTCCGGCGTTCCCGACAGCATTCTAAAGCAGATGCTGCCCATCCTCGCATCCATGGCGATGGGCGCCCTGTCGAAACAGACGAAAGAGCCCTCGCTCCAGCAATCCCTGTTCGGAGCGGTCCTCGGCGGCAACGCGCCCCAGGCAGGCGTTCAGACCGGCGGCGGGCTTGGGGCGGTCCTCGGTTCCCTGATGGGCGGCAAACGCCAGCAACAGGCCGCAGCCAATCCGCTCGGCATGTTCGGCAACCTTCTCGACGCCGATGGCGACGGTAACGCCGTCGACGACATCTTCGAAATGGTGATGAAACGCTAGTTCGGGATGAAGCGCGCAACGGACCGTGCGCTCCGTTACGGTCAAGGTCCCGTTCCGACACAATCAGGAACGACCCACACGAACGAGCCGGCCTTAGACCGCCTCGCGCACCGCATTCAATGCAGCATCCTCGTCCGGCAACACACGCTCCGCCAGCGCAAGCGCGTCCCCGCATAGCTGGTCGCGTCGGCGCGCCAGTGCGCCTATCAACGCTTCCGCTTCCTCGCGATTGACCGGCAGCGATGCGTCAGCCGCCACGACGTCGATGACGACATCGAGGTCCTGCGCCATTCCAAGCACGTTCGACAGCGACCGGCCCGCCGCGACATGCGCCTCCAGCTCAGGATACAGCGACCGCATCAGGCGCGCCTGCAGGCCCAGCGACTTGACCCGTCGGCGCCAGCGATGGAATTCCTCGGGATCCTCCGCCCGCGCCGCCACTTCCATCGCCTTTCGCGAAGCGGCGTATGAACGGCTGTATCCCTTGCAAAGATCGAAGCGATTCTTCCCGTGTGAAAAATCAGGCTCGGGCGCATCCTGCAACCGCGCCGCAAACCGCTTCAGCGCCGCGCGCACATCCCACTCCCCTTCGCGCGCCACCCGGTCCAACTCGAACCACGCCCGCAAACGCGCCGCGACGACTTCGGACACCTGCTCGCCCATCTCGGCCCGCGCCGCATCCAGCGCCTCGATCCGCGCAGAGAGATCACGCACATCAGACAGGCTTCGCGATGCATCCCGCCACCAACGGTTCTGACGTCGCCACGCCTTGTCCGTCATCATCTTGCGGCCAAGCGTCAGCGCCGCCCGGATCCGCTTGCACCGCACCCGCGCCCGGCGCACCCGCTCAGGCACGCTCACATCATTGTCGTCCAGATCGGTTCGCAGCTTGTCGACCTGCTCGCGCACCACGCGCGACAGACCCGCCTCCGGCGTTTCGTCGACTTCAATCCGAAAACCCACTCTCGTCCCTTGTCCTCGTCCCCGGGACTATCCTCACACCCGCCTATATCATCTCCGATAAGATGAACCGCCACAATAGCCAGCCCGACCCGGCCAGCGCCAGCGAGGAGAACACCAGGAACACACCGTCTCGCGCAGTCAGCCCGATACCCAGCAGGATCAGCGAGACGCCCGGCAACACAGGCCCGAACGGGATGAACCCGAGCGGAAAGGTAATCAGCGCCGCCACAACCGCGCCGATGGCCGGAATGATGCTAAACGGCGTCTGCGTCAGGAACGTCAGCCGCGGCCGCGTCAGCCGGTCGGCAATCTGCGCGCCATGCATCCCGCTATCCACGGCGACCTTCAGATATTTGCGCGGAAACCGCGTCTCAACCAGCTTCCGTGGCAACCACGGCGTTTTGCGCAGCATCAACAATTGCACCGAGAACAGCAGCACGACCGAAGCGACCAGCCAGTTGGCGCCGGGAACGATTGTCAGCGGCGTGATCGAAACGAACCCCAGCAACAGGATCACCGGACCGAACGAACGTACGCCCACGATGTTGAGCAACTGCCCAAGCGACACATCTTCGCCGTCCGTCTGTTCGTACAGACTGTTGAGCAAAGAAGCGAAGTTTTTGGCGCGCGGCCCGCCCGACTTCATGCCGCCCCGTCAGTTATCATCAGCGCCAAAGCGATCCATGATCCGCGTGCGGGTGTAACGCGAACGCGGCTCCGCCTCGTCCGGCCAGAACTCAACCGACCACGCATGCACATCCTCGTTCAACTGATAGACCCGAATGCATTCCAGCTCAGGAACGGGTCGACCGTCCGGACGGTTCCCATCCTGACACTCAAACCCGTCCGCCGTCAGGTCCGTCTGCGCGCGCGCCGTATCGCCGCCATCGTATTTGCCGGTGACAAACACGCGGAACGCCGCATCCACCGCGCCTTCCGCATCCCGCCGCCAATACCCGAAGTCCGTTCCGCCCGCGCCCACGCCCTGCGGCGGACGCGGCCCGTCCGAACCGCCGCCGCTGGCGCACGCAACTACCATTAGCGCCGCCCCAACGGCCAAAATCGTTCTAGACATTCACCAGCCCCGAAAGTTCTGCGCCGGCCCGAAGCCGGGCCCGCAATTCTCCCAATCCGCGAACATGGGCCTCGCCCGCCCGCTCGTCCAGTCCCGAACAGGCGGACCGATCAGATCCGCCGCCAGGTCGAACCTTCTGGCCCGTCCATGATCTCGACGCCTTCGGCCGCAAGGTCATTGCGGATCTGGTCAGCCCGCGCGAAGTCCTTCGCCTTGCGCGCTGCAATCCGTTCGGCGACCAGCGCATCGATCCGCGACGCCTCGTCGTCATCGCCCCGCGCCCACGCGTCCGGGTCCTGCTGCAACAGGCCCATCAGCGCGCCGCCAGCCAGCAGCTCACCCTTCAGCTTCGCCTGCTCGTGGGGCTTGGCCTTGTTCGCCTCCGTCGCCAGGCGCGACAGCTCCGCCAGCGCCTGCGGCGTGTTCAGGTCATCGCACAACGCCTCGACCACACCCGCCGGCGCATCGACGTCATCCGCATCGACATCCTTCATCCGCCGCAACGCGTTGTAGAGCCGGTCCAGCGTTGATCGCGTCTGCTCCAACAGGGCGTCGGTCCAGTCCAGCGGCCCACGATAATGCGCCGACAGCAACGCCATCCGCAGCACCTCTCCCGGCCAACGCTTCAACAGCTCGTTGACCAGTTTCACATTGCCCAGCGACTTGGACATCTTCTCGGCGTCCATCGACAGGAAACCGTTGTGCAGCCAGTACCGCGCAACCGGCTTGCCGTCGTGCGCGCATTCGCTCTGGGCGATCTCGTTCTCATGATGGGGAAACACGAGGTCGAGCCCGCCCCCATGAAGATCAAAGCTCTCACCAAGGTACTTCATGCTCATCGCCGAGCACTCGATCGCCCAGCCCGGCCGCCCGACGCCAAACGGCGAATCCCATTTCGCCGCGTCCGGCTCGCCTTCCTTGGCGGCCTTCCACAGGGCGAAATCCGCCGGGTCCTTCTTGTCAGTCCCGACCTCGACCCGCGCCCCGGCGATCATCTCGTCCCGGTTGCGATTCGACAGGCGGCCGTATGTCTCCATCGACGGCACGTGGAACCACAATCCGTTCTCGCCCTGATAGGCGTGACCCTTCGCCGCGAGCGTTTCCATCAACGCAATCATGTCGCCGATATGCTCGGTCGCCCGGGGCCGGAACGTCGGTTCAAGAACCCCCAAGGCGCCCATGTCCTCGCGATAGACCTGCTCGTAACGTTGGGTAATGGCGCCGATCGGCTCGCCGCTCGCCTTGGCGGCCTCGATGATCTTGTCGTCCACATCAGTGAAATTCGACGCATAAACAACGTGATCCGCGCCGTATTTAGCCCGCAACAGGCGAAACAGAACATCAAACACCACCGGCGGGCGCGCATTTCCGATATGGGCGTAGGAATAGACCGTCGGCCCGCACACATACATCGTCACACGGTTCGGGTCGGAGGGCTCAAAGACCTGTTTTTCCCTCGCGTATGTATTGGTTAGGCGGATCTCCATCAGCCGCGATCTTTCCGTTCCATTAGGAATGTTCGATAAAACCTGCATTCGGGCGGGTTGGCGCATCCCTGAAAGGCGCCTATCTGTCACGTGACCCTGAGGGGATCAATGCGGGCGGGCGTTAAGTCCGGGTTCAACAGGACCCCGGCTCGACCCCCGCCCCTCAGATGGGAGTAGACGGCCATGGACGCCGTAGTGAAGGGCAAGATCGTGGCCGATACCGGAGACGCCAGCCGTCCCACGCGGGACGAAGCTGAAGACGCTGTACGCACCCTGCTGGCCTGGGCCGGCGACGACCCCCAACGCGAAGGATTGCTCGACACGCCCAAGCGCGTCGTTGACGCCTACGAGGAATGGTTCTCGGGCTATCAGGAGAACCCGCACGATTACCTCTCGCGCACGTTCGAGGATGTGCAGGGCTACGACGACATCGTCATGCTGCGCGACATCGACGTGGAATCGCACTGCGAGCACCACATGGCCCCCTTCCTCGGCAAGGCCTGCGTCGCCTACATGCCGACCGACCGCGTCGTCGGCATCTCCAAACTGGCCCGCGCCGTCGAGATCTTCTCCAAGCGCCTGCAGACCCAGGAAACCATGACCGCCCAGATCGCCGAAGCGATCAACGATGCGCTCAAGCCGAAAGGCGTCGCCGTCTTCATCGACGCCAAGCACCAGTGCATGACCACCCGCGGCGTCCACCACCCCGACGTGGCCACCATCACCACCATGGTCACGGGCGTGTTCAAGACCGACCAGGAAATCCGCGAACGCTTCCTGCGCCT
>JBHIWT010000004.1:0-42432 GCA_041987265.1 Hyphomonadaceae bacterium
GTGCTGGTCGGTTTGGTCGGTTTGGTGGCAATCATGTTATCCCGACGGCGTTCTTTACATCGCGTCCGCGGTGAATCCATGCCAGCGAAGCGCCATCTGCCAAAGGAAATCCGCCAGATCGCCGATCTCAACGCCATCATGTTCAACTCCGCCCCCGCCTTCCACAGCGGCGCAGAGAACCTGATCAGCGCCATCCTCGCCTACCTCGAAGAATAGAAGCCGGCGCGCCTTCGCGACCCGATACCGAACCGCACGCAGCATGCCCCTGCGCAAACCTGTGCGCGGTGCGCGCCATGGACTCACACCCGGGGGACCGGCATTGTTACCGCCAAGAACAATATCAGGGACGGAGAGCCGAACATGTTCCTTCCAGCCGAATACATCTGGCTAGAGCCTGTGATCGTCGCCGCGATCGTCGTCTTCGCGGTCGATCTTGTCGGCAATTCGCTGTCCTATGGCGGTCGCATCAAGAACGCGGTGATCACCGCCGCCGTCTTCTTCGTGATCTTCGCCGCGCTCGCTTACTTCGGCCTCGGCAAACTGGAAGTCTCGACCAACATCGCAGAGATCCCGTCGCTCTTCCTGCCCGGCGAACTGCTCTGGCTCGAACCGGTGGTGATCGCCACCGTGCTGGTCCTCATCGTCGGTTTCATCGGCAACCTCATCGCCTTCGGCAACCGCTTCAAGAACGCAGCAATCACAGCCGGCATCTTCCTCATCGTCTTCGCCGCCCTCACCTATTTCGGCTACGGCTCCGTCGAGGTTGATCTGCCGGACATCCCTGCAGGCGTGGCGCCCGCAGAATAGCGCTCGTCGCACAGGCTATTGCGCTGAGCCGGCTCCACCATCACCCCGAACGCCATACAATCGAGCGCATCGGCTGGCTGCGCGCCAAGCGACTCGCGCCTTATGCGTTCAGCCAATCCTTCGAAGCTTGTACGGCGTAGGTTATCGCCTCGTCCATGTCGCTGAAGTGCCAGGGCGGCGCGTCTCCGCCAGGGGGAGCAACCAGCGAAAGAACGGCAGCCTGGCTGAGCGAAGACGTCACAACCACAATCGGAAACGGCGGTTCATCAGGATCCGCGCCTGCGTCCTTGAACTGCGAGACGTCTTGAAACACGCGGAGCAATGTGTTGCCCCACCTGTAGGTAAGACGCCTGAAATCCAGAACGATAGCTTCCGCATCGAACGACTGGACCCCGGCCAGGGCCATGCGTGCGATATAAAGCCCGTGAGCATTTCCGAGCGACCCCTCGGGATACTTCCCTTTGAAGGATGCGATCAAAATGTTCATACGATCGGTCTGATCCCGTCGCGGCATCAGATACCGGCACGCAATCCCGTTTGGCTTGGAAGGCGAGACTGTTTTGAGGGAAAACTCGGGCATCGGTCACTCGGCATGACTAGCTGATGACGTAACCGAAGATCGAGCAGCGTCAAACGGCGCTTTTCGGCGAACTCCCGCCGCGCGCCCCCTATGTCTCCACCGCAAACAACTCAGCCTGATCTTCGAGCGAGATCTCCTTCATCTCCCACGGCAGACCCTGTTTGCCGATCTCGTCCATGAACGGCTTGGACGGCAGCTGTTCGACATTAAACACGCCGCCCTGAACCGGCCATTCGCCACGGAACAGCATCATCGCGCCCACCACCGGCGGCACGCCGGTCGTATAGCTCACCGCCTGCGCGTTCACTTCCTTCCACGCCTCCGCGTGATCCGACACGTTCCAGATGAAGGCGACCTTGTCCTTGCCGTCCTTCTTCCCTCGGAAGATGCAGCCGATCGACGTCTTGCCGGTATAGTTCTCGCCCAGCGAGGACGGCGGCGGCAACAGGTCCTTGAGGAATTCCATCGGGATGATCTTCATTCCCTTGTGCTCGACCGGATCGATCCGCGTCATGCCGATCCCCGTCAGCACGTCGAGGTGCTTGATGTATTCCTCGCCGAACGTCATCCAGAACCGGATCTGCTTCAGCCCCTTGATGTTCTTCACGAGGCTCTCTTCCTCCTCGTGATAGATCAGGAACGATTTTCGCGGCCCCACTTCCGGGTAGTCGACCATGCACGAGATCGATAACGGATCGATCTCGATCCACTCGCCATTCTTCCAGTACTTCCCGCGCTGGGTCACTTCCCGCAGGTTGATCTCCGGGTTGAAGTTCGTCGCAAAGCCCTGCCCGTGATCGCCCGCATTGCAATCGACAATGTCGATGTACTCGATTTCATCGAACAGGAATTCCTGCGCATAAGCGCAATAGATGTTCGACTGCCCCGGATCGAAGCCGCAGCCGAGGATCGCCATGATCCCCTTCTCCTTGTACTTGTCGTGATATGGCCACTGCCACTCGTAGGTGAACTTGGCTTCCTCGCGCGGCTCGTAATTGGCCGTGTCCATGTAGTGGACGCCAGCCTCTAAGCACGCATCCATGATCGGCAGGTCCTGGTAAGGCAGCGCCATGTTGATCACGAGATCGGGCTTTACCTTCTCGATCAGCGCCACCGTCGCCTTCACATCATCGGCGTCCACCTGATGGCAATGGATCTCCCCCTCGCACAGCGCCGCCGCCTTCTCGCAGCTCTCAATCCGGCGCGACGCCAGGTGGATCGTCTTGAACACGTCCCGGTTCATCGCGCATTTCTGCACCGTCACGGACCCCGCCGCGCCCGCGCCAATAATCAGAACCGTATCCATGCCCAAAAGCTCCTGACCTGTCTGGCCCACCCGACATCGCTTCCTAACACCGGCGCATGGGCGTTCAAGCAAACGTTTCAAGTCTTGCGCGATGGGCGCCGCCATGATTCCGTGCCGCCAACAGGATCAGGGAGATCGCAATGATCGGCTACACGCTTCTCGGCACGAACGACTACGACAAGGCGCTGGGCTTCTACGACGCCCTGCTGGAGAATTTCGGCGGCAAGCGCGTCATGGAAACCGACAATGGCCAGCTCTACGGGTTCGCCAAGGGACCGCTGCTCGGCGTCTGCCGCCCCTATGACGGCCAGCCCGCAACCAACGGCAACGGCACCATGGTCGCCCTCAACGCCGGCTCGCCGGAAAAGGTAGACGAAATCTACGCAAAGGCGATCGAACTGGGCGCCACCGACGACGGCAAGCCGGGCCCGCGCGGCCCCGCGGGTTTCTACGGCTCCTACTGCCGCGACTTCGACGGCAACAAGCTCTGCATCTACGCGATGGGCTAAGGCGTCAGCAGCAAGTCCTCGCTCAACCGCTTGATCGAGGATTTCTGCGCCTCGTTCGGGGGGCCGTTTCTTTCCGAAACAGCGATCGCCATGTCGATCAGCTGCTTGCGTTCGCCCTCGCGCAATGCATCGCGCCACAACGGCTTGAACCGGCGGATGATCTCGTTGACGTCGGCCACCTGTGCGCTGGCCCACGCCGCAAAGGCGATGGCGTCGTCCCGGTCGCGCTGGTCCAGACCGCACACCGTTTCCAGCTGGTCGTCCATCAGCTCTTCATCGGCGCGCATCACCGGCCCCTTCAGGGTCGCCAGCGCGTACATCAATGTCGCCGCCGCCGTGCCGGCGTCCTGCACGCTCGACAATACCGAAACGCCTGATTTTCGTTTGAACCGCGCCCGGTTGTAGGCGCCCTTGGCGTGCGAAGCGAGGTCGATCACCGTCGCCGTCGCATCCCGCGCGCGCTGCACGCGCCACCACCAGGCGCCGATCCCCAGCACAATGCCTATGATGATAGCAACGACCGACATCAGCTCTCCCTGACAGCGCGGCGCTTCAGGTCGCGAGTATTCAACTCGCCATGAATTGCGTCAATCAGATAGCGTCAGCGCCCGGGCTCAGCCGCCGGCGACAGCGGCCTGCTTGCGCGCCAGGTCGTCCAGCGCCGAACGCGCCTCGCCATCGCCCTCCGCAGCGGCCTCGCCATCCTGCGGCTGACGGCGGCGGCCACGACGGCGGCGCGGCCGGTTCGAACCCTCGCCGCTGTCGTCCGACGCTTCGGCCGGCGTCTCGCTCGACTCCGCCTCGTCCGTGGACTCGCTCGCGGTGGCTTCCGCCTCGTTGCTGGCGTCCTCGCCCTCGGTCTCGGCGCCGTTATTCTGCTGGTTGTCCTGCTGCTGACCCGGCAGTTTGTCCTTCGGCATGTTGGCCGCGAGGATGCGGAAATAGTGCTCCGCGTGCTGCATCAGATTCTCATAGCGCACCCGATCCCCCGACGACTGGGCGTCGCGCGCATACTGAAGATATTTCTCATGAATCTGGGCGGCGGTGCCCCGGATCTTGACCTCCGGGCCATTGCTCTCATGCGGACGATTGCCTTGGTTTCCACCCGGCTTGCGACCGCGCCCCCGCTGGCGCTTCATGAAACCATCCTGTTTCTAAAACCTCGTCCCCAACGGACGAGAATAGCTCCGCAAATTTGCAGAAACATCGAACTCGGGCAGCAAGGCATCACAACGAACGCCACCGAAAGCCTGCAAGTTCTTGGTTCACACGTTAGCGTGTCTGCCCCGGTCCGCCAAGACCAAATCTGCACCGATTCGTCCGTTTTCAAACCCGTTTCAGGTTGAAACACCCGCTATTCCGGGCCTCTGCGACAGATCACGACACGTTGATGCCCCGCCATATCCCTGGCCCGGCTGACGTCCGCCCAGCCCGCTTTCGCCGCCAGGTCCATCACCGCCTCCGTCTGGTCGAACCCAACCTCCATCGCCAGCCAGCCGTCCGCGCCCAGCGCCTCGCGCGCGGTCGTCAGGATGTCACGCACGGCGGACAATCCGTCCGGTCCGCCGTCCAGAGCCAGCGCCGGATCGTGCGCCCGCACCTCGACCGCCAGCCCGCCGATATCGCCGCTGGGAATGTAGGGCGGGTTGGACACCACGACATCGAACACGCCCGCTGCCGCATCCCAGGATCCGTTCACCAGTTCAGTCCGCGCGCCCACCCCATGGCGCTCAACGTTCCGGCGCGCGACTTCCAGTGCGGCTCGGGAAAGATCAACGCCAACCCCGCGCGCATCCGGACGCTCGGCCAGTATCGAAACCAGTATGCATCCCGACCCGGTCCCGAGATCCAGCACCCGCCCGCCGCGCGGAAGCTTCTCCAGCCCCAACTCGACCAGCAGTTCGGTATCCGGCCGTGGGTCCAGCACATCCGGCGTCACCGCGAAGGTTCGTCCGTAGAATTCCCGCTCGCCGCGTATCCGCGACACCGGCTCGCCGTCCGCGCGCCGCTTCACCGCAGCAAGGAATGCGTCCGCTTCGGACGGCTCGGCAATCCGGTCATCAATCGCCAGAACATCGCCGGGGCTGACGCCCAGCACCCCCGCCAACAACAGGCGCGCATCCTGCGCCGGGCGTTCGACACCCTGCTCCGACAGAAGCTTTGCGCCGCGCATCAGCAACTCGCCCCAGCGCAAATCGCCGCTCACGCCTCTTCCTGATCCATCGCGGCCAGACGCTCGGCCTGATCCTCCGCGATCAGCGCCGACACCATCTCATCCAGCCCGTCGCCGGCAAGGATCGTGTCCAGCTTGTGCAGCGTCAGGTTGATCCGGTGATCGGAAACCCGGCCCTGCGGGAAGTTGTAGGTCCGGATCCGTTCCGAGCGATCGCCAGAGCCGACCTGCGACTTGCGCGCAGCAGACCGTTCCGCATCCCGCGCCTCGCGCTCCAGCTCATAAAGCCGGATTTTCAGCACTTCCATCGCCTTGGCCCGGTTGGCGTGTTGTGACTTCTCCGACGAGGTCACCATGATGCCGGTCGGCAGGTGCGTGATCCGCACGGCGCTGTCGGTCGTGTTGACGTGCTGTCCGCCCGCGCCCGACGCCCGCATCGTATCGATACGGATCTCTTCCTGCTTGATCTCAATATCCACTTCCTCCGGCGCCGGCAGAACCGCCACCGTCGCCGCCGAGGTATGAATGCGCCCGCCCGCCTCGGTCACCGGCACACGCTGCACCCGGTGCACGCCGCTCTCGAACTTCAACCGCCCGAACACCCCGGCGCCGGTCACGCTCGCGATAATCTCCTTGTAGCCGCCCGCGTCGCCCTCGGACGCCGAGATCAGCTCGACCTTCCAGCCCTGCAATTGCGCATAGCGCTGGTACATCCGGTAGAGATCGCCTGCGAACAGCGCCGCCTCGTCCCCGCCCGTCCCGGCGCGCACTTCCAGCACCGCGCTGGCCTCATCGTCCGCATCCTTCGGCAGCAACAGGATCTGCATCTCCGATTCCATGTCCGGGATGCGGTCCTTGATCTCGCCGATCTCCTCCTCGGCCAGCGCCGCCATCTCCTTGTCGGCGCCGGGATCCTCGATCATCGCCCGCGCCTCGGCCAGCTGCGTGCGCAGGCTCATCAACTCCCGCGCCTTTTCGGCGGCTTCCTTCATCGATGCGTGCTGGCGCGAAAGGTCGACGATCTCCTTCGGATCGCTGGCCGCACCCATGCGCGCCTCGATCTGCTCGAAACGATCCACCAGGCTCTTCAGCCGCGACTCAGAGATACTCGCCATGCGCGATCAAATAGCGTGGCCCGGGCCGGTTGCAACAGGCTCAAGCGTTTCCGGGGGAAGCAGCTTCCGGTTTTCCGCCCGGAAACGCGACAATCAACCTGCGCTAACTGAAAGCCGCCAACACATTCCGGACCATGATCACGCCCAGAACCACCGAACCCGTCGCAAACATCAGGAACCGCGCCGGCACGTAATTGGTCGTCGCCTGGATCAGGCTGTGCACCACGCGGATGCCGACATAGCCCCAGGCCAAACCCACATTCAGCTCGTCATCCACGCCGACCAGATGGCTGTAGACGCACAGTGCGTAGAAGATCACGGGCTGTTCGTGCAAGTGATTGTAATTGTCCGCCGGCCAGTGAACCTTCGCAGGGATCTGGGCAAACATCTCGTGCGTTTCGCGGCCCTTGATCTTCGAAGCGTCGATCTTCGCCGCCTGCATCGCAGGTATCCGCAAGGCGTACAGCCACAGCAGCATGATGAACGTCCAGACCACGAGGGCCAGCATCGGCGACATTATGGAATTGAGCATTTCAGCCTCCCCGGCATGTTTTCGGAGAGGTTAGTCGCGCCAGCGTGCCCTGATCCAGTGGAAAATCGCCCGGCCTACTCGCCCAGCACACCGTCTTCCGGCTCGCTGCCTGTACTTGCCGTCAACGGTTCCGGGGCGGCCCTGGCGGGCATCCACCGGTCCAGCCAGTCCAGGAAATAGTCCCAGTCGCCCGCCCTTACGCTGTGGCCAGCCGGTCGAATGTAGAAGTCCAGCGCCCCGGCGCCAGCGTCATCGCGCATGCCCGCCTGCGCCAGCCCTTCATCGCCATAGAGCTCGTAAACAGGATCAGCGCCCACCGCCGCGCGATAAACTCCATTGGGGTCCGACCAGACATCCTTCCAGCCATTGCCAAGCAACAGGGGTCGCGGCGCGACCATCGCGATCAACTGGTGCTGGTCCACCGGGATCGCATCTTCGTTGTCGGCATAGCTTGCGTATTTCGGGGCAAACCAATGCGGGTAGGACTTGGTGATCTGCTTGACCGACTCGCCGGCATAGGCGCGCGTCAGCGTCGTCCCGCCCTTGCCGGCCTGATGCGGAAACCCGGCCTCGATCCGCTCATCCAGAGCCATTGCCAGCAGGGCCGACTTGCCTTGCCGCGAATGCCCCCAAACCGCCGTCCGGCTGGCGTCGAGCCTCGGGTCATTGTCCAGCACGTCCAGCGCCCATCCGAACCCCGCCGCCCACACCGCCAGCACACCTGTCGGCGCCCGCTCCGGCGCGACCAGTTTTGCAAATCGCTCCAGATCCGCCTGCGCCCGCCCGGGGTCATCAGCGGCGAACTCCCCCGGAAACACCGTGGCGTAGGCGTAGCCGCGCTCGAGGATCTGCCGGTTCGGTCCCTCCATGATGTACTGGCCAAAGATCAGCCGGATCATGCGCGCCTGGAAACCGCCAGGATCGACCCGCCCGCCAAGCGCATCACTGCCGAACGCCGTACCGTTCCCGCTGAAATTCTGATTGAGGATCAGCGGCAGCGGCTCGCCCTCGCCAGCGCCATTCGGCAGGGCCAGCGCGATATGGAACTCGATCGCGTCCGGCCCCTCGCCCACGCGCACCAGAATGTTCTCCAGCGTCCCGGCGCCGTCCGCAAACGCCCTGTCGACAACAGCGCGGGAGACTTCAACGCCAGTCAGCTCCGTCGGCGCCGGCCCATAGACATGCTCGGCGAACGCCGCCCGCAGCACGCCTTCGCGCCGCTCCCAGTCGGCGACGCTGCGCACCTCGGGATCTCCGGAAAATGGCGCAAGGATATCGGGACGCGCCGCTTCGCGACTGGTGACGTTTGTGCTCGCAGTGTTCAGCCCCAGCCGCGTGCAACCCGCAGCCAGCAACAGGCAAACAACAAGCGGTGCAATTCCCCGCGTCAACACGCCAATCCTTCCACCCGCACAATCCTGCGATCGCCTGAAATTTCGTTCCCGTCCCACGTTCCGTTACACGCCGCCGGTTATTCCGCAGCCACCGTCTGCTTCTGTCGGGCGTCGCGCATCGCCGCAGCCTTCGCCTCGACCTGCTCGACGATATGCTCGATCATGTCGGCGTTGGACAATTTGTGATCCGGCCGGCCTGACACATACATCATGCCCGCATCCTTGCCGCCGCCGGTAAAGCCGAGATCCGTCATCGCCGCCTCGCCCGGTCCATTGACCACACAACCGATGATCGACAGCGATATCGGCTCGGCGATATGCGCCAGCCGCTTCTCCAGCGTCTCGACCGTCGAAATCACGTCAAAGCCCTGACGCGCACACGACGGGCAGGCAATGATGTTCACGCCGCGCGTCCGCAGGTTCAGGGACTTGAGAATATCGAACCCGGCCTTCACCTCTTCCACCGGGTCAGCCGAAAGCGACACACGGATCGTGTCGCCGATCCCGGCCCACAACAAGGACCCCATCCCGATCGCTGACTTGATCGAGCCGATCCTCTGCCCGCCAGCCTCCGTCACCCCCAGATGCAGCGGCGCGTCCGTCGCCTCGGCCAGCCCCTGATAAGCCGCAACCGTCAGGAAAACGTCCGACGCCTTCACCGAAATCTTGTACTCGCGGAAGTCATGCTCCTCGAGGATCCGCGCATGATCCAACGCGCTCTCCACCATCGCCTCGGGGCACGGCTCGCCATACTTCTCCAAGAGGTGCCGCTCCAGCGATCCGCCGTTCACCCCGATACGGATCGAGCAGCCATGATCCTTCGCCGCCTGCACCACATCGCGCACGCGGTCCGCAGATCCGATATTGCCCGGATTGATCCGGAGGCACGCAGCGCCCGCCTCGGCGGCCTCGATGCCCCGCTTGTAGTGAAAGTGGATGTCCGCAACCAGCGGGACCTTGGACGCCCTCGCAATCTCGCGAAACGCCCGGGTCGACTCCTCGTCCGGGCAGGACACGCGCACGATGTCGGCGCCCGCGTCCTCCAGTCGCCGGATCTGATCGATCGTCGCGCCCGCATCAGACGTCGGCGTATTGGTCATCGACTGGACGAGGATCGGCGCATCGCCGCCCACTTCCAGGTTGCCGACCTTGATCTTGCGCGACTTGCGCCGCTCGATCGCGCGCCAGGGACGAATGGAATTGATATCGGCGCCCATCAGCAACCCTCTCTTCCCGGTCACATGGAACCGGCCCGCAAAGGTTCCCACGCCTTCGCACGCGCCTCAATCTCTGTTTTGTGGCAATGCTGCGGCCTGATGAAGCGAAACCCGCCCGAAAGCAGCCGGCTAGCTGCTATTCCGGATAAGCCAGCAGCGACGGATCGACGACCTCGGCCGGTGTTTCCGGTTCAGCCGCAGGCGGCGTACGCGGGCGCGACGCAGTTGCGCGGCGCGGCGGCGGCGCTGTTCGCTCTTCACTGACCACAGGCGCGGTCTCAACCGGTTCAGCCGCAGGAGCGAACTCGGTCACGGGCTGTTCCGACACCTCAACCGGCGTCGCCTCGCGAGAAAGCGCCGCATCGACACTTTGCGCATAGACCGGCCCGCCATCCGCAGCCAGCGGTCCCAGCGTCATATCGCCGAGTCGCCACTCAAAGGCGTCACCCTCGTTCGTCGTCACCGTCCAACCGGCACCAACACGCGGCGCATAGCTTTCACCCGGCGAGAAATACCGCGCCAGAAACTTCGTACCGTCGGCGCCGCGGAACTCGACCCGGGCGCGCTTGGTCGCAAGGATGCGCAGCGTTTGCGTCGGTGCAGCGATCTGCCCGGGCGCAACAGCGCCAGGTTCGGCGACAACCGGCAGGCTCGCTTCAGCCGACTCGGCGACAGGCCGCGCAGACTGATCGCCCGACCCGCTGAAGATGTAGAAGGCGCCGCCTGCAGCAGCCAGTCCGGCGACCAGCAGGCCAAACATTGGCGCGGCGCTTGTCGCCTTGCGCTCGGTCTTGGGCGGCGAGATGTCCTTTTTGACCGGATCGGCAAGGATCGCGCACTCCGCCTTGTAGCGCGCCAGCGTCTTGCTGGGGTCCAGCTTCAGGTGGCGGGCGTAATCACGAATATGGCCGATCGCATAGACGCGCGGCCCGATCGCGGAAGGATTCATCTCCTCGATCGCGGTCAGCACGCTGACGTGCAGCTTCAGCTCCTTGCTGATCTGTTCGCGCGTCCAGCCAAGGCTTTCACGCTGCTCGCGAATGGCTACGCCGATGCGCACCTTGGGCTCGCCATCGTCCTCATCGCCCTCGACGCCTTCGCCAGCGTCCTGTGCGGATGAGAATAGCGGCGGCAGGGTGGGCTCGGGATCATCGCTGATCCGCGTCGGCACCTGGCTCAGATCGGTATCCGCATCATCGACAGCCGGGAGAACCTCACCAGCTTGCGCCTCAACCTCGTCCTCGCTCCCGGCGACGACGCGCAGGTGAGGTGTCGGTTTGCGTGTCTTGGTATCAGTGTCGTCCTGCGTCATCGAGACTTCCGGGCCGGGCTGGTTCGCGGCGGGCTTGGCGACATCAGCTTCCGCGCCATCAGTTTCGGATTCAGGCTTGGTTTTAGAATCGTCTTTGACTACGCCGCTCATCAATTAATCCGTGGCGGAAAGCCCAACGTCGGGACACTCTCCGCAATTACGCCCACTGCCCTAATAGAGTGTTACCAAGCGTAGGGCTTGGAGCGTGCGCCAGCAACCTAAATCCTCACGCCGGCGTCCTGAACGATGCGTAATAGTTGCGCGCGCGCCGGCTCGCCGGGCGCGTTGATCAGTGCGCGCACCTCTGGCTCAAGCTGAGATATGTTAACCGAGCGCACCAATTGCTTGATCGGCGCCACCCTGCCGGCCTGCATCGACAGCCGCCGATACCCCAACGCCATCAGCGCCAGCACTTCCAGCGGACGTCCCGCAGCCTCGCCACACACCGTGATCGGCAGTTCGGCTTCGGCCGCATCCTCCCGCAGCCGCGCGAGCAGCTTCAGCGCCGGGCGTGAGAGAATGTCATAGCGCGAGGAAACTCGCGGATTGTTGCGGTCCGATGCGAAGAAGAACTGCATCAGGTCGTTGGTGCCGACGGATACGAAATCGGCCAGATTTCGCAGCCCCGGCAGCGAGAAGGCAAGCGACGGCGTTTCGACCATCGCGCCCACTTGCAGTTTTTCCGGCAGTTCCCGGCCGAATTTCACGGCCCATTCCAGCTCGTTGTCCAGCAACCGCCGCGCCGCCTCGAACTCATCGACGCTGGTCACCATCGGGAACATCACCCGCAATGTCCGCCCGCTGGCCGCCCGGATCAGAGCGCGCAATTGCCGCCGGAAGAAGTAAGGGTGATCCAGCGCCAGGCGCAGGGCGCGCCATCCCAGTGCGGGATTCTCCTCCCGCTCCGAGCGCCCCATGAACGGAGCGATCTTGTCGCCGCCCAGATCGATCGTCCGAAAGATCACAGGCCGTTCGCCGGCGCGGTCGATCGCGGTCCGATAGAACGCCGCCTGCTCTTCCAGACCGGGCATCCGCTCGGCGGTCATGAACTGGAATTCGGTCCGGAACAGGCCCACGCCCTTCGCGCCGACTTCATCGAGATGGTTCAGGTCGAACGACAGGCCGGCATTGATGAACAAGTCCATCTCCGCGCCGTCCAGCGTACGCGCCGGCTCGTCCCGCAGCTTCGCCAGTTCGACCAGCTTTTCGGCCGAGATGGCGATGCGTGCCTGACAGTTCTGAACCAGCTCGGCGCCGGGGCGGATGTTCACCACCGAATTGTCGCCATCGACTATAATCGTGTCGCCGTCTTCCGCCCGCGTGACCGCCCCTTCAACGGCGCCGATTGCGGCCACGCCCATTGCGCGTGCAACGATCGCCGCATGCGATCCGGCGCCGGCCTCTTCAAGCACAATCCCGGCGAGCCCCGCGTCACGGTACTCAAGCAGCTCCGCCGGTCCGATCCGGCTAGCGACCAGCACCGAGCCTTCCGGCAGCGCGCGCCGCACATCTCCGTCCAGGCCCGCCAGCTGCCGCAACAAACGGTTCTCGAGATCCTCAAGATCGTGAAGCCGCTCGCGCATCAGATTATCGCGCGCATTCGCCAGCCGCGCCCTGTGCTCCCGGCGAACCCGGTCGACCGCCGCTTCCGCCGACAGACCCGACCGTACAGCCTCGCGCAGACGCGCTTCCCAGGAAGGGTCATGGGCGAACATGCGATAAGTCTCGAGGACATCGCGGCTTTCACCGAACAACACGGGTCCCGCGCGTGACAGCATCGAATCGATCGACTGCCGCAACGCTTCAAGCGCGCGGTTCAGCCGCCGCTCCTCAACCTCAGGATCGCTTGCAAACAGGCGCGCCGGCGGCACCACCGGGTCATAAAGGTGCGCCGGCCCCATTGCGACGCCTTCGTTCAGCACCCGGCCTTCCAGCTCAACCGGCCGGGCTTCGCGCCCGCTCGCGCTCTGCGCTTCGGCCTCGGCTGCAACCAGTTCCGCCAGCACCATGGCGATCGTCTGCAGCGCCTCGACCTCTTCATCGTCGTAGGCGCGCTCGGTCCGGTTCTGCAGCACGACCACACCCAGCACCCTGCCATTGCGCAGGATCGGCACGCCCAGAAATGAGTGGAACGGGTCCTCCCCCGTCTCCGGCCGGTAGGAGAAGCGCGGATGGGAAAAGGCGTCGGTTAGGCGCAATGGACGCGCCGTCGAAGAAACCAGGCCGACCAGACCTTCATTCTCGGCAAGCCGCGTCCGCCCGACCGCTTCCTGCGACAGACCTTCGGTCGCGATCAGACCGAGCGAGCGGTCGTCGTGGCGCATGTAGATCGAACAGACATCCGCCACCATGGTGTTGGCGGTCAGCTCCACAACGCGCTTCAGCCGCGCCGGCTGCTCCGCCGTGTCGGCCATCAGCGCGCGCAACCGGCTCAGCAGAAGCCGTGCGCCGCCTGCCGGCGGACGTACGGGCTGACTGCCCAACTCTCCTGGTTTGCCGCTTTCGCTCAACGTCGTCCCTGATCAGCCCCCGGGACGGGGGACTTATTCAGCGTCCAGTCCGTATGCCGTGTGCAACGTCCGCACCGCCAGCTCCGTATAGGAAGCATCTATCAATACCGAAATTTTGATCTCGGATGTCGAAATCACCTGAATATTGATGCCTTTTTCCGAAAGCGCCTCAAACATGGTCTTCGCCACGCCGGCATGGCTGCGCATTCCGACACCGATCACAGAGACCTTCGCGACATCACGGGCGACGACCAGTTCCTCGAAACCGATCCGCCCCTTGATCTCATTGAGAACCTTCTCGGTCAGCGCCGCATCGCGCTCGGTCGTCGTGAACACCATGTTCTGACGGCCCGCCATGCGCGAGCTTGCCTGCACGATCATGTCGACGTTCACACCGGCATCAGCAAGCGCGCCGAATATGCCGGCGGCGACGCCAGGATTGTCCTCGACGCCGAGCAGCGTGATCTTGGCCTCATCCCGCGAATACGCGACGCCGCTGACTACCTGCTTCTCCACGATCTCATCCTCATCACAAACCAGCGTGCCGGACGTCGGCTCCGCCACAGCACCTTCGAAACTCGACAACACCCGCACCGGCACGCGATGGTTCATCGCCATCTCCACCGAACGCGTCTGCAACACCTTGGCCCCCAGCGAGGCAAGCTCCAGCATCTCCTCATAGGAGATGCGGTCCAGCTTGCGCGCCTTCGATGCGATCCGCGGATCGGTCGTGTAAACACCGTCCACATCCGTATAGATATCGCACAGATCGGCCTTCAGCGCCGCCGCCACCGCAACCGCGCTTGTGTCCGATCCGCCGCGTCCCAGCGTTGACACCCGCCCTTCGGCGTCCACGCCCTGAAAACCAGCGACGACGGCGATCTCGCCCGCATCCACCGATTCCTGAAATTCCGGCCGCTCGAAACCAAGGATGCGCGCCTTCGAGTGAGCGCCGTCCGTACGCAATCCGACCTGCCAGCCCAGCCAAGAGCGCGCCTTCAGCCCCCGCCGGCGCAAGGCCAGCGCAAGCAGGCCAGACGTCACCTGCTCGCCGGAGGCGACGATCACATCGTGCTCATCGTCGAAATCCGGCCCCTGAAGCGCGTCGCCCGCCGCTTCGCGCGCCCATGCGACCAGCTCGTTGGTCTTTCCGGACATCGCGGAAACGATCACCGCCAGCCCGCGCGCCTTTTCACGGCGGGCGGCGACGATGTCGGCCACATGCGCGATCCGCTCCAGGTTGGCGACTGACGTGCCGCCGAATTTGAGGACCAGCCGATCCATCAATGACATACCTCTCTGGCGACCCTCTCAGGCAGCGGATCACGTCGCGATCGCCCGGGAAGGCCCTTGTTTCTGCAAGGCATGTAGCGTCACGTTCCCGTCGCGGCTAGTGTCGCTATGCTGGTCGGCCTCGCGACGGGGACCGCAGGCGCGTCGAGGAGATTCATGGCCAAAACTCTGGAATTTGACGATTCGATCCCGAAATCGGCCAGCGTCGACCCCGCAGAGATCGATAAATTCCGCGCCATGGCCAGCGAATGGTGGTCGCCGACGGGGAAATTTGCGCCCCTGCACAAGTTCAATCCGGTCCGTCTCGATTACATCCGCCAGACCGCGATCGACCATTTCGGGCTGGATGAAACCTCAAGACGCCCGCTGGAGGGCCTGCGCCTGCTCGACGCGGGCTGCGGCGGCGGCCTGGTAGCAGAACCCATGGCCCGCCTTGGCGCCAGCGTGACCGCGATCGATGCAGGCGACGCCAACATCAAGGCCGCAAGCGTTCATGCGACGGCCAATGGCGTCACGGTCGATTACCGCCTGGGCGCTGTCGAAGGCCTGATCGCGGCCGACGAACCGCCGTTCGACATTGTTCTGGCGCTGGAAGTCGTCGAGCATGTCATGGATCCTGCCGCCTTCCTTCGAGACTGCGCCAACCTTGTCCGGCCCGGCGGCCTGTTGGTCATGGCGACCCTCAACCGCACCGCCAAGGCCTATGCGCTCGCTGTTGTCGGCGCCGAGCACATCCTGCGCTGGCTGCCGGTCGGAACCCACGACTGGTCCCGATTTGTAACCCCGAAGGAAGCCGCCGACGCCCTCTCCGCGGCCGGATTGACGCCCGATCCCGCTCAGGGCGTCAGCTTCAATCCCCTGACCGGCAAGTGGCTGCTGGGTTCGGACACCGCCGTTAACTACATTCTGACGGCAAGACGGGCGAAATAGGCGCCGGAAACCCGGCGCTTGCCCCAACGTCACATTTTCGCCAGCACAGCATGGAACCTGCGCGAAACGGGAATGCTCCTTGCAGATGACGGCGGATGCCGATGGTAAAGCCCTCTGACGTGCTGAATTACTGGTTCCACTCCGCGGTGGATCCCGAGCCGCGTTTCGACCTGTGGTTCAAGAAGCGCGACGAGACGGATGCATTCATCCGCCAGCGCTTCGAGCCGCTGGTCCAGACGCTGGCTTCAGGTCATGCCTATGACTGGGCTGCTGAAGGGCCGAAGAGCACGCTGGCGGCAATCATCGCCCTCGATCAATTCCCCCGCAACATGTATCGCGGCGACCCCAAATCCTTCGCCACCGACCGGCTCGCGCTTTCGCTCGCCAGCAACATGATGGTCATGGGCGCCGACCATCGCCTGTCTTTGATCGAGCGCTGGTTCATCTACATGCCGCTCGAGCATGCCGAAGACCGCACCACCCAGCGCGCTAGCGTCGCCGCATTTACCGAATTGCGCGACGCCGCTCCGCCCGAGCAGAAGACCCTCTTCGCAGACGCCCTCGACTACGCCTACAAGCACGCCGACGTCATCGAACGCTTTGGCCGCTTCCCGCATCGCAATGCCATTCTAGGCCGCGCGTCCACCGCCGAGGAACTCGCCTGGCTCGAGGAGAATGGCGGGTTTTAGCCCGCCACGCCCGTACCCATCTGGCAGGCCACCCCCGTTCCACCCAGTCCGCAATAGCCGCCAGGATTCTTCGCCAGGTATTGCTGGTGATAGTCTTCGGCGTAATAGAACGCGCCAGCCGGCGCCAACTCGGTGGTAATCGCGCCAAGCCCTGCGCCGCGCAGCGCCGCCTGGTAGCCTTCCTTCGATGCTTCCGCATGCGCCGCCTGCTCCGGCCCGAACGTATAGACCGCGGATCGGTACTGCGTGCCGATGTCGTTGCCCTGCCGCATCCCCTGCGTGGGGTCATGCGATTCCCAGAACACCTTCAACAGGGCGTCATAGCTGATCTTCGCAGGATCGAAGGCGACGAGCACCACTTCGGTGTGGCCCGTCGCTCCAGAGCACACCTCCTGATAGGTCGGGTTCGGCGTTTCGCCGCCAGCATACCCCACCGCAGTCACCCATACGCCGTCTGTCTCCCAGAACTTTCGTTCCGCCCCCCAGAAACATCCAAGTCCGAAAACGGCCGTCTCGATCCCTTCCGGGAACGGACCTTTCAGGGCGCGGCCGTTGACGAAATGAGTTTCCGCCGTGGGAATCGGCGTCTCCCGTCCGGCCAACGCCTTACCGTGCGCAGGCATTTCCGGCTTTTTTCCAAACAACATGATGTTCTCCTTGTCACGGAAGAATACGCGCTGGCCCGCAATGTGGGTCCTCCGGGGCGGAAAATCAAAAGACGCCAGTAAAAACAACCGTCCTGCACCCATCCATCCAGACCGTATCTCACTTGAACTCTGGCGGGCCGCATGTAATGACGCCCGCTTCCCGATACGGCCCCAGGCTCAGGGAAATGGTGAGGTGGCCGAGTGGTCGAAGGCGCACGCCTGGAACGCGTGTAGGCGGGCAACTGTCTCGTGGGTTCGAATCCCACCCTCACCGCCACGCAGTCAGTCTCCTCTCCCCCGAAATTCCCGTCTCCAAAAACCTGCCGACAAGTCAGGGACTTTGCGGGGAACAACACCAGCAATGGGCCCAAACCTGTCCTACGAGACCGACGAACCAAGCCCGAATTAGCATGCCGTCTCCGATACTAGGATCGGCGGTTAAGTTCACGGAATTTGTCAGCATTACGAGGAATAGAGCGACGGAGTCACTCCGCGCTGCATCTTCCGAGCGCATTGCTACCGGAAGAGGTCAGAACCATCGCCATTCATTAGACTTTGGCCCAAGCTTGATATCATTCTTCCTGAACCAGCCAACTCATTCCCAGTCGTCGTGGAACCCAAACCGCCGGGACGGCGACATCTTGGGATATGATATTGTCGCCCGGCTGGTCGAGAAGGTCGAGACGGTGAATCTGTATGGTGGTGTTTTCGCCGCTGCCGATGGCGCTGTCGCCGGGATATCGTTCGCCCTTATTCGGACCACGAGAAGGGTTGGCGCCTTGGAACAAGTTGGCGATTAGACGCCCGTGCTCATTCACTCGACGACTCCTGCGCTCGCTGCCATCATGCGGTCCCATCAGAATTATCGAACATGTCTCATCTGGATGATTATCCAAGGCGCGGCTCAATTGCAGAAGCAGCCCCGTTAATTTTTGCGAGTCATCGGCATTGGTGACGCGATAAGGGATCAGAAGGTGCTCCAGCGCCTCCACCAAGGGAACGTCCCGGATCATCCGATGACGAGTGGCAGCAGAATTGTCCTGGTGAGCGGGATAGTCTTCGACGTCGCGCCCCTCAAGAAAGCCACCAATAACATCGCGATTAGATCTCAAAATATCCGCCGCCGACATCAGATGGCGAGGCTGGAACCAGGATTGCGAGAACCCGCCGCGCATGTAGTCGAGATCGAGTACGTTGTTGCGTGTCGGTCGAAGGCTCGGCGACAGAATGAAGGCACGTTTCCATTCTCCAAGCGACAGATCCGAGTTGTCGTAGTCGGAAAGCTGCGCCCGAATGTCCTCTTCGTGTTCGACATAGTCCTGGAACGCGTCGCTTACGCCCGTTTCCAGGTAGATCCGGCAATAGCCAATATAGCTCCGTTTATATCCGAAGAAGCGACCCCGCTGCTGCACCGTATCGGCATTACCGACGCCGAGCCCTCGCGGCATGTAGGTGACGGTCAATCCTTCGACGGTGTATCCGCGATCCATCGCCTGTCCGCCTACCAAGATGCGCCCGAGAGATTGCTTCCAGTCGATCTGCGGCGTCTTGTTACCGGCCTGGCGGGAATTCACTTCGACCACGCTGGTCATACGGAATGCACGGCGCAGCTGACCGGCGACTACGTCGAACTCAGGTATGCCCGTCACAGTCTGCGCCAGTTCATCATAGGCGAAACGAAACTCGGCCATCGTGTCCTGACGATCCGGATCGCCCTCAGGAAGGTCCAGATCGGACCGCCACCGGTCCATCGTCGCACGAACCCAGTTGGCGTATTCAGCATGCGGATCGGTAGTCCGCGACGGATGCACCATCATCGACCGGTTTCCGCTGTTGCCGTGAACTGCAAGATGCGCCGCAACGCCAACCATAAAAACGCCCAGCGCCTCGATCAGCGAATCCGGCGGCGCCGTTAAAGGCTGATCTCGCGTCGGCACTTCCTCAGGGGGTATCTGGCGGACATACCGGTCCAAGTCCTCCAGGAAAAATTCGCGCCCACCTGTATAGCCATCGCCCGGTGTCAGCACATGCACGAAGTTCGGCGAGAGCGAGTCGATGATGTTAATTAGCAGCGGCGCCTGGGGCGTCGCCGTGTACTGAAGAAAAGTATGGTGCGGAAGCGTCGCCCTCAGCTCCATTAGCCGCTGATACGTGGTGCTCTCCTCGTCGTCATTGACCCGCGTATTGAGACTTGCCTGATCGGCTTCGTCGTCGATGATCAGCGCCGGGACGCCGGACAATTGGACTTGCTCTAGAAGGGCTTGCAATTTTCTCAGCCAGGAATGGTTCTTCATGACCGAAATCAGTATGGTCTGCTTGTCCTCAGTCGGCACATCCGGATCGCGCCATTCGTCCAGAACGCCATTGATCGTTTCAATCGACGCTGGCTCATATTGAGGGTTGGCCAGCAACAACCATTTCCTGTCTTCACGAGACTCAAGTCGAAGGTCTCGTCTGAATCGATTGGTGGACTGGGTCCAAAGCGGAAGCGAGGTTCCAGCGACGACGATGACCAACGGATAACCGTTGTCGTGCGCCATCGCCGCGACACTCGCAAATGAGAGCGTCTTGCCGCTTTGGACATAGCCGACGACCAAGCCAGTTTCCGATCCATCTCTCCGCTGCGGGTCGCGGCAGCGCGCGAGGATGGAGCGGCTCGACTGAATTACGCCTGGATAAGCTGTTTCAGGGGCCGAGGAGGCTTCCAGAAGCTGAGTTGTTTCTTCGCCGACAATCGGATTCCAGCGGTCGCTGCGTGGTTGTTCGCTCATTGTCGTTCAGCTGGTTTCGAGGGTTCATGGGGCCGCAAAGATTGCCGCCAATATATCGTTGAAATTGCGTCTGATTGCGCCAGCTTGCCTCACGCCCGATTCACGAGCAAGGGTTTCGGCTATCGCAAGGGCCGTGCCCATACGGATCAGAGGCTCCAAACCGTCTTCGTCCGCCCCAGCGAAGCGCACTGTGAACGGGTGTGTTAGCGAGATCCGGATATGGAGATCCCTTGGCCCGCCCGCTGATGTGACCGGACCGGCATCGGCGAGTTCCAGCCACTGCGACACGCTGGGATCGTTCAGCAATTCGATCTTCACGCGCCAGGCGCGGCCTCCAAAGGCAACTTCGACCGTCTCCGCGGCGCTGTCTCCATGACTTTCCGGAAGGGTCGCAGGGGGAGGCGCATCCGGTTCGGGTGCCGGCGCCGGCCGAGGCGGCTCCCGGCGCGGAAGTGAAAGCGCGGTCGCTGTGCGTGAGACGGCGCCGCGAGCCGTCGGCGAGACTGGCGCCGGTCGCGGCCTCACGCGATAGCCCCTTGCTTGCTTGAGAAGGGGGAGCGGCGCCTCATCCAGATACTCTTTGAGGAGTTCCAGAAACGGCGTCTCGTTCTCATCCCATTTGATGCCGTCCTTGGTCTGCGCCACCTCGAAGCCGTGCAAGTGAAGCTCGCCAAAAAGGCGCTGATAGACATAGCTGTTGGACTTTCCGAAGATTAGCTCCGGCCGATAACCTTCATCCCCGCTGCCCTGGATGAGGCGCCGCCTGCGGAACAGAGCGAATCCAGCGTCGGAGACGCTCGCGACCGCCCTCAAAGCAGCGAAGCCTTCTACATGCATGTCCTCGCCGAGATCGAAGGTGATGTCCTTCCGCCATATTACGGGCTCCGCATCCGGCGTCTCATAGTACGCGGCGCTCAGAATGTCGGGCGGCGTCGAGTTGAGGGCGCTGCCGCCGACAACGAGGCGCAGCGACCCGTCGCGAAGGAACAATCGGTAGATGTCGGTCAGGTGATCCCTGATCTTTCCAAGCGTCCGGCCGACCGGCGGTCGGTGCAGATCAAGGAGCGTGATTTCAGTGAAATGGGTGTTCGCATCCGCCGGCACCTCTTCCACCATCAGCTCATTGATGTCGTCGTTGACGATCCTTTCGATATCGAACGTCACAGTGCGTTCAACGGCCTCGCCAAGCGCGCTTGTCCGCACACGCCAATTCGGCGAGAACCAGCAGGCAGCACTCTTCATGCCCATGCCGAACTCCGAAAGGCCGGATCGGTCGAGCGGCGCTGCGGCCGGCCGGAATGCGCGCGGATAATCATCCAGGCTGATCCCAGCAGCATTGTCGCGGATCGTCATGATTGCGGGCGGGCCTTGATCGATGGATATGTCGACCGAGAGTTTTGACTCCGGACCATCGGTCAGGGTGATAGCGTCCCTCTGTGCGATGTAACTCGCTACTGCATTGTCCACGAATTCGGCGAGCGCGAACCAGGGCTTGTAGTTGAGATGGCGCAGGACGGTGAGGATGCTGACGCCTGGCCGTATGTTCACATTTTCCATGCCGGGCTGTCTCCGTCGATCCTTCTTGCTTTCATGTCCGGGGCGATTCGCTAGGTCGCGAAGCGCAATTTGAACGATCTTTTTGTTACTCTGCGGCCTGCAGGGTTTGCCTCCTCAGCGCGCCGGGACCAAGTCCGACACCGGCATGGTCTTCATGATTTCCGATATAGGCGCGGTATTCCGGCGGCACGGGACGTACCGGATGGCGGCGCGACTTTTTCGCATTGCGTTTGGGAAGCAGGGTCGGTTTCTTCAGGGTCGCGCGGGCGTCGCCAAAAATTTGTTTACGCATCTCAAGTGCGATGACTTCCGCCAGCAGCGACGGAACGGCGTTTCCAAGCATACGTTGCGCTTCGACTCGCCCGGCACCGATCGTGATCCGATCCGGTATGGTTTGCAGACGGCACAGCTCCCGTTTCGATAGCTTGCGATTCGCCCAGTGGAAGGGACCCGTCGCCGATCCGGTTTGCGATTGAAGCGTCCAGGACGGTTTGTCCTTGGCGAGCTTCAACAGAAAACTCCAATAGCGCGTGCGCCATCCAAAAAGCTGTTCGCCGCCCCCTCGGTTCGTATGCCAAAGATAATTCTCGCCCTCCGGGATCGACGGCAACAGGTCAGCCCATTTGCCGCCAGCTTCCAGACCATCTTCTTCCGGATAAAGAGGCAGATCGCCGATCGCATCCCAAGCGGTGAAGTGAGACTTCTTCTGATCTGCCGTGTCCGCCGCGTAGACCGACGTGGGAAATTGAAACGCGCCGCCGTCCCGCCGGCCGACAAGGAAGATGCGTTCGCGTTGTTGCGGTACGCCGAAATCAGCCGCGTTCAGTTTTGCCCAAGTGATCCTGTAATTCTCGCCGAGACGCGCATTCATCTCAGCAACGCCGTTTTCGATGCGCGCAATGCCACTCGCAGCCCCGCCATTGGCGAACCCCGGAACATTCTCGAGAAGAAATGCGCGTGGCCGGACAAACTCGACCATGTCGAGGTAAGCAGCGAGCGTCGCGGCTCTGGGATCCTTCAGGCCGGCAGTCTTCCCATTGCGCCAAAACGCTGCTTTCGAAAAAGGCTGACATGGCGGCCCGCCGATCACGAGATCGAAGTCTACGTTCTCGTGCCCGGATTCTTTCAAAATGGAGCGAGCCGGACGACCAACCAAGTCCTGACAGCGGGCGTCCCAGGCCGTATTGGCCTTCAATTCCTTTATGACTGCGGTATTGTAGTCGAAAGCGACCGCTGTCGTATACCCGGCCGCCTCGAAGCCGAAATCTAGTGCTCCCACGCCGGAATATAGGCTAAGGATTTTCACTCAGATTCCCTCGCGTGGGAGTCAACGGGCTGTACCGGAAGACGTATTGCGCTTTCTTCAAATAAGCCATCCGCGCATCCGGTTAATAATCGCCTTCAACATATCCTACTGAAAATATAGTGAATTTTGATCGCGCCAGTTCATCCTTATCGCCCGGAGTATAAATAGCTGCGCTGTCACCTCCGCCGGCAATCTCCCCTCGACGATCGCCTCCACAATCCGCGGCGACAGTAATCCCAGATGAACCCGCTGCGTGACGAACGGCGGCAATACCCCCTCGTCCTTCGCGATCTCGGTGATCGACGCGCCCGCCTTCAGCCGCTCCACCCAAACCGTCGCACGGTGAACCAGCTTCACCAGCGTCAAATCCGGCGCACCAGGTTTTCCCTCATCAATCACCAGCTTCTGCTCAACGCCCCGCCGCCGCTGCACAAACGGCGCGACGATCTTGAGACACTCCCCGCCCGCTCCAACCACTTCCCCGAACGCCTCCCTAACACTCAACCGGATCACCATCCGCCCAGGCGCCAACTCAACCCGCTCCACCGCTCGCAGCACACGTTCCGGCGCCAGCTCATCCGGCCGCCCCAGCCGCTGCCGCAACCGCACGACCTCCGGACTCCCGACGATTGCCTCCACAACCCGCGCCTCCAGCTCCTTCGCCGGCAACCGCCAGCCCTCGCTTGGTCCGCCCTCCCCCTCGATCAGCCGCTGCGAGACATAGTAGCGATAGCGCACGCCCTTCTTGGCCGCATGCGTCGGCGCGAGCCGGTCGCCAGTTTCATCAAAGATCCTGCCGGCAAGCGGGCTGGAGACCTTGGCGTTGGCGCGGCGCTTGCGCTCGACCCGCTGGCTCGCCAGCAGCTCCTGGGTTTCTGCAAACGTCGCCTCATCGATGATCGCCTCGTGCTGTCCCTCATGGATCTGATCGCGGTGGCGGATGCGCCCGACATAGATTGGGTTGGCGAGCATGTGATAGAGCGCCCCGCGACGCAGGCGCACGCCCCCGGAACACCGCCCTGACCTGTCCTTCCGTCGCTTGGAGCGCAGGCCCAGCCGGTCGAGCTCCTCGCCAAGCGCCCGAACCGACCTGAGCTTGAGGTAGGTCGCAAAGACCAGTCGGACGCTGGCGGCCTCTTCCGCATTCACGACCAGGCCATCGGGACCCACATCATAGCCAAGCGGCGGCGAGCCGCCCATCCACATGCCCTTGGCTTTCGAGGCGGCGATCTTGTCGCGAATGCGCTCGCCGGTGACCTCGCGCTCGAACTGGGCGAAAGACAACAACACGTTGAGCGTCAGCCGTCCCATGCTGGTCGAGGTGTTGAACTGCTGGGTGACCGACACGAACGAGACGTTGCGCGCCTCCAGCCGCTCGACCAGCTTGGCGAAATCAGCCAGCGAGCGTGTCAGCCGGTCAACCTTGTAGACGACGATCAGATCGATCCGCCCCGCGTCCACATCCGCCAGCATTCGCTCCAGCGCCGGGCGTTCGAGGGTGCCGCCCGATATGCCGCCATCGTCGTAGACCTCGGGCAGGATGCGCCAGCCCTCGGATTTCTGGCTGCGCACGAACGCCTCGCAGGCCTCGCGCTGCGCCTGCAGCGAATTGAAGGACTGATCGAGCCCCTCCTCGCTCGACTTGCGGGTATAGATGGCGCAGCGCACTGAGCTCATTTGCGCAGACCGAAGAAGCGCGGGCCGGACCATTTGGCGCCAGTGATGGCTTCAGCGACCGCGCTTAGCGAGCGATAGGTCTGATCGCGCCAGCGATAGCCGCCCTCCACCACATCGACGACATGGCTCTCGCCGTTCCATTCGCGCACCAGCTGCGCGCCGTTGGAAAGCCTCTGATTGGTCCGTCCGTTGGCGAGATCGGCGAGCCGGCGGCGGAGGGCGGGACTGAGCCCGCCCTCCGCGCGCGCCTGCAGCTCATAGGCGATGATCCGGGTCATGGTGAGCCGGCCGGTCCGTTTCGACGGGGCCATGCCGAAGAGCTGCGTCCACTGGTCGATCAGCTGCTGACGCGACGACGCCTCAAGGGCTGCAAGATCGACTGCGCTCACGCCTTCGCCCGCCGCTTGCGTTTCGGGGCGGCTGGTTTGACGCGATAGATCGGCGCGGCGTCCGGCCCACCCTCGATGCGCTCGACCTTGATCCCGCGCTTGCGCAGGCCGGTCAGCGCAGCGCGCACCGTATGGCGTTGCCAGTTCATGGCGCGCATGAGTTCGGACACGTTCGCGCCCTTCCCTTCCAGGCGCGTCAGGAATGCGTGCTGCTTTGTGCCCGCTTTGGGTGGATTGTAAGTTGCTGTGTTGGCCATCTCTGCCTCCGTCTGGGGGCGGGACCTGATTGTCTCGTCCCACTGAGGCAGGCCCGGCGGAGTAGACGGCCGGGCGTGTGCGGCGTTGACCGCCGCGCGCGAGCACTACCGCTCAGGTGGACGCTAAAGTCCAGTCAGAAATCAGCGCACTAACGATCTGAGCAATTTGCTAACCGAGAGAACTCAGTCACGGGATGGCGCCACACGAAATTCTGGATCGCCTTCATCAACAGCGTAATCCGGCCGCACGAATAAGACTTTCCGTATCAGTCATTGCGATCGATGCTCGTTGAAATATCTACCGCCCGATAGTCAATCCGGGGTGAACAGCCAAGCTGCGGCTACTAGCGGGACCTCGGAGGTATTACAGGGAGGGAAGAAGAGAGGCCGCCGTCAACCGCCAAAGCCTGCCCATTGATGTAGCTTGCATCATCAGAAGCGAGGAACAGTGCGGCTCTGGCGATCTCTTCGGGTTGCCCGGCCCGACGCAGAGGATTGAGCTGCCCGATTCGATCTGTAGTTCCGCGCTCCTCTGCACGCTGGAACATAGACTGAGTCATCCCCGTTTCGATCAGCCCGGGACAGACGGCGTTCACGCGCACATTGGTTCCCGCAAGCTGGTTCGCGGCAAGAGAAACAAGGTTGATCAGCCCCGCCTTTGAAGCCGAATATGCCGGGCTACTGGCGCCGCTCCTGAGGCCCGCCACGCTGGCCGTACAGACGATGGCGCCCCCGCCCGCATCGATCATCTTCGGCGCGCCGATTTGTATCGCCAGTAACGGGCCTATGAGATTCACCCGAATAATCTGCGCCCAGGTATTCTCGTCTTCCTCGAACAGGCTGGAACCACGCCCCGAAATTCCAGCGTTCGCAAAGATGACATCAAGACGACCGCATGCATCAAAAGCGAGGTCTATGACATGACTTACATCCTTGGCGGAGCCAGCATCCATACTGACGGCCGTTGCAGCGCCACCATCCGTCCTGATCAAATCGACGGTCTCACCAACGGCGTCTGATAGGTCTGCTGCAATAACGATCGCACCCTCGGCAGCAAACTGGCGGGCAGCTGCACGGCCAATGCCGGAGGCCGCTCCGGTCACGATAACTGACTTGCCCTGGAACCTGTTCATGTCATTTGCCTGCGCGTAGCGACTGATGACTCTTGCGACGTAGCGCCAAGCCCTCCGGCGGTATGCGCTTGGCGGCTCTCATGCACTGACTCCTCCGTCGATTGTGAAGGCTGCGCCGCTGCAATATGCGCTCTCATCCGACGCAAGGAACAGGACGAGCGGTGCGACCTCGTCGGGCGAGGCATGGCGCCGACCGAGCGGCACCGATTCCGCCAGACTGCGATGAATGTCGGATTGGCCATCCGTCACCGCGTTCATCATGTCGGTCTCGATCATTCCCGGATGGACAGAATTTACGCGGACACCGTGTTTGCCGAGCGTCCGGGCTGCGGAACGCGTCATGCCGGTCACTGCGTACTTCGATGCACCATAGGCAAACCCGCGGGGCGCCGCCCGCAAACCGGCGATCGAGGATATGTTGATGATCGAACCGCCGCCCTGCGCCATCATGACAGGCGCCACCGCCTTCATCCCCAGGAACGGGCCGACCTGGTTGACTTCAATTACCTCGCGGTATTGCTGAAGAGTCGTCTCGAGCATGTCCGCAAGCAGAAACACGCCGGCATTGTTCACCAGCACATCGATCCTGCCGAAGCGGGACACCGCGACCTCCACAACCGTGGCCCACCCATTCTCATCTCTGACATCATGATGCACGAAAGCGGCGTCCAGCGTTCCGGCAACTCGCTCCCCTTCCTGCTGATCCAAGTCGGTCATCACGACCTGGGCGCCTTCAGCGCGCAAGAGCGCAGCCTGAGCGCGGCCGATGCCGCGGGCTGAGCCGGTGATTACAGCGACCTTTCCCGACAGCCGCGTCACGTTGCAATCTTCTCTACGGCAACTCGGGCGAACACCGCCGCCGCTTCTGCTCTGCATCTGTAAACGATCATGATGCGACCATCTGCGTCAGCCGGTCGCGTACGAGCGTTTCAGCGCCGGAGACGATGCGATCGATCAGCTCTCTCACCGTCGGAATATCCGTAATCAGGCCGGCGACCATACCGCAGGACCACGCGCCGGCATCCATCTCTCCTTCCTTCATGACTTTCGGGTAGACGCCGGACACTTCCTTCGCGATGTCCGGGAAGGTCAGCGCTTGCCCTAGGCGCCTTTCCGTCTCCAGAAGGCGCTCCACGCCGAGATTGGTCAGGACGCGTTCCGTATTGCGGAGCGGACGCATGACGAGACGCGTGTCGAGTTCGCTTGCGCGCAGGATCGCCTGTTTCACGTTTTCATGGACGGGTGCTTCCTGCGTTGCGAGGAAGCGCGTGCCCATGTTGATCCCGTCCGCCCCCAAAGCAAGCGCAGCCACGAGAGAACGCTCATCCGCCATCCCGCCAGACGCGACGATGGGTATCCCGACCTCGTCCGCAGCGCGGGGCAGCAAGATCATGTTGGGCACATCGTCCTCGCCGGGATGGCCGCCGCACTCGAACCCGTCGATGCTGACAATATCGCACCCTAGCGACTGAGCTTTTCGCGCGTGCCGGATGGACGTGCATTTGTGGATGACCTTTACGCCCGCCGCTTTCAAAGGACGAACCGCCTGTTCAGGATTGTTTCCTGCGGTCTCGACAACCGTCACACCCGCCTCGATGATCGTTCGGACATATCCCGGGTAGTCGGGAGGACGAACGGAAGGCAGAAACGACAGGTTCACGCCGAATGGCTTGCCTGTCATCGATCTGCACCTTGCGATCTCGGCTTCCAACGCAGCAGGCGATCCAAGCGTCAGCGCCGTAATCACGCCGAGACCGCCCGCCTCGGAAACGGCAGCCGCCATTTCGGCATAACCCACATAGTGCATCCCGCCCTGTATGATGGGATGCTGGATGCCAAGCAGTGACGTAATACGCGTTTTCACGATGTTTCCCGTTCCGATAACATGACCGTTCGCGCCCCTCGGGCGCCTAAATGCGTTTGCACCCTGAACATGATTGGCGCCGTGCAAGCGTGCGCCAGCGCGGCGCCTTCAGTTCGCGCCGCTTGTCCGACACTGGATGCCCGCCGGCCTGTCCGCGCGTATCGCCCCGGACGCTCACATGCGCGCAATTGAACTGTTCTCACGACGATCAGGCTCCTGCGAGTCTTCTCTTGCTCTCGGCGCACCATGTGTCAACTATTGACGGCCTGTCAGTAGTGAGATAGCCGATCGTGCCCTGCCTGTTGCGGCAATCTTCTGTGCGAGATGTCATTGAGACGTTTAAGTGAGAATTCGCCGTTCCCCGCACCAGTCTGCTTTCACTGGCGCATGACGAGCATCAATTTTGCCAAAATGGTCGACCATCAGGGTGTAAGGCAGTGTTGAACGACGCGGCGATCCTGACCGATCTTCATCTGCGAATGCGGAAGATCCGCGCATTCGAACTCGCGGCCGGCGAATTGATGGAGAAAGCCGAAATCCCCGGTTCGGTCCATCTCTCTGTGGGGCAAGAGGCGGTGGCTGCTGGCGTAGGCGCAGCGCTGAGGGATGACGACCAGATCACGTCCACCCACCGGGGCCATGGGCATATGCTCGCCAAAGGGGGACGTGTGGGGCCGATGATCGCCGAGCTCTTTGGCCGCCAGAGCGGTTCATGCGGCGGCAAAGGGGGCAGCATGCACATCAGCGACCCAGCGATCGGCATGCTCGGGGCGAACGGAATCGTGGGCGCGGGTCCGCCCATCGCCGTGGGCGCTGCGTTCGCAAACAGATTCCTGAAGAGCGATCGCGTGACCGCCACCTTCTTTGGCGACGGCGCAAGCAACCAGGGATCCGTTCACGAGGCCGGCAATATGGCCAGCCTCTGGAAGCTTCCTGTCGTATTCGTGTGCGAGAATAATCTCTACGCGGAGTTTACGGCGCAAAAGCGCCATCAGGCCATATCGGATATCGCCGCGATGGCGGGCGCCTGGGGTATGGAGTCCGTCATCGTGGACGGTATGGACGCCATCGCGGTTTACGAGGCGGCGCAGGCTGCTGTTGCGAAAGCGCGCGACGGCGGAGGCCCTACATTTATCGAGGCGAAGACCTACCGTTTCTATGACCACATCGGGTTCAAGGGTTTGAGGCTGAAGTATCGCCCGCCAGAAGAAGTTGAGAAATGGCGCCTCCGTGATCCGATTGACGCGCTGGAACGGGTTCTTGTCGATCGGGACGTGATGTCGCCTGAAGACATTACGGCAGTCGCCAGCGCCTGCGAGGCGGAGGTCGCGGATGCGATCAAGGCGGCGAAATCTGCAGAGCCCCCTCTCCCCGACGCCCTGATGCGGGACGTCTATACAGAAACCGTCGCCCAATGAGCGCACCTGTGAAGGCTAAGCCGACGGACCCGCAGAAGCAGGATCGCCCCCTCAAGTATGGGGCCGCAATCAATGAAGCGATCGCCATAGCAATGCGGACCGACCCAACCGTCTTTCTGGCTGGCGAGGATGTCGAGACGGGCGGGGTCTTTTCGATCTATCGCAATCTCGTAAAGGAGTTCGGACCTAGCCGAATTGTGGATTCGCCGGTGTCCGAGGCTGCGCTGGCCGGGCTGGGAGTTGGGGCCGCCGCAACCGGGTTGCGGCCAGTAATAGACATCATGTTCATGGACTTCATCGGCATCGCCATGGACCAGCTGGTCAATCAGGCGGCCAAGATGAAGTACATGTTTGGCGGCAGCCTGCGCATGCCGCTGACCATCGTGACCGTGGCGGGTGCAGGGACAGGATCGGCGGCGCAGCACTCGCAGTATCTCGAAGCGTGGTTCTGCCACGTTCCCGGCCTCAAGGTCGTGATGCCTTCAAACGCCTACGACGCAAAAGGGCTGCTTCTATCCGCGATCAGAGACGACAACCCCACAATCGTCATCTTCAACAAGCGCACCCTGGGCGTTTCCACTCACGTTCCCAATGAAGACTATGAAATTCCACTCGGCAATGCTGCTATCGTGCGGCCAGGTCAGCATGTGACGGTCGTGGCGTCCGCACGCATGGTGAGCGAGTCGCTGGTCGCCGCGGAACTTTTGGCGCGCGAAGGCGTCGAGGTTGAGGTGATTGACCTTCGGACGGCGTCTCCGCTGGATTCCAAGACAATCATGGATTCCGTTCGCCGCACCGGCCGCGCTGTTGTCGCACATGAAGCGGTACGCTTCGCCGGGTTTGGCGCAGAGATCGCCGCGCAGATTCAGGAATCGGTGTTTGAAGACCTGCTGGCTCCCGTCGGCCGTGTCGGCGCACCGTTTGCGCCCGTTCCCTTCGCCCCGGAACTCGAACGTCTGCATGTGCAGAACAGTGATCGCGTAGTGGACGCCGTGCGTGCCGCGCTGGCGTGGAAAGTGTAGGAGATCCCGATGCGTAAAGAGCTCATCATTCCCATGGTCGGCATGACTATGACCGAGGCGAAAGTCGTCGAATGGCTTGTTCCGGACGGCGGCCAGGTCGCGGTCGGCGATCCGGTGCTTTCCTTCGAGACAGACAAGTCGACCATAGACGTCGAGGCCGAGGACGCCGGCACGGTTCGTCATGGCGTTGAGCCTGGCGTAACGCTGGCGCCGGGAAGCGTTGTGGGATGGGTCGAGACCTGACCGGACTTTACATATGAACGGCCTCCGGGCCAAATGCTCCGAAGGTTCACGGTCATGGATGATCCGACGACGCAGGTGCTGATCGCTGAGCGCAAGGGCGCTATTGCGGTACTTCGGATGAACCGTCCCGAAGCGCGCAACGCGATGAACGCCGCCCTTGTCGTGGCGCTTGGCGAAGCACTGCTCGAAGCCGAGCGCGATCCGGACGTTCGCGCCGTGGTCCTTACCGGCGCCGGTGATCGCGCATTCTGCTCCGGCATGGATCTGAGAGACTTTGCGCAGGGAAACTCAAACCGGACGCCGGATCAGGAAGCGGCGCGTTCAGCGGTTAGCCGCCTGGTCGACGGCGCTCTGGAAAAGCCCGTGATCGGGGCGGCCAACGGCGCCGCTGTCGCAGGCGGATTTGAAATGCTTCTGGGGTGCGACCTCATCGTCGCATCTTCGGCGGCTATTTTCGGCTTGCCGGAAACCAAACGCGGTCTGTTCGCGGCGCGCGGCGGCATGTTCCTGGCGACCCGCCTTCCCGTGGCGATCGCCCTTGAACTCGTCCTGACAGGAGATCCGATCGATGCAGAACGGGCTCATGCGCTGGGGCTGGTCAACCGGGTCGTCGAGCCCGGCGCGGTACTATCTGAGGCGATCGATCTAGCATCGAAGATCGCACGGAACGGCCCCCTCGCCGTCGCCGCCTCGCGCGAGCTTGTGCGGATGGCGATGTTCGACCCGGCGATGGCGAAGGAGCGACAATCGGATTGGCGCGCGCGCGTCTTTGCCAGCGAGGATGCCAAGGAAGGCGCGAGGGCTTTCATCGAGAAACGCGACCCTTTGTGGAAAGGGCGCTAGATAGTCTGGCCAAGCCCGATTCCCGGCGCCAGCAATCCGGACCTGTCAGGCCTTCGCTGATTGCCGCTCGCGCCCCAGTATGCGCCTGAGGACTTCATCCGTATCCTCGCCATAGCTTGGTCCTGAGCGGTCGTACCGCCCCCCCATATAGGCCGGAGTAGCGGAGAACATGACGGGGTGCTCCTTCACCGGCCAGGTCCCGATCTCCGACTGATGCAGTTCGATCTGCCAGCCAAGATGCTGCAATTGAGGATCGAGGTCGCAACGATCTTCCGCGGTCTGACAGACGCCGGCCGGAACCCCGCGGCGTTGAAGCGCCTGCATCAGCTCAAACCGGTCGAACTGTGCTGCCGTCTTGTCCATCAGCTCATCGAGGGCGTCCTGGTTGGCTAGGCGGTCAGATAGCCGCGCGAAGCGCGGATCGGACGCCCATTCAGGATTTCCAAGAACTTCAACAATACCCCGCCAGTGCTCTTCATTGAACGCAGCGATGGCAATCCAGCGATCATCGCCGGCCGTGTGATAAATGCCGTGAGGCGCGGCCTGCTTATATGGAGAGCGGTTGCCGAACCGCGACCACCGCCGGCCGTTCACTGCGTAATCGAGCGTTGCCGTCGAGGTCAGGTACAGGCCGGCGTCGCCTTGGGAGGCGTCGATGTGGCAACCGAGCCCTGTCGCATTGCGACGGTGAAGCGCCGCAAGCATGGCTGTCGCCATGTTGTAGGCTCCGCACCAGTCAAGGTAGGAATATCCGATACCTGCGGGCGGGTATGGCTCGGGCAATCCCGACATCTCGCTTATGCCCGAAATTGCCTGCGCGCTCGGACCGAACGTGCGCATGCGCCCATACCGGCCGAACTCGCCCAGACCGCTTTGCTGCACGTAGATGATCGCCGGATTGAGTTCCTTGAGCCGTTCGTATCCCAGCCCCATCCGAGTCAGCGTTCCGGGCGAATAGCCCTCTACCAGCATGTCAGCTTCGCGTATCAGCTCCTCAAGCACCTTTTTGTCCGCGGGGTCCTTGAGGTTGAGGCCAACGCTAAGCTTACCAGCGTTGATTTCCATGAAAGATCCGCTGCGATTGAGGTTCGGCGCCCATTCAGGCGCCTGGATGGGCGCCGTCGCCCGCTCGCGCTCGGCACGTCCTCCTGGCGGATAGGCGCCGAGCTGGCTGAAACGCATGCCGTCCGGACGGCTGTCATGCTCGACCCGGATAACCTCAGCGCCCATCGCGGCGAGAAAACGCCCAGCTCCTGCGCTTGCGAGCATCCAGCCCAGATCGATCACGCGGACATCCGACAAGGCGAACGGTTTTCCATGCCGGCTCTCCACCGCCGGCGCCTCCATGCGCTTATTGACGTGTACACGCGGTCGAGGCGCACGATCCGCCCATTCAGCGGGAATGATTTCGTTGTGCTCTCCGACGAGAGGCGCGCGAGGCCCTGTGCGCCACGCAACTTCAGCGTCGTACCATTTGGCTCCGACGTACTGGAATGATTCGCCGAGCTCTGGATGCTCCACATCGAAGAACGCGCCGCGGTCCAGCCAGTGCGGGTCGGTCATGTTCTCTTCTGGCCTGCGTACGGGAGCCCAAGGAAGGCCATGCGCCTGCGCGCTACGCCAAATGTCACGGCTGAATGGCAGACGGGAAACCAGCCGCTCGGTCAGGAATTCGAGGCGATCCCTCGCCAGCTTGGTCGTGCGCGCTTCCTTATAGTGCGGGTCCTCGAGGTCTGCCTGCATTCCGTAATCGCGCAGAAGGGCGACCGTATCGTCCCACACATTGAAACCGGCCATCAGGTAGGTCCGATAGGGAAGAACATAGCGCCCGTCCTTGGTAGCGGCGAGCGCCGGACTGAGCGCGAACGACGCTGAATGGCGACAGGTCAACCGGCGGTGGACACGTCTGAGGAAGACCCAGTTCGGGATGTCGGTTTCGGTGTTCTGGCTTACGGCCTGATGAATGCTGGTCGATAGATCCTGCCCCTCGCCCGTACCCTGCCTATAGATGGCTGCGGAGATTATCGACATCGCCATTAGTTCGCCTGCGATGTGGTAGGCCTGCCAGATCTGCGGCGCAATCGGCGGCGTATCGTACTGCCCGGCCGGATCCGGATCGTAACCGCAATTCATGGCCACGCCGCCCAAGGCGAGGTGAACGAGGTCTGACCCGCGAAAATCCGCCCAGGGCCCGCTATCGCCAAACGGGCTGATCCGCGCATGGATCAAGCCGGGATTTTGGGCGGCCAGCGCGGCGCGGCCCAAGCCTCTTTCGTCAAGGTAGCCCCGCGGCCGACTGTCCAGAATCACGTCGGCGCTCAGCGCCAGGGACCGGAAGCGCTCCTGACCGGCGGGATCATCGAGATCCAGTTCGACGGAGCGTTTGCCAAAATTGTAGTGCCAGAAATAAAGGCTGCGATCAGGGTTCGGCTCGTCCCTGTAAAATGGTCCGTAGCTGCGCGTGACTTCTCCACCGACGGGCTCCACCCTGACGACATCCGCCCCGAGACCAGCGAGAATTTTGCCGCAGTATTCACCGAGTTCGTCGCCCACCTCCAGCACTCTCAATCCACCGAGATACCCTTCGAACGCGCGCGCCTCACCCGCGCTGCTGCGACTCGTTTTGTGGACAGAAGTCATGGCCGTTTTCCTATTATCGCTTGCCATTGCAGGACACGGTGAAATACTACTGACAATACGCCAGTACGCAATGACGCTTTCGCAGGTCGACGTAGTTCGACATCTCCGTAATCCCGCATATGCCTGAACAGAGGTCACTATGTCCGAAACGCAGCCGCCGAGCTATGAAACGATCGAAGCCAGGATCGAAGGTCCAGTGGGGGTCGTGACATTGAACCGTCCAGATCAGCTCAACGCGTGGGACTGGCTGATGGCGGCTGAAATTAGTGACGCCTACGACCGCATGGATCGTAACGAATCGGTGCGCGCAATCGTACTGACCGGTGCCGGTCGGGCGTTTTGCGCCGGAGCGGCGTTGCTGCCGGAGGCTCAGAACTGGAACGGCGCAAGCCGGCGCGAGGAGGCCGCCAAACGTTATCCTGGTCCGCGCCGAACTGCGGATATTCTTCGAACGCCGGTCATCGCCGCCATAAACGGTGCGGCGGTTGGCGCAGGCATTACCATGGCGCTCAACGCAGATCTTCGCATCGCCGCCGATGACGCGACCATAGGCTTTGTCTTCCACCGCCGCGGGGTCATTCCTGATGGCGATCTGCTGTGGAGCCTGCCGCGACAGATCGGGTACGCCGCGGCCATGGACCTTCTGCTGACCGGACGCAAGATTACAGGATCTGAAGCGTTCAGACTGGGGCTGGTGTCGCGCGCTGTCGCGCGCGAAGACGTTCTCAGCACAGCACTGGAGATGGCGAACGACATTGCCGAGAACACCGCGCCCCTCGCCGTGGCGATGAGCAAACTTGCGGCTCGCCGCCTGCTTCAGGAACCGGACCGGGTAAACGCGCGGGCGTTTCAGGACGAGCTGTTCTCCTGGTCGGTTCGTCAGGCTGACGCTGCGGAGGGCGTCGACGCCTTCATGCAACGCCGTTCCCCCGACTGGCGATTATCCGCCAACGCCGATTTCCCGTCTCATCTCTTCAAGGATGGCGAGAATTAGGTCGTAGGCGACTTCCTCTCCACGATCGTCGCAGTCGCGCGTGACGTTAGACGTGCGCGCTGGACCGGCCTCCCACCGCTTTCTGCGCCCGCGACGCTTTGACAAGCCGACGCATCTCCGGAATACGGAGATTCGGTACCGGATAGATCTGGCTTGACGGAGTTTAGTCCTGCAACTCTTTCCTGCAGACAGCGTGCTGCTGAGGCCTCTTGCGGGGTCGGCGGTTATGTCTTCCGTGACCGGGCCCATTGGAGACGCCCGCGAAGGAGGCGACAATCGCGACCGGTCCTAATCAGAAACGCCGTCGGCGCAGCCGTCTTGATCCGGAAGTCCGGACGCAGCACCTTCTCGACGCAGCCGCTGCTGTGATCGTTGAAACGGGAGTCGACACGCTAACGATGGAGTCGGTCGCAGAACGCGCGGCGGTGAGCCGAGCGCTGAGCTATTTTTATTTTGAGAACCGGACTGAACTGCTCCGGGCCCTCTATAATCGCGAGTTCGGTCGCCTGTATGACGCAATGCTGCCGGCATACGAGAAAGAAGGCACCCTGGAGGACCGGCTGAGGGCTGGCGTGCAGGCCTATTTCGACGTGGTCGCGAGCCGATACGAGCTCTTTGCAACGCTAAATGCGGCGATCGACGGACCCGAGTTCCGGCGCGACCGGCGCCAGCGCTATCGCGCCTGGGAGCAGTATGTCGCCATTCTGGTCGGCGACGAATTCGAATTGCCGCCGACGACATCGCGCATTCTCGCTCGTCTGTTCATAGACGTGGTCGCCCGATGCGCCCTGCTCTGGAAACGGGACCGGCTCAATCGCCAGGAGGTGGAGGAACTTTGCGTTCGCTTTCAGCTTGGCGGCCTTCGAGACGTGCTGGGAATGGAGTAGACGCTCCGGTGACGAGGAGTGCGTGCGCCACCTAGCAAATGCCCGCCATCCGTCACGCGCATGCAAGACCCGTCATGCCGCCAGCCTTGCGCCATGCCAGCAGCAAGTCAAAGAAGACGGACGCTTCAAGGGCCTGGGACCTTTTTGCCCGGTCACTGTCGATCTGGCCTTCGCCATTGTAATAGCCGGGCGTGCAGTCTTTCAAGAAATCGATCTTGGATTGTGACTGAACGACGATTTCGTCGGCCCAGGCTGCTTCCGCGTCGGGCGTTGCTTCAATCCTCTGAAAGTCACTTTCAGCGACCTGCCGCATGATATAGGCGATGTGTTGCGCCTGTTCGTCGACAAGGTGAGTATAGTTCAAGGTAAATCCGGTCTGCTCGCCCATGAGGAAGAACAGGTTGGGGAACCCCACACTATGCATTCCGTGTAAGGTGGTGACGCCGGCGCGCCACTTTTGCGAGAGCCTCAAGCCATCGACGCCGGCGACATCGTAACCCGCGCGACGGATGTAGTTTGTGCCGATCTCAAATCCTGTGGCGAACACAAGGCAGTCGAGCTCATACTCCTTGCCCGCCACAACCACGCCCCGCTCGGTAATCTCTTCGACGCCGCGACCCTGAGTATCGATCAGCGACACGTTGCTGCGATTGAACGTCTTGAGATATTCATCGTGGAAGCATGGTCGCTTGCAGAACCGGCGGTAGTACGGTTTGAGCGCCTCCGCCGTGGCCGGGTCTATCACGACGTCATCGACGCGCTGCCGGACCTTCTCCATCTTCATCAGGTCGGCAAGCTCTGCGACTTCAGCATCGCCCATGTTCGCTGCGTCCGCCATTTCGGGCGGCAATGACATCCCGTCCGTCCAGCCATCCTGAATAAGATCGGTATCAAAGGGTTTGCCAGAGAGGATGGCGTCGAAGTTCCGCCTGCGGGCCTTCTGCCAACCCGGCGCGAGCGTCCTCCACCATGCGGGGTCCGTGTCATGGTCATTGCGGACGTCAACCGACGATGGCGTGCGCTGGAAAACGTAGAGATGTTCTGCGGATGCGCCGAGATGCGGAATACATTGCACCGCTGTCGCCCCAGTACCGATGATTCCCACGCGTTTGTCGGACAGCTTGGTCAGGTTTCCCTCCGGACCGCCCCCCGTGATCGAATAATTCCATCGGGTCGTGTGAAACGCTTCTCCCGTGAAGCGACCCAGCCCGGGGATGCCGGGAAGTTTTGGCTTATGTGCGGGCCCGTTCGCCAAGATCACGAAGCGCGCGTTTATGCGGTCGTTGCGGTCGGTCGAGATGCTCCATCGCAGGTCCTCCTCGCTCCAAGAGACCTCCGTCACCTCAGTCTGCAGGCATGCGTTGGCGTACAGATCGTACTTGGACGCCACCTCGCGGCTGTAGTCGAGTATTTCCTGCGCCGTCGCATATTTGCGCCGGGGCATGACGTCCATCTCCTCAAGAAGCGGCAGGTAGATGTAGGATTCGACGTCGCACGCCGCACCTGGGTAGCGGTTCCAGTACCAAGTGCCGCCGAAGTCCCCGCCCTTCTCGATGATTCGGATGTTGCCAATCGCGGCCTCGCGCAGACGCGCAGCCGTTATCAGTCCGCTGAAGCCCCCGCCAACGATCAAGACATCGACGTCGTCATTCAGTGGTTCCCGCTCTGTGCGCGGCGTATATGGATCCTCCAGCAAATTGGCGAAGTCACCCGCCAGTTCGACATATTGCCTGTTTCCATCGGTCCGGATGCGCTTGTCGCGTTCGCGCCGGTATTTCTCCCGCAGCCGGTCTGGATCGAATTGATTCAACTTCCACCTCCCGCACCTTTTGCGAGGCTGATGACGGCCTCTGGCGCTAAATTTCAGCCGGCCAGCCGTTGCGACTGTCGGCATCAAGCGCCGCACCCAGCACAGATATTCCCTATTCTGAATGATTTCATCATAATACGGGATAATCCGTCATGCAAGAATATTGGCCCCACGCCACAGCGACTGGCCACGTCAAATCGTACGCAGCCAGCGAGGAACGCGGCCAAAACCGCAGGGCCCGCGAAAAAGTCTTCTATAGATTTGGAAGCAACCGCAGACCGAGTTATCGACGGATTTGAAGTGAGACCGGCGGTCGACTGACAGCTAATGCACGAGGCCCAGAGCGCTCGCCACCCTTGGCGCCAGCAGCTTCAATTCCTCTCCAACTTCCGCGAGTTCCGCCTTGGTGCGTTGGACCAGGAAGAAGCTCACGTTCACAACAAAAACTGAGCGCTCGTGGCGATCGAGTATCGGCACTGAAACTGTAGATATGCCGGCGAAGACGTTGCCCATATCGACGGCCCAGCCGCGCTTCTTGGCCTGTTGTACTTCCCGAAGATATGTCTGCAGCGTGGGAGGGTTATCCCAGCGCAACTGCTTGAATCGTTCCGTGATGGTGTCCTTCGAGAGCCCCAGCCTCGCGGCCATGCATCTCCCCCCCGCTCCGACCAGCAGCGGGAGACGATAGCCTAATGTCATCTGGATGCGCGTTGCCGATTTGCTTTCGGCGATTCCCACCAGCACGAGTTTCTCGAACGGCGTCATGCGCCATAGGGTGACTGTCGCCCCGTGAACCTGCGCAAAATGCTCCAACAGCGAGGCGCACCGGGCGAAGGAGCCACGTTCGTTTGCGCCTTGCATTGCGAGCGCGAAGAGACCGGCTCCTGGAGAATACGTCTTTGCGGTAGGGTCAAAGTCGACGAGCGCCTCGGTGGCCAGTGTTTTCAAGATATTGAAGCTTGAGCTGGGACTGACGCCCGCGGCACGAGCTAGCGCGTTGACGCCTGCAGGCGCTGGCAATGCCACGAGCGTGCGCAACAGGGCGACGGCATTCGCGACCGCGCCAACGGTAGGCGTCTCTTTGGCAGATCGCTTGCTCATGAAGGCTATCCCGTATTATAATTGAAGCATTCTGTATACTGAATGAACATTTTTGGCAAGAGGCGGTGCGTAATAATGCTCGATGGGAAGGTTGTGGCGGTGACTGGCGCGGGCCGGGGAATTGGGCGCGCGATCGCATTGCTCTGCGCCAGTGAGGGCGCAAGCGTCATCGTAAATGACTTTGGCGGCTCAGCTTCGGGCGAAGGCGCCGACAGCGGGCCCGCTCAGGATGTCGTGAATGAAATCCGGACGTTGGGCGGAACCGCTATCGCGAACCTCGCCAGCGTCGCCGATCCGAAGGGCGCTCAATCGATCATCGAGGACGGCGTCAAGGCGTTCGGCCGGATCGACGCGGTGGTGAACAATGCTGGTTTTCTGCGCGACGCTATCTTCCACAGGATGAGTCATGCGGACTGGCGCGATGTGATCGACGTCCACCTCAATGGCTGTTTTCATGTCGCCAAGGCCGCAGCGCCCTATTTCAGGGAGCAAGGCGGAGGCGCCTACGTTCACTTCACCTCCACCTCCGGGCTTGTGGGCAATTTCGGACAGGCGAACTATTCAGCCGCAAAGATGGGCGTGATCGGCCTGTCCAACTCAATCGCCCTCGATATGAAGCGTTTTGGCGTTCGCTCGAATTGTATCGCTCCCTTTGCGTGGAGCCGTCTGATCGCAACGATTCCGAGCGACACGCCAGAACAACAAACCCGCATTGAACGCATGAAGCAGATGACGCCGGATAAGATTGCGCCCCTGGTGGCGTTCCTGTGCGCAGACGAAGCAAAGGACGTGACCGGCCAGATATTCGCCGTGCGCAAGAACGAGATCTTCCTTTTCAGCAAACCGCAAGTATTGCGCTCGGCGCATCGCAGCGAAGGCTGGACGCCACAGACCATCGCCACTGATCTTCTGCCGATGATGGCGCCGAGCTTCCAGCCCATGTTGAGATCAGCAGATGCTTTCTCCTGGGATCCGGCCTGAGAGATGCCGCTCGATTACAGCAAGGTGATGGCGTTGCCGCCGATCGAGACGCGCCAGCAATGGACGTTTCGAGACACGATTCTGTATGCGCTGGGCGTCGGCGTTGCTTCGGAAGTCTGCACGGACCACGGCGAACTCCAGTATGTGTATGAGGCCGGCCTCAAGACGCTGCCGACAATGGTGGTCGCATTAGCCTACCCCGGCTTCTGGCTGCAGCGTCCCGAATACGGCGCGACCTGGCCGATGGTGCTGCACGGCGAACAGTCGATCGAGATCCATCGTTCGCCGCTTCCCGTCGAAGGCGGGTTTTATGGCGTAACCACGATCGACGAAATCTTCGACAAGGGTGCGCAGAAAGGCGCCATCCTCCTTTCGACTCGCCGGATCTATAGCGACGTTGGCGAACATGTCGCCACAACGCGCCAGTCGAGCTTTCTGCGCGGAGACGGCGGGTTCGGCGGCCGTTCCGACGGCGCGCCGAAACCGCACGCGCTGCCGGATCGCGAGCCCGACTATTCGATCAAGGCGCCAACACGCATCGATCAGGCCCTGCTCTACCGGTTGTCGGGCGACTACAATCCGGTTCATGCCGATCCGGAAATCGCAATGCAGGGTGGATTCGACCGGCCGATACTGCATGGCCTGGCGACCTATGGCGTGGTCGGAAGAGCGTTGACCAAATCACTGTGCGACGACATCCCAGAACGCTTCCGGCGGATGGATGCGCGGTTTGCTAGCCCCGTCTTCCCGGGTGAAACATTCGAGATCGATGTTTGGCGCGAGACGCCAGGCGCGGCGTCATTTCGCGCGCGCGTGATCGAACGCGACATCGTCGTACTCAACAACGGTTACCTGGAATTCGGAGACTGACGATGGCGGGAATCCTTGCGGCTGGCGCCTATGTTCCACGGTTGCGTCTGCAACGGCAGGCGGCCGCCGAAGCTCATGCCTGGTTCGCCCCTGCCCTGAAAAGCCTTGCGCGTGGCGAACGCGCGTTCGGCAACTGGGACGAAGACCCCATCACCATGGGCGTGGAAGCCGCCCGCGACTGCCTGAGCGGGCTCGATCGCGATGAAGTCGAGCGAGTCGTCATGGCCTCAACCAGTCACCCTTTCGCTGACCGTCAGAATGCCGGGATCGTGAAGGAAGCGTTGAACCTTCGCGATGACGTGGGCGCCATAGACATCTCTGGCAGCCAGCGCGCGGGCGCATCTGCGCTCCTCGACGCGCTACACGCCTCACGCGGGGGCGGCGGCAAGACATTATGCCTCTCGGCGGAGAGGCGGCGTTCACGGCCAGCATCAGAGTTAGAATTGACAGGGGGCGACGCCGCTGCCGCGGTGCTCGTCGGCGACGCACCCGGGGCCGCGGAACTTGTAGCCTCACACAGCGTCTCGATCGACTTCATTGATCACTTCCGTGCTGAGAGTCAGGCCTTCGACTATAGCTGGGAAGCGCGCTGGGCGCGCGAAGAAGGGTACGGAAAGATTGCACCCGCAGCAGTCAGATCGGCGCTGGCGAAGGCGCGTATCAAACCAGAAGACGTCGGGCGCTTCATAATGCCTTCGCCGGCCCGGGACGTAGACGTCGCAGTGGCGAAAGCATGCGAAATCGCACCGGAAAAACTGGCGGATTCACTGGCCGCACGCCTTGGTGACGCCGGCGCGGCGCAACCGCTCATCATGCTGGTCCATGCGCTGGAAACGGCTAAGGCGGGCGAGATTCTGGTAGTGGTCGGCTTCGGTCAGGGCTGCGATGTCATGGTCTTCCGCGCGACGGGTGAACGTGCGGTGCACGGCCTGGGCGTCAGCGGCTGGCTGGCACGCAGGTCGCCTGAATCGAATTATGTTCGCTATCTTGCACTCACCCGCATGATAGAACTCGATGCAGGCATGCGTGCAGAACTCGACCAGAAGACGGCTCTGACTGCTCTGTATCGCAACCGCAAAGCGGTGATGGCTCTAGTGGGAAGCCGTTGCGTCAAGACCGGGACGATCCAGTTTCCCAGAAGCGAAATCAGCGTCGCGCAGAATGATCGCGCAAGAGGCACGCAGGAGGATTATCCTCTCGCCGAGCGCCGGGCGCGGATCGTTACGTATACTGCCGATAATCTGACCTACACACCCGACCCACCCTGTTGGTACGGCGCCGTGGAGTTTGAGGAAGGCGGACGCATGACCGTGGAGTTCAGCGACGTCGAACCCGACGAGATCGCAGTCGGTGCGCCGATGCGCATGATGTTCCGCATCAAGGCGATCGATGAAGCCCGCGGTTTCACAAAATATTTCTGGAAGGCGGCGCCCGATTTCCGTGCGCGCACAGCCGCTCAGCTTGCGGCAGAATAAGGAGCGGCTCATGGCAACCGGAATCAAGGACAGAGTTGCGATACTGGGGATGGGTTGCGCGCGCTTTGGCGAGCGTTGGGGGGATGATGCTGATGCATTGGTGATCGAGGCCTTCGATGAGGCGCTGGGCGATGCGGGCGTCGAAGTTTCGCAGATCGACGCGGCCTGGCTGGGCGTGGC
>JBHIWT010000005.1:0-42191 GCA_041987265.1 Hyphomonadaceae bacterium
CGCCGGAGGATGAAGGCGGCGGGGCGCAGATCGTGGAGCTGCGGAACGGGCCGCAGACCGCAGGGACGGTGCGGGTCGTGTAGTTCTGAAGGTCCTCCAGCGTGAGCGCGCCGGGAATCTCGCCAGCCTGAACGGCGGCGACGATGTCTTTGGCGATCTGGCCGGAATAGAAGGCGGCCGGGCCATCGGCGGCGATGGCGCGCAACGTGTCCGCATAAGCCGGGTTGGTGCGGCGGTCGCCAGCCTCCAGCGCTTCGCCGTTCGGATAGAAGTAGGGGCCGGTGACGGGGTCGCTGGCGAGCGGACCGTCAGCGAAACGTCCATAGGGCAGGATGCCGGCCAGCCGCGGCGAAACGATGAAGCCATCATCTCCGAGCTTGATTGCGGCGTTGAAGTTGTCCGCCCACGGGCGTTTGCCCATTGCATCGTGCGCAGTCTTGTAGAGGGCGATCAGGCCGGGCGCGCCCACTGATTTGCCGGAATAGATGGCGGGGCCGAAGCCGAGCACTTCGCCGTCCCATTTGAAATAGTCCGCGTCTGCGGCGGCAGGGGCGGTTTCGCGCCCGTCGAACACGGTGGTGGTGTTGCTGGCGCGATCATAGGCGACGATATAGCCGCCGCCGCCGAGGCCCGAGCTTTGCGGTTCGACCAGGCCGAGGACGGCGTGGGCGGCGATCGCTGCATCGACGGCTGTGCCGCCGGCACGCATGGCCTCAAGCGCGGCGTCTGTCGCGCGGACATCGGCGGTGGCGGCCATGGCCTGACCTTCCAGGCGCCAATCAGATGCGGCGGGCGATGTAGCGTCCCGACTCTGGGCGTCGGTGTTGGCTGGCGCCGTGCAGGAGGCCAGCGCCAGCGTGATGGCGGGCAGGGCGCTGAGCAGTTTGTTGCGCATGTCGTCTCCTGAACGGTCGATCAGTGGGATGTGCGATCGGTCTGTTAACATGATATGGCCGAGCCGCCAGACAATCCTGGCGCCGCATTGTGATACTCGGATCAGGTTTTCTAATATGTCTTCAAGGCCCGGCGCGCGAAATCTTTTGACTGATGTGCCGGGCCTTGCGGTCGGATCGGCGCATGATGAGGCGGTGCGCACCGGGGTGAGCGTGATCCTGCCTCATGAGCCGGCGATTGCGGCGGTCGCAGTGGCCGGGGGCGGACCGGGAACGCGCGAAAGCGATGCGCTGGCGGCCGATACGCTGGTCGATACGGTGAATGCGATCGTTCTGTCCGGCGGGTCGAGCTACGGGCTGGCGGCGGCGGACGGTGTGGCGGCCAGACTGGGCGCGCGTGGGGTGGGATACGCGCTGCGCAAGGCGGAGGGCGTGCCGGTGTCGCCGATCGTGCCGTCGGCCATTCTCTATGATCTCGCCAATGGCGGGGCGAAGGACTGGGGCGAGACGCCGCCTTATCGTGCTCTGGGCGCGGCGGCGCTGGATGCATGTGCACTGGAATTCGCGCTGGGAGCAGCCGGTGCGGGCTTTGGCGCGATGGCGGGGGAGGCGCGCGGCGGGCTGGGTTCGGCCAGCATCGTTTCGGCCGACGGGATGAGCGTCGGCGCGTTGGTTGCGGTGAACTGTTTTGGCGCAACGCGCATGCCGGGAAGCGACGCGTTCTGGGCGTGGCCGTATGAGATCGATGGCGAGTTTGGCGGCGCGCGACCACCTCAGGGTTTTGTGCTGGATGCGGATGACTGGGGCGCTGCGAAGTTGAACCCCGCCTTGATGAGTGGCCGGGCCAACACGACGATTGCCTGTGTCGCGACGGACGTGAAGCTCAGCGTTGGCGAAACTCAGCGCGTAGCGAAGATGGCGCTGGCGGGATTGTCGCGAGCGATCCGTCCGGTGTTCGCGCCGTTCGACGGCGATGCGGTGTTTGCATTGTCGACGGGCAAGCGCGATGGCGCAGAACCGCGCGCTGTTCTTGTTGCTCGGTTGGGCGAGCTGGCCGCAGGGTGTCTGGCGCTGGCTGTGGCGCGTGGAGTTTATCTGGCGGAAGAGTAACTTCAGCGGCTGCAATCAAATGCTTCGCTGAGGTTTCACTGGCGCGCCCGAAAGGATTCGAACCTCTGACCCCCAGATTCGTAGTCTGGTGCTCTATCCAGCTGAGCTACGGGCGCGCGGCGTGAAGGGGCGGGTTGTAACCGGCCTCTTTCGGAGGCGCAAGGGTGCGATCCGCGCTTGTTTTTGAAAGAAAAACCGCCCGGCGGAGCGCCGGGCGGCTTCTGTGTCGCGGCTATGGCGGCGACGATGCGCCGTTCGTCTGCCAGATCAGGGCGCACGGCCCTTCAGGGCCCGGGCGGCGAAGGACACCACCAGAAGCACCAGGAAGAGGAAGAACAGGATCTGCGCGATGCCTGCGCTGGCCCCGGCGATGCCGCCGAAACCGAAGACACCGGCGATGATTGCAAGAACGAAGAATGTAAGCGCCCAGCCGAGCATGATGGTCTCCTTTGTTTGCTGTTCGTTGTGTCTGCCAGTGACGAAACAACGGCCTGGGCCGGCGCCGGTTCCGGACAACATTTTGGAACCGGTCAGTGGCGCGTGCGTTGGTGGGGTGAGGTTGAAGAAGGAGTTCGAGATGAATCTGGTTGTTAAGTCTTTTCTCGCTGGCGCCGCCGCTATGGCTGCTGTCGCGTGCAATACCGTTGAAGGTTTTGGCGAGGACGTTGAAAAAGTCGGCGACCAAATCGAGGAGACGGCCAACGAGGCGCGGTAACTGGTTGACCGGACCGATCTGTCCGGTTGCGCCCTGGCTTGACTGAAAAGCTGATGCGGCCCGCTGGATATTCTGGTGGGCCGCATCTGTGTCTGGTGGATGTGAGATGAAACTGACGGCGGTGATCAATCCATTATCGGGCAGTGTGCCTGCCGATGCCGAAGCGCTGTTGCGCGCGGCGGCAGAAGAGGCGGGCGTCATCGCCGATGTGTCGATTGCGGAACCCGACGGTCTGCGTGACGCCATCGAAACGGGCGGGCGGTCTGGCGCGGATGCGCTGGCTGTCTGGGGAGGTGACGGATCTGTTGCGTGCGCGCTGGAGGCGCTGGGGTCTGCGGGCATGCCGGTTCTGCCTTTGCCGGGCGGTACGATGAACATGCTGCACAGGCGCGTGCATGGCGTTGCGGATGGCGAAGCGATTGACTGGCGCGCCTGTCTGGTCGGCGCATTACGCGATGGCGGCGAGACAAGCATCAGCGCCGGCTGTGTCAATGATGAGCGTCGGTTCTATGTCGGCGCGCTGTTCGGCGAGCTTGCCGGCCTGTCGCGGGCGCGCGAGGCGATACGCGAGGGGCGGCCGCTGGCGGCGGCGGAGGAGGCGAGCGAGACAGGCGCGTTTGACCTCGCGACGAGCCTTGCCTTTCACGAATTGAATGGAGAGGAGGCCGGGCTGCAGGGCAAGGCGACGGCGCTTGCAGCCTTTGTTCCCGAACAGGCCGATGACTGGCTGGAAGTGGGCTGGATCGATCCGGACAACCTTGCGCAGCTGGCGGGCGTTGGTCTTGAGATCGCGCTTGGCGATTGGCGCTCGGCGACCGGGGTTGTCTATCACCGCTGGCCGGCGTTCAGAATTTTCCATGCGCGGGAGAGCGAAATCGAAACGACGCTGGATGGCGAACCTGTGAGGCTGCCGTCTGCATCGCTCGTGCGCATCGTGTCGGAGGCTGCGCGGGTACTCGCGGCGCGGGCGGCATGACACGTCTCGTACAGATGGCCGATCTGCATTTCGGCGTCGAGGATGTCAGCGCGCTGGAGGCTGCGGCGCGCTGGATTGCTGCGCGTGATGTCGATGCGATCATCGTTTGTGGCGATCTGAGCCAACGGGGGAAACGTTCGGAATTCGACGCGGCCGCGCGTTGGCTGTCGCAATTCACGGCGCCGATCCTGGTGACGCCCGGCAATCACGATACGCCTTTGCTGGACATGCCGGCGCGCGCTCTGCGCCCGTTCGACCGGTTCTGGCGGTATTTCAGCGAGCGGCAGATTCCGCTGGAGTTGGACAGGGCATGCGTGGCGGGGATCAACACGTCGCGCGGATGGCAGGCGCGCAGGAACTGGGCTGAGGGGTCGGTTGATCTGGATGACCTGGCTGCCGGCATCGATATCGTGACGCGCGCGCCTGACCGGGTGGGCGTGATTGCATGCCATCATCCATTTCGATCGCCGCAGCGGGCGCCGCTTCGGATTTCCACGCGCAGGGGCGAGCGGGCGGGGGCGTTGATGGCTGGCGGCGATGCGCAATTGCTGTTGACCGGGCATGTGCACACGCCATCGGCGGAGCTGTGGCGCGGCGAGGATGGGGGTTACCTGAATCTGACTTGCGGAACGTTGTCACAGCGGTTGAGAGCGTACGCACCGAGTTTCAACGTGGTGGATATCACGGGCGAGCAGATTGCCGCCTGGAGCCTTTCGGTGAGCGATGGGGACCTTGTTCCGAACGCGCTTGGCGCCTGGGCGCGGCACGGTTTGGAACCAATGCAGGCGGACGCCGTTTCTCTCTGACAGCCGTTGTGGGAGACCGTGTGATGAAGCTTCGACCTTGGGCGGCGTTCTGGGTGGGCGTGGCCGTGCTGGCGGCGTGCGACGGCGATAAGGGGCCAATGGAGCAACAGGGCGGCGACCTGGATGACCGGATCGAGCAGACCGCGAAGGTCGCCTCGGAGCTGGAGCAGGCGGCGACAAACGGGCAAGGCGAATAGCGGCGCGTTGGGCTTCCGGTCAGTCGGGATCTTTTGGCATCACCAGCGTGACGGCGACGCCTGAGCCGTTGTTTGACGCAACCGAAAGTTCACCACGAAGCTGTTTGGCGAAGGCGGTCATCAGGCGGGAACCGAGACCGCTCTGCGGCTTGACCTCCTGATCCTTCTTCAGGCCGACGCCATCGTCGCGGACAATCAGTCTGATGTTGTCGTCATCGCTTTCCAGAGACACGAGGATGCGGCCGCCGCGGTTTTCGAATGCGTATTTCACGGCGTTGGTGACGGCTTCGAGGACGAAGAGGGCCATCGGGATCGCGTCGTCGGAGCCGCGTTCGACTTCTTCGATTTCCCAGTCGAACTGGATGTTCGACTCGGCCATGCCGAGCGCTTCGCTGAGGTGCTGGAGCAGGCCTTCGAGGAAGGGTTTGAGATGAACGGTGTCGAGCCGTTCGTGCTGGTAGAGCGTCTGGTGGACAATCGAGAGGGCGTCGATGCGGTGACGGGCGGCGGCGAGCACGTCGAGAGCGGCGGGCTCTTTCACCTGGCGGCTCTGCAGGTTGAGGAAGCTGGTGACGATCTGGAGGTTGTTCTTGACCCGGTGATGGATTTCGCGGACGGCGGCGTCCCGCGTGCGCAGCGCATCGCGCAATGAACGGTCGCGCTCGGCGATGCGCGAGGCCATTTGCGTGAGTGTCGATGCGAAGCGGTTGATTTCCGCCGGCGCGCGATCGAAGGATTTGCGCGGCTTGTAGTCGTACTGGCCCGAGGCGAAATGGATGGCGACCTGGCGCAGGCGGGCGAGCCAGCGCAGAACCAGACCGTCTACCGCGAGCCAGACGGCGATGAGCGCGCCGAAGAAGGTGAGCAGCGGCAGGCCGAACATGCCGAGCGGATTAAGCGTGAGTTCATCGAACAGTCCGGGCGATGGACGGGTGATGAGCGCGAAGGCGCCTTCGGTGCCAACGCGCTGGATGACGAGATCGAGTGAGCCGCCGTCTTCGGTGCGAACCACGACGAGGCTGCCTTCCGGGTCGGTCTCCGCGCGTTCGATCCAGCGCCGGTCGAAGGTGGGCATTTCAACCTGCCCGAAGACCTGGCCGTCAAGGTCGGTGAGCGCGAGTTGTACGTCTGGCGGCAGATTGAGGTCTGCGTTGAACAATGCGACGAGGTCGGCGATCGAGAGCCCCAGCGCGGAGGCGCCGGCGTACTCGCCATTCGGTCCGTTGATGCGGCGGAAGATGGCGAACAGCCATTGGCCGCTGGCTTCGCCGTAGAAGGCGTCGGTGCGGACGCTGGAGCGTCCCGATCCGAGAAGGTCCAGCCATTCCGGGTTCGGGATGGTAACACCGACCTCTCCGGCTGACGTGCAGTCGGTGCGGTCGTTCGGTCCGACGCGGGCGATATTCGTCAGGGCGGGGAGGTGGTCCTTGAGGATCATATAGACGCGCTGGCAGCGGCCGGCGGCGATCTCCTCGTGGAAGACTTCCAGCATGGTTTCGGACGTCGACATGTATTGTTCGACGCGGTCGATGGCGCGGTCGGCGATCACCGTGAGTTCGTTGCGGCGCTGCTCCATGCTGGAGCGGGCGTCGAAGTACGCACGGACAGCGGACAGGATCAGGATCGGGGTGAGGGCCGCGGCGAGGACGAACAGGAGGCGGGTTCGGAGCGATCCGGTCCGCTGCCTGAGTTCGCCGGCGTTAGCCGGCTCCACGATCGCCTCCGGACAAGGCGTTCGCCTCGGCCATGATTTCTTCCAGCGTATCGGAGGCCTGCAGTTCAGGATCTGAATTGAAGCCAGTTGAGGTTTTGTCGATTAGTTCGAGCAGGGTCTTGCGGGCGCGGCTGACGCGGCTCTTGATCGTGCCGATGGCGCAACCGCAGATTTCGGCGACTTCATCGTAGGTCAGTCCGCCGGCGCCGACGAGGATCAGGGCTTCGCGCTGGTCGTCGGGCAGCTTGGCGAGCGCATTGCGCAGGGCGAGCAGCTCGATCGCGGCGTCCGGGTTGTCGTTGGCGACGAGCGTCGCTTCGGCGACTTCCGGATCAAGCGGCTGGCTACGCCAGGAACGGCGTTTCTCCGAATAGAAAAGGTTGCGCAGGATGGTGAAGGACCACGCCTTGAGGTTGGTGCCGGGTTCATAGCTGGCGCGCGCTTTCCACGCCTTGAGCATCGCGTCCTGCGCGAGATCGTCGGCCTGGGCGGCGTTTCCGCACAGGCTGCGTGCAAAGGCGCGCAGATGCGGGATCAACTCAACCAGCTCCGCCTTGAAGGCGTCGTCGTCTATGGTGGGTTTGTCTGACACGAGGGCTAGTCCTGCTTGGAGGATTTGTCGGCCTCATCCAGAAGGTTCTTGAAATCGTCGTCGGTCTTGCCGGAACGGCCTGCCGATTTCTTGTCGGCTTCGTTCAGCAGACGCAGGAATTCATCGGGCGCGCCTTCGCTGGCCACGCTGTCGTACATACGACGCAGGTGGTCTCCCAGCCGCTTTGTGCGCTGGCGGCGGCCCGGAGCATCTGGTGGGCCTTTCGGCGGATTTTCACTCATCGACGTACGCGAAGATTCCATTGAGAACTACGATTTACCTCTTGCAGACTGTCATAACGCCGGTTGGAGCCAAGGGTTCCGCGTTCAAAAAATAAAATTTCGCCGTGATGGAACTTTCGCGATATCACTGCGTTGCTGCGGGTTGAGTTCAAGGGTCACAGAGGGTGTCGATGAGTCTGGTTGAACAACTTGGTCCGCATTTGCCGTTTCTGCGCCGCTATGCGCGCGCGCTGACAGGATCACAGGAAAGCGGTGATGCATACATCCGCGCATCGTTGACGGCGCTAGCCGAAGATCCCGGCGGGCTGGACGGCAGCCTTGCGCCGCGGGTCGCCTTGTACAAATTCTTCCACGCGATTTGGGGAACCACCGGCGCCGAGCTGGAAACCAAGTCGGGTGCGGCCAAGCAGGCCCACGACGAGCGTCTTCAGGCGCTGGCGCCAATTCACCGGCAGGCCTTCCTCCTGACTTCGCTTGAATCGTTCGATCGGGCGGACGCCGCCGTGATCCTGCAGACGAGCGAGGATGAGGTCGCGCAACTGGTCGACGACGCCTTGCGCGAGATCGAAAGCGATCTGGCGACCAAGGTACTGATCATCGAGGATGAGCCGATCATTGCGGCCGATCTTGAAAGCCTTGTCGCGGAACTGGGTCATACGGTGACCGGCAATGCGACGACGCGCGATGAAGCCGTCGCGATGGCCAAGGACGATCCGCCGGGGCTGATCCTTTGCGACATTCAGTTGGCGGACAATTCATCCGGCATCGACGCTGCAAACGCGATCATGGAGACGCTGGATGTGCCGGTGATCTTCATCACGGCGTTCCCGGAGCGTTTGTTGACGGGTGAGCGCCCTGAACCGACCTACCTGATCCCGAAGCCCTTCCAGGAGAGCACGGTGAAGGCTGCGATCGGCCAGGCGCTGTTCTTCCATCCCAACCGCGTCGCGGCCTGAGGCAAGCGGTTGCGGTCTAGCCGACCGCGCCGCCGAACAGGAAGAGAAGGGCGGCGATCGCCAGGCCTGTCGATACGGACAGGATCATCCATACGCCGTTGCCGCTGGTCGCCTGGCGAGCTTCTTCAGCTTCGAGTGTCTGGTGCTGCTGCGACCTGTCGCGGTGCGCTGACTTGCGCCTGGCGTTTGGTTGCGTGGTGACGTTCGCGTTCGACACGTTGATCTCCTTTCATGTGTGTTGCGTGTGATCAACGCGCGAGGTCCGGTTTGCGTTCGAATTTGCGTGCTGCAAGCGGTTCCGGGAACGGTTCACCGTGACAGGGCGTTGGTTTGTTGAACGATCAAACGCAATCACAAGGAGACCAGACATGGCCACCGCATTCGCAAAGGAAACCAACAACGCAGCCGCCGTCGCCGCCAAGAAGGCGATGGACAGCGATGTGGGCGCCCTGCGCAAGGACATCGATGCGCTGCGCGCTGATGTGAGCGCGCTGTTGAAGCATTCCGGGACGTATGCCGATGTCACCGCTCGGGAGAAAATCGAGAAAGGCGTCGAGGCCGGAAAGGACGCAGCGGACAGGGCGGCGTCTTCGATCAAGGAAGCTTCGCACGCTGTTGAAGACCGCATTCGCGAGAACCCGCTGGCCGCCGTTGGCGTCGCGCTTGGCGCCGGTGTCGTGTTGTCGATGCTGTATCGGAAGTAAGCGATGGACAGCGCCAAGATACGTGTATTGGCTGGTGTAGGCGGAGTCCTTCTGGGCTTCGCCGCCATCGTCTCGATTGTTCTGGCGGTTGGCATTGCGCTGGCCGGGATCATCGGCTTGGCGTGGGCGGCGGTTATCTGTTCGTTGATCCTCGGCGCGCTGGCCTGCGGTGCGGTCTACCTGTTCGTGCAGCCCGAGCACACGCATGCAACAGCGCTGGCGACGTCAGACCAGGAGAAGCGCAATGACAATGTTCAGGATGCGCTGCTGGACATCCCGACGCAGGCGCTGATCGACATCGTGGACAAGCGCCCGCTGGCCTCGGTTGCGGTGTCGTTGGCGGCCGGATTCCTGATCATGGAACAGCCCGAGGCCGTGCGGAAACAGATGCAGCGGCTGCTCGCCGGATTGCTCTGAATACCGGCTGGTTCAAGCGCTAATTCAGCTCAATTCCTTCCTCAGACTGGGTCAGGGGGAGTTATTCGCCCTAAGGCGGTTGGCGGGTAGTTCTTGTGCGCTGGATCCGAAAAATGGGCGCACGTCCTCAAAAATCGAGCATTTGGGCGGCAATTGTGCCGAAATGATTCGATATTGAGGGAAAATGTTCTGGAAAAAACCATGATCTGGGGTAGAATGGCCTAAATCGAGCGGCCGAGTCGCGAGGAACGACCAACGGACGCCAGGCAGCGAGAACGCAAATGGCCACCGGTACTGACAAGCAAGTTGAGAGCGCCAAGCCGGAGTTTCTTTCCGGCGTGCAGGCGCTGGTGCGGCTCCCACTGATCCAGAAGGCGAGAGACGCCGCTGCGGGCCTGAAGACCGCCGGCCTGATTTCCGGTTATCGCGGTTCGCCGCTGGGCGGGTTCGACCAGCAGCTGTGGCGCAACAAGAAAGAGCTCGAAAAGCACGACATCAAGTTTCAGCCGGGTCTCAACGAGGATCTGGCCGCGACTGCGATCTGGGGATCGCAGATGCACACCACGTTTGGCCCGGCGCGCGTCGATGGCGTGTTCGGCTACTGGTATGGCAAGGGTCCGGGCGTTGACCGGTCTGGTGATGTGTTTCGGCACGCCAATGTGACCGGCACCAACAAGCTGGGCGGCGTGCTGGCGATCGCCGGCGATGACCATGCCGCGCAATCCTCGACCTTCGCGCACCAGTCAGACGGCATCTTCCAGTCGGTGATGATCCCGGTGATGCAGCCGTCGAACGTGGAAGAGATTATCGAATACGGTCTCGCCGGTATCGCGCTGTCGCGGTTCGCCGGCGTCTGGGTCGGGATGAAAACGGTGGCTGAGGTGGTTGAGTCCTCGGCGGTGGTCGACGTGCCGGCGCATGGGCCGGTATTCGTTTCGCCCGACATCGAGATTCCCGCGCACGGCCTGAACTGGGATCCGTCGCTGAACTGGCCGGGGGACCGGATGGAGTATGAGCGCCGCCTGATCGAAGAGCGGTTGCCGGCGGTGCGCTCGTGGATCATCGCCAACAAGATCAACAAACCGGTCCTGAACGCGGGCCGCTCGAAGCTGTGTCTGGTGACGGTCGGCAAGGCGCACCAGGATGTGATGCAGGCGCTGGCGGACCTTGGCATTGGTTCGGCGCAGGCTGAAGCGCTCGGCCTTGGCGTGTTCAAGTACGGGATCAGCTGGCCGGCGGAGACGGAGAGCCTGTTGGGCGCATTCCCGTCGTGCGGCGAGTTCCTTGTCGTCGAGGAGAAGCAGCCGATCCTCGAAGACCAGATCAAGGCGGAATTCTACGGACGTGGCGTCGGCCGTCGACCCGCGGTTGTCGGCAAGTCCGACGATCGCGGGCGCAAGCTGTTGAAGGCGACCGGCGAGCTGCGGCCGCTGGATATTGCTGAAGCGATCGTTGCGCGTCTTGAAGTTCGCATCGGCGTCGGGCGTGAAGCCAATGACATGCTGCGCGACGTGAAGGCGCGCCTCGAAACGCTGCGCCGGCGTTCAGATGGCGGCGAGCTGATCCGGCTGGACGCGCGCAAGCCGTTCTTCTGCGCGGGCTGCCCGCACAACCGTTCGACCAAGACGCCGGACGGGTCGGTTTCGGGCGCTGGAATTGGCTGCCACATCATGGCGGTGTCGATGCCGGAGCGGAAGACGACGCTGTTCTCGCACATGGGGGGGGAGGGCATGCACTGGATCGGCGCTCACGAGTTCTCGAAAGTCGGGCACACCTTCCAGAACCTTGGTGACGGCACGTATGCGCACTCCGGTTCGCTGGCCATTCGCGCCGCGGTCGCTGACGGCGCCAACATCACCTACAAGATTCTCTACAACGACGCGGTCGCGATGACGGGCGGTCAGCCGGTCGAGGGCGGGCCGAGCCCGCTGGACATCGCCGGACAGCTTCTCTCCGAAGGCGTTGAGCGTGTGTCGCTGGTGTCGGATGAGCCGAAGAAATGGCGCAAGGGCGTCAGGCGGGTTCGCGGCCTGGACCTGCATCACCGTGACGAGATGGATGATGTGCAGCGCGAACTGCGTCAGACGCAGGGCGTGACCGCGATCATCTACGAGCAGACCTGCGCGACGGAGAAACGCCGCCGCCGCAAGCGCAACGAGTTTCCCGATCCGCCCAAGCGCGTGTTCATCAACGAGCGCGTCTGCGAGGAGTGCGGCGATTGTTCGGTGAAGTCGAACTGTATCGCGGTGGAGCCGAAAGAGACCGAGTTCGGCCGCAAGCGGAAGATCAACCAGTCGAGCTGCAACAAGGACTTCTCCTGCGTTGAGGGGTTCTGCCCCAGCTTTGTCGAGATCGATCATCCCGAACTGGCCAAGCCGGATGGTTCGCGCATTCGCGAACTGGAAGCGGACCTGTTCGGCGCGCTGCCGAACGCCGAGCCGGTGGAGATCGACGACGCTTACAACGTGTTCGTCACTGGTATTGGCGGGTTGGGCGTTCTGACGCTTGGCGCGCTGATGGGCGCTGCGGCGCGGTTTGACGACAAGTTCTCGACGGTGCTGGACTTCACCGGCCTCGCGCAGAAGAACGGCGCGGTTGTCAGCCATGTGCGGCTGGCCAAGCGGGCCGACGACCTTCATGCGGTGCGGATCGGCGACGGCGCGGTAGACGTGTTGCTGGCTTCGGACGCGCTGGTTGCGGCGGCGCCGGAGAATGCACTGGCGTTGTCGCCGGAGCGTTCGTCTGCGGTGATCAACACCGTTGAGTCGCCGACGGCGGACAACGTGATGAACCGCGATTTCCGCGTGCCGAACACGGTTGCGATCCGGCAGGTTGCGCGCCGGGTTGGCGTCGGCAAGGCGCACAAGGCGGCCATTTCCGATCTTGCGGTCGGCCTGTTCGGCGATGCGATCGCCGGAAACGTGATGCTGCTTGGCTATGCTTGGCAAAAAGGCCTGATCCCATTGAGCGCGGATGCGATCATTTCGGCGATCAAGCTGAACGGCGTTGCGGTTGAAATGAACATCCGGGCGTTCAACTGGGGCCGGGTCGCGGCCCATGACATCAAGGCGGTAGAGCGCGCGATCAATCCGATCGAAGAGAGTGTGCAGACAGTCGCTGGCTTCGAGCGGAATGTCGGCGAATTGATCGCCTACCAGGACGAAGCCTATGCCGAGCGGTATCGGGCGCTGGTTTCCGAGACGCGCGAAGTCGCCAAGGGTCTTGGTATTCTCGGTTCGCGTTATCGCATGGCGGTCGAGGACTACGCCTACAAGGTCATGGCGTACAAGGATGAGTACGAAGTCGCGCGGCTGTATTCCTCGAAGGAATATCTCGACAGCCTGAAGCGGACGTTTGCTTCCTGGCGGAAGGTGAAGGTCTGGCTGGCGCCGCCTTCGCTCAATCCGTTTTCGAAGGGCGAGGTTCCGAAGAAGCGCAAGTTCGGGTCGTGGGTATTTGGCGTATTCGTCATCCTGCGCCGCATGAAGGGCCTGCGCGGGACCTGGGCTGATCCGTTTGGTCACACCGACGAGCGTCGCCGTGAGCGCGCGCTGGTTGAGGACTATTTCGAGCTGATCCGTGAACTGAACGCCAGCGTGTCGAAGGACAATGTGCATCTGGCGATCGAGCTGGCGAGCCTGCCGGCGGACATTCGCGGATATGGACACATCAAGCTTGAGGCGATGGAGAAAGCGCGTTCGAAATGGACGCGGCTGATCGATCGTTTCCGCTCGGGCGGGCGCAATGTCGATGCGCCGTCCGATGCGCCGAAGACGCCGGAACTGGAGCCGGCTGAGTAAGAGTGGCGTAGTTACCTATCCTGAGCCTGCGCCCCGGACGATTATCTCGTCCGGGGCGTTTTCTTGTCAGGCGGTCACCCGGTCGTGGAGCTCGCGGGACGCGCAGCCGACATGACGGCTATCTGTGCCGCAGCAGCCGCCGATGACGCGCAACGCGGGAAGCGCAGCGGCGAGATCGAGGTAGAGGCGGCCGAACTCGGCAGGATCGCCATCGTCCAGCGTTTCGGCTTCGTCCAGTTCAGCGTGGCTCAGGCGGGACGCGTTGGCGCGAACGCCGCCGATACGCGTTTTCCAGGCCGCTGACCCCGCCAGCCGGCCGGAGAAGTGGTCGGGATGGGCGCAGTTGATCATGTAGTAGATCGGCTGCTGACCGGTTGCGGCCTGAATTTGCCGGTCGGTCTGTTCGACGGCTTCGCCAAGCGGCTGGCCGGAGGGTAGGACGCCGTCGGTTTCGACGGTGAACGACACGACCACGGGCAGGCCGGCTTTGGCTGCTGCAATCGCCACGCCGACGGCTTCTTCGACGTAGTTCATGGTGATGGCCGAGATCATGTCTGCGCCGGCGGAGGCGAGCGCCTTGATCTGCGGCGTGTGTGCGGCTTCCGCTTCGTTGGCGGTCATCAGTTTGCCGGGAACGTAGCCGTCGCCAGCCGGGCCGACGACGCCGTTGATCAGGATCGGGAGATCCGGCGTTTCATTGGCTGCGCGGAACTGTTCGCAGAATTGCACCGCGATGGTGTTGATCCTGTCGAGGTCGGCGCGACGATCCATGCGCGACATCCACGGCGCGTTCGCGCGCCATGTGCATGTATCGAGCACGAAGCCGGCCCCGGCTTCCTTCGCCATGTCGATATAGGTCTGAAAGTAGTCGATGAGTTTCCGGCGTTTGCTTTCGTCCTCGAGCATCGTGAACGATGCGAACGAGGGCAGGTCGACGCCATGGTTGAACAGCATGTCGGTTTCCAGCCCGCCGTCGGTGAGCCATGGGCGCGGCGCCTCGATCAGTTGTGCGATCCGGTTTGTGACGGTCATTCCGTGTCTCCTTGTCTGGTGTTTGCGTCGGCCGGAGTGATGCGGGAGGAGGTGTTTTGCCGATAGTGGCGTTGCGGTATACTTTGCAGCTGGGAATATTCGCCGTGAAACAAGGCGTTTGCGTCGAGTACAGGGAAACGGGCCGCGACGGCGCCGTAAAAACCGTACCAAGGGTACAGTGAGATATGGCCAGAGGGTCCTAAACGCGGGCGCGGATCATGGATATCGCGCAGGAAGCCGTTCTGTCGAAGGGATTCGACGCAACCTCGATCGAGGAGATCGTGGCGGCGGCGAACATCACCAAGGGCGGCTTTTTCTATCATTTCCCCGACAAGAACGCGTTGGCGAAGGCGCTGATCGACCGGCACATCGAGGTCGAGGACGAGTTGTTCGACGATGTGTTTTCGAGGGCGCGCGAGTTGTCGGACGATCCGTTGCAGGCGGCGCTGATTGGCCTGAAACTGCTGGCCGAGCTGATCGACGACATGCCGAATGGGCATCCCGGCTGCATCGTCGCCACGGCGGTCTATCAGGACCGCCTGTTCAACGCCGATGTGCGCGAGGCGAACCGGCGGGCGGTGGAGGGCTGGCGCAGGCGGTTTCGCGAGATGATCGATGGCATCGTCGCGGTCTATCCGCCGAACGACGACGTTGACCTTGATCACCTTGCAGATCTGGTGAGCGGCGTGATCGAGGGTGGACTGGTCGTGGCCAAGGCGCTGGAAGAACCGCGCGCGACGGCGCAGCAGGTGATGATGTTGCGGTCGTACTTCAAACTGTTGTTCGCACCGCGTTTGAGCTGACGGCGACTATTTCATGAATGCTTTCGGGGGAACCCAAGTGTCCGGGATGTGGCGGTTGGCCCAGCGGCACATGGCCTGAAGGACCGGATGCAGATCGCGGCCCTTGCGTGTCAGTGCATACTCGAATCTTTGCGGACGGGTCTGGTAGGGCGTCTTTTCGATCAGTCCTTCCGTTTCCATTCGGGTGAGACGATCGGCCAGTATGTTGGTCGTGATGCGTTCCGGAGAGTCGAGAAACTCTGAGTAGCGAGACTTTCCGTTGATCATGTCGCGGAGGATGACGAGCGTCCACCGGTCGCCGACGAGGTCGAGCGTGCTGGCGATTGGGCATCCGGATCTGTGGGTCATGTGTCGCCGCTATTTGCGACTTGCAAAATGCAAGTGACTGAGTATCGTGTGCTGATCAACTACACGAAGTTTGGTTTCGGAGACAGGGATGGCGGACAAACTGGAAGGCGGGTGCCTGTGCGGGGCCGTGCGTTACGTAGCAAACGGCGCGCCGATTGTTGTGGCGGATTGCTATTGTGTCGACTGCCGGAAATCGTCGGGCACCAGCCATTGCACGCATGTGGCGATGGGGTCTGATGGTTTCAAGCTCTCTGGAAAAGTCTCGTCCTACAGTCATCCGGCTGACAGCGGAAACAGCGTGACGCGGCATTTCTGCGGTACGTGTGGAAGCGCGATCTTTTCGACAAACTCGGCGATGGAGGGAATGACGTTCGTGCGGGCGTCGAGCCTAGACGATCTCGATGCGGTGGAGCCGCAGATGACCGTGTACGCCAGCCGGGCGCCGAAATGGGCGCGGATCGATGAGAGCAAGCCGGTTTTTCAGATCATCATGGAAGGCGGGCCGGAAACGGTGTTGAAGCGCGAGTAGGCCCTGGCGCCTACGCGATCACCGCCTGCGGGAGGAGCGCGTCCAGTTGAGTTCGGCCGGGCTGTGCGCCTGCTGACATGTTCTGGTTTGGCTTCGGGCTAGCTCGTCGTCTTTCATCGATTGATCGGTTGGAGGCGAGAACCATGTTCGTTGTGCTGTTGAAGTTTCTTGAGAGTCGTGAGCGCGCAGGGGCGCATGGGGCTGCGCATGTGGCGTGGGTGAAGCGCGGAATCGCTGATGGCGTGTTTCTGGTCGCGGGGAGCCTGCAGGCGGATCAGGGCGGCATGATTCTGGCCTGCAACACGACGGCTGACGCGTTGCGGGCGCGGGTGGATCAGGATCCATTTGTGGCCGAAGGCGTTGTCGGCGTGGAGATTATCGAGGTGAGTCCGGTGATGGCGGACGAGCGGTTTCAGTTCCTGCTTCAGCGCTGATCTTCCAACACCATCTCCGCGCCTCTCGCGGCGATCATCATCGTTGGCGTGTTTGTGTTTCCCGAGGTGATCGAGGGCATCACCGAGGCGTCGATGACGCGCAGGCGGTCGAGGCCGTGGACGCGCAGGCGTTCGTCGGTGACGGAGGCGGGGTCGGTGTCGCGGCCCATCTTTGCTGTGCCGACGGGGTGGAAGATGGTGGTGCCGATGTTGCCAGCGGCCTTGGCGAGGGCCTCGTCTGAGTCATCGACCTTCGGGCCGGGCAGATATTCCTCCGGCCAGTAAGGGGCGAGGGCCGCCTGTTGCATCAGCGTGCGGGTGACGCGGATGGCGTTGGCGGCGACGCGCTTGTCTTCATCGGTTGAAAGATAGTTGGGAGCGATGTGCGGTTTGGCGGACGGGTCGGCGCTGGGGATGCGGACTTCGCCACGTGAACTCGGTCGGAGATTGCAGGCGCTGACGGTGATGGCGGGGAATTTGTGCAGCGGGTCGCCGAATTTGTCGAGCGAGAGCGGTTGGACGTGGAATTCGATGTTGGGGCGGTCGCGCGACGGGTCTGACTTCGTGAAGATGCCAAGCTGGCTGGGGGCCATGGTGAGCGGGCCGCGGCGGAAGAGGGCGTATTCGAGGCCCATCCATGCGCGCTTTGGCAGGAAGTGGTAGTCGGTGTTGAGAGTGCGGACGCCGGAGACCTTGTAGATGGCGCGTTGCTGGAGGTGGTCCTGCAGGTTGCGGCCGACGCCTTCGAGGTCGTGGCGCACGGCGACGCCAGCGGATTTGAGAATATCGGCAGGGCCGACGCCGGAGCGCTGGAGGATCTGAACCGAACCGATGGCGCCGGCGGAGAGAATGACTTCGCCTTTTGTCGAGGCGGTGTGGCGCGCGCCATTGTGGCGATAAGTGACGCCGGTGGCGCGTTTGCCGTCGAAGGTGAGCTGGTCGATCTCGGCATTGGTGACGAGGCGCAGGTTCGGGCGGTTGAGCACCGGCTTGAGGAAGGCGGTGGCGGCGGAAACGCGCAGGCCGCGGCGCTGGTTGACGTGGAACGGGCCGGCGCCTTCGTTGGTTCCGGTGTTGAAATCGTCGGTCTTGGGTATGCCCATCTGGAATGCGGCTTCGCGGACGGCGTCGAGAATGTCCCAGCGGATGCGCGGTTCGTTGACGGGGAATGCGCCCTTGTCGCCGTGGTGTTCGGTGGCGCCGAGGAAGTGGGTCTCGAGTGCCCGGAAGACGGGGGAGACGTCGTTCCAGCTCCAGCCGGAGAGGCCGAGTTGGCGCCAGTGGTCGTAGTCTTCGGCCTGGCCGCGCATGGAGATCATGGCGTTGATGGCGGAACAGCCGCCGATGACCTTTCCGCGCGGATAGGCGAGCGACCGGCCGTTGAGGCCGGGTTCGTTGATGGTGGAGAACATCCAGTCGGCGCGCGGATTGCCGATGGCGAAGAGGTAGCCGGCTGGAATGTGGAACCAGATCCAGTTGTCGCGCCCGCCGGCTTCGAGGAGGAGGATGCGGTTGCGCGGGTTCTCGGACAGGCGGTTGGCGAGGACGCAGCCTGCTGAGCCTGCGCCGACGATGATGTAGTCGTATTCGCCTTCGGTAGTCGCGTTCATCTCAGATCGTCATCCCGGAAGCGCGTGGCGCTGTCCGGGATCCGGAAGCATGGGGGCGGTTGTCGTTGCCAGGTCCCGGATCTGCGCTGCGCTTGTCCGGGATGACGGTTGCGGGTGTGGTGAAGTTTGCTCCTCCCCCGCTCGGGGGAGGTGGCTCGGCGCGGAGCGGCGAGACGGAGGGGGAGCGATGTCGGCGTGTGAGCGGGCCTGAGGGCGGTCCCCCCTCGGCCCATTGGGCCGGTCCCCCCGCTCGGGGGGACAGTGGAGCGCGAGCGGTGCAAGTTCAAATCTCGCCCTTGAGGCGTTTCATGGCGGCGGAGAAGTCGAGGCCGCCGTGGCCGTCGTTGTCGAGGGCGGTGTAGAAGGCTTCGGCTTGTTCGCCGAAGGGGGTTGAGGCGCCGGCGGATCTGGCGGCTTCCTGAGCGAGGCGGAGGTCTTTCAGCATCATCGCGACGGCAAAGCCTGCGGCGTAGTCGCGGTTGGAGGGCGCGGTCGGGACCGGGCCGGGCTCGGGGCAGTAGCTGGTCATCGACCAGCACTGGCCGGAGGCTTTCGAGGAGATGTCGAAGAAGGTCTGCGCGTCGAGGCCGAGCTTGCGGGCGAGGTTGAAGGCTTCGCTGGTGGCGATCATCGAGACGCCGAGCAGCATGTTGTTGGCGATCTTGGCGGCCTGTCCGTTGCCGGAGCCGCCTGCGTGGAAGACGTTCTTGCCCATGGCTTCGAGGATGGGCCTGGCGCGTTCGAACGCTTTCGCCTCGCCGCCGACCATGAAGGTGAGCGTGCCGGCGTCTGCTGCTGCGGTGCCGCCGGAGACGGGGGCGTCGACCATGTCGAAGCCGTGCGACTTTGCTTCGGTCGAGACGAAGCGGGCGTCGTCGACGGCGATGGTGGAGCAGTCGATGAACAGGGCGCCGTCGGGCGCGTAATCAGCGACGCCGCCGCGTTCGAGATAGACCTGGCGGACGTGTTTGCCCGCCGGAAGCATCGAGACAACGATCTCAGCGTCGCGGACTGCATCCTGAAGGCTGTCGGCGGCGGTTGCGCCGGCCTCGGTCGCGCGTTTGACCGCATCTGCGTTGAGATCGAATGCTGTGACGGTGTGGCCGGCCTTCGCCAGGTTGGCGCACATGCCCGAGCCCATATTGCCGAGACCGATGAAGGCGATGTTGGTCATGGGTGGCCTTTCTGTTCGTGATCCTGACCTAGTCGAAGGTCAGTTCTTCGTCGGCGGGGAGGGGCGCGAAAATGTCGTCGAGAATTTCTTCTGTGACGCCAAGCAGGGAGACGGGATCCCAGTCGGGCTTGTTGTCCTTGTCGATGATGACGGCGCGAACGCCCTCGGCGAAGTCGTGGCGATGGATGACGCGTGCGCCGATGCGGTATTCCATGCGCATGTTGTCTTCGAAGGTTTCGAGCTTGGCGCCTTCGACGAGCTGGCGGTGGGCGACCTTGAGGGTTTGGGGCGACTTGGCCTTCAGGGTGGCGAGCTGGGTCTTGGCCCAGTCGGAGGTGTGGGTGCCGAGGGCGTCGAAGATCTGTTCGACGGAGGCCTTGGTGAAGCAGGCTTCCATGACGCCGAGGTGATCCTCGAACGGGGCGCTTTCATCCCAGTCCATGGCTTCGAGGAGTTCGAGCTCGCCTTCGTAGAGCGATTGCTTCACGGCGTCGATGACGTCGGATTTCATGAAGTGTGTGGAGATTCCCGCAGCGACGTTGTCGGCTGCTTTCAGGCGTTCGCCGGTGAGGGCCAGCCACATGCCCAGCGCGGGGCCGTGGGGCAGGCGCGGGAGGAACCAGCCGCCCCCGACATCGGGGAAGAGACCGATGCCGGTTTCGGGCATGGCGAAGACCGTGTTTTCGGTCGCGACGCGGTGCGAGCCGTGGACTGAGATGCCGACGCCGCCGCCCATCGTGATCCCGTCCTGGAAGGCGATGATCGGCTTCTCGTAGTTATGCATCAGGGTGTTGAGCCGGTATTCGGCGCGGAAGAAGTCGCGCGCCGCCTGGCCCGTGCCCTGGCCGCTTTCGGCGAGCATGCGGATGTCGCCGCCGGCGCAGAAGCCGCGTGTGTTGGGAGCGTGATCGAGGATGACCAGCTTGACGTCGGGGTCTGCGCGCCAGTCCTTAAGGGCGTCGTAGATGGCGAGGCACATGTCCTCGTTGAGGGCGTGGAGCGCTTCGGGCCGGTTGAGCGTGATGCGACCGGCTGCGCCTTCGGTTGAGGCGATTACCTCGTTGGTCATGTGGGTCTCCCTTGTGGGGGAGGAGTAGCGGGGGTTTCGGACAGATGCTAGCCACGGCGCCGGAGGAAACGACATGAAACTGACGATACACCGGTTGTCGCGGGAGAATGCGCGCCTGCTGGATCAGGTGACGGATGACGTGTTCGACCACGCGGTGCGGGCGGACAGCCTGGAGGCGTTTTTGGGCTGTCCACGGCACGAGCTGTTCTTTGCGGAGCTGGACGGGCGGGTCGTGGGGATCTGTTCGTCGTTCATCTACATCCATCCGGACAAGCCGTGGCAGATGTTCATCAACGAGGTGGGGGTGGACGAGGATTACCGGCGCAGGGGAATCGGCCGGAAGCTGCTGGATGCGATGGTCGATCTCGCGCGGGAGCGCGGATATTCCTATGCGTGGCTTGGGACCGCGTCGGACAACACCGAAGGCAAGGCGTTGTTCGGATCGGCAAGCGATCCGGAGGACAATCCGCAGCCCTTCCTGCTTTACGAGTGGGACCTGGAGGAGGAGCGGGCGGAGGGCGCGTGATACGCGTTTGAAACGCGCATGCGGCCGGGTCCCGGATAAGCCTTCGCGTATCCGGGATGACGGTCGTTATGAGTGAAGGGCGCGGGGCGCTGGCTTCAGCTTTGGTTTGTCGTTCATCGTTCGTAGTCAGGATCTGCTGTCGCCAGCGCGCCCGCGGCTTCGGGTCGTCGGCTGCGGGGAAGGGGCTGAGGGTTCCCTTCCGCCAGACGCGGACCGTCGGCCTCGCGCTTCAGGTTGGATGGCCTGCCCTTCGTGAAGCGCGATGGGGAGAATGTAGGGCCGATAGCGGGGTGTGGGATTGGATGGGAGTTGCACACGTCCAAATTGTCATCCCGGACAAGCGCAGCGGGATCCGGGATCCATTCTGCAACAATCGGATCCGTGGATAGATGGATCCCGCATCTTCGCTTCGCTGCGTGCGGGATGACAGTAGCGAGATGCTTCGGGCGGCTGGGTTCCTGTTCGCAGCATGGCGGGGCCCGGGATGACGGGTCAGGAGAGGTCGAGACCGAGCAGCATCTGCGCGACGTGGTCGGCGTGTTCGCGCGTGATGGGGCAGGCGATGGTGTTGGCGGCGGTGGCGAAGAGATAGTCGGAGATCGCGGTCTTGTCCGCGTCGTCGAGCAGGAGGCGCAGGATGGGCGGGGCGTAGCTTTCGTATTCGTCCTCGGGGACGCCGGCGCCGATCGGGTCCCAGTGTTCCCAGAGGATCGTGTTGAGGCGCTGGAGGGCGCGTTTGTAGGCTTGGCGTCTTGCCTTGTCGGTCGTGTCCATGATCCGCTAGCCTAGCAGCGTAGGTGAAAGGACTACAGATGCGGTATGCGCGTCTTGTCGCTGTAGCGATCGTGGGCGTCCTTGCGGTCGCATGGGCCCTGCTGGCTGTGACCGATTCCTCGCTGCTGATCTACGAGCGTCGCGTGAAGGACGGGGAGACGATGACGCTGGAGGACTTCGGCACGGTGCGCTCGGGCAGCCTTGCCTGCCTCTATTTTACCGGCCGGGGCTCGACGTGGATCGTGATCCAGTATGCGCCGAGCGGGACCGAGGGGCGGCGGAGCTGTCCGGTGGTCGGCGGCGACAGCTAGCCAGCTTGATCCGCGATACAGCGTACGGGTAGTCTGGCGGCGACAGCCACGGGGTGGGACGATGGGATTCAAGCCGGTCGAATTCAGTCTGGCGTTTGCCGTGGCCGCGATGCTGTTTGTCGCGCCGATGGCCGCTTCCGGCGCGCGCGCGGAGCAAGCGCAGCAACAGGCGGGCGCGGCCTCTGACGCAGGCGAAACGGGACGGCGACCTGTCCCTTTGAACGTGGCGTGCTTCGGCAACAGCGTCGAGGAGGCCTATCAGGGGCTCTACGAATTCATCGGCTATGCCGGAGAGCAGAAGGTGCATGCGGACCTTCTGGCGAATGCAAAGAACTGCAAGGACTATCGCGGACGCGTCCGGATCCTGCTGGGACCGGATGCGAAGGTGTCGACGAACCTGATCGCCGTGGCCCCGGCGAACGCGGTCCATGATCAGGAGAGCCGGCCGCCCCAGTTCAGCGGCGCTCCGGAGAAGCTGCGGCGCGACATGCGCGCGCTTTGCGACAACAATGACAAGCACCCGCGGCGCGTGTCGCTGGAGCGGTTCGAGTACCGGATCACGCGGACCGTGTATGGCTCCGACTGGCGCTTGTTTGTCGACGGCGAGGACGGCGCGTTGCAGGAGGCCGTCGATCCCGACACCGACCATTACAAGTATGTTCTGGCCGCCACGCGATCAGCCGTCGCTTATTTCGATGAGCTGTGCCGGCTGTCCCGGCATTCGAGAAATTTCGAGGACCGGTTCGAGGCCTATTTCGACGAAGCCGCATCGCGCCAGATGCAACAAGCCGGTGGAAGCGGGGGTTGACCGGCGTGGGCGGTGAACGCCCCCGTGCAACTTACTCCCGCCCCATCTCCCGCGAGATGATCACGCGCATGACTTCGTTGGTGCCTTCGAGGATCTGGTGGACGCGTAAGTCGCGGACGATGCGTTCGATACCGTAGTCTGAGAGGTAGCCGTAGCCGCCGTGGATCTGGAGGGCGTCGTTGGCGACTTTGAAGGCCGTGTCGGTGACGAAGCGTTTGGCCATGGCGCAATACTTGGTGGCGTCGGGCGCCTTGGCGTCGAGTTTCTGGGCGGCGGTGTAGAGCAGGGCGCGGGCGGCCTGGAGCTCGGTTTCCATGTCGGCGAGCTTGAACTGGGTGGCCTGGAAATCAGCGATGGCCTTGCCGAACTGGCGGCGTTCCTGCGCGTAGGCGTAGGCTTTTTCCAGCGCGACCTGTGCGCCGCCGAGGGCGCAGGCGGCGATGTTGAGGCGGCCGCCGTCGAGACCCGCCATGGCGTATTTGAAGCCGGAACCTTCCTCACCGACGCGGTTGGCGGCGGGGACGCGGCAATCGTCGAACGAGACGATGGCGGTGGGCTGGGCGCGCCAGCCCATCTTCTTTTCCGGCGCGCCGAAGGAGAGGCCTTCTGTGCCGTTTTCGATGATGAGGGTGGAGACGCCGCGCGCGCCGTCATCCGACGTGCGGACCATGGCGACGTAGATGTCGGAGAAGCCCGCGCCGGAGATGAAGGCCTTGGCGCCGTTGAGGACGTAGTCGTCTCCATCGCGCTTGGCGGACGTCTTGAGGCTGGCGGCGTCGGAGCCGGCGCCGGGTTCGGTGAGGCAGTAGGAGGCGATGGTTTCCATGGTGGTGAGCTTGGGGAGCCACGCCTTGCGGACGTCGTCGGATGCGAACGAGTCGATCATCCAGGCGACCATGTTGTGGATCGACAGGAAGGCGGCGTGAGAGATGTCGCCGCGCGAGAGCTGTTCGAAGATCAGGGCTGCGTCGAAGCGGGAGAGGGCCGAGCCGCCGACGTCTTCGGAGACGTAGATGCCGCCGAAGCCGAGCTCGGCGAGGGCCTGCAGCGTGGCGCGGTCGAGCGCGCCTTCGTCCTCCCACTTCGCGGTGTTGGGGGCGAGGCGCTCTTCGGCGAATCGCTTCGCGGTTTCGACGATTAGGGTTTGTTCTTCGGTTAGTGTCATTTGTTTGCCTGATCATCCTTTGCAACGGGTTTTGGCAGGCGGTCGCGAAGGAAGGGCGCGCGTGTGGCTATCGTTCGGTAGAGCCAGGTTACTGGCCACCCGATCACGAATAGTATTGCGACCTTCGCAATATCCAACTTCAGACCGCTGAGTTCTGGAAACAAGATGCCGAGGAGCAACACACCGCCGAGCCAAGCTGCCCCGAGCAGCGCACTCCATGCGATCAGGGTGATCCAGAGGTACAAGAAATCCTTGCGCGTAGGCAGTCTGGGCGGGTCATCAGGGACCATCACCTGTCCTCGAACTTCGCTTCACGTTTGTTGATGAAGGCGTCCATGCCTTCCTTCTGGTCTTGGGAGCCGAAGAGGGCGTGGAAGAGGCGGCGTTCGAACTTGACGCCTTCGGTGGTGCCGAGTTCGAGGGCGCGGGCGACCATTTCCTTTGCGGCCATTGAGGCGACGATGGAATAGGAGGCGATCTCTTCGGCGGCCTTCTGCGCTTCGGCCATGAGGTCGTCGTGGGGGACGAGGCGCGAGACGAGGCCGATGCGGTCGGCCTCTGCGGCGTCGATCATGCGGCCGGTGAGGACGAGGTCCATCGCCTTGGCCTTGCCGACGGCCTTGGTGAGGCGCTGGGAGCCGCCCATGCCGGGGGCGACGCCGAGCTTGATCTCGGGCTGGCCGAACTTGGCCTTGTCTGAGGCGATGATGAGGTCGCACATCATGGCGAGTTCGCAGCCGCCGCCGAGGGCGAAGCCGTTGACCGCGGCGATGATCGGCTTGCGCGCGCTGGCGACATAGTCCCAGCCGGCGAAGTAGTCGGCGAGGAACATGTCGGAGAAGGATTGCGGCTGCATCTCCTTGATGTCGGCGCCGGCAGCGAAGGCGCGGCCCGCGCCGGTGATGATGGTGACGGCGAGGTTGGGGTTTTCTTCGACGGAACGGATCGCGGCGACGACTTCGCGCATGACCTCTGCGTTGAGCGCGTTGAGGCTGTCGGGCCGATTGAGGGTGATCGTCGCGATGCGGTTGTCGGATTCGAGGGTGAGGGTTTTGAAGTCGGTCATTCGAAGCTCTTTCTGTTGTCACCCCGGAGGCGCGAAGCGCAATCCGGGGTCCATTTTCCAGCGATTGAGCTGGTTCAGGAATGGATCCCGCATCTCCGCTTCGCTGCGTGCGGGATGACAAGTGTGGGTTGTGTGCGCACTGTACCCAAATGGTCGGGGAGCGCATCTATTTTGTCTACATGCTGGCGTCGAAGCCGTTTGGGACGATTTACACCGGCGTGAGCAATGATCTGATCGGACGGGCCTGGGAGCATCGGGAGGGCGAAGGTTCTACATTTACCTCGCGATATGAAGTGAAGCGGCTGGTGTGGTTTGAAGACCATCGCGACGTGAATGCTGCGATTGCACGGGAGAAGAAGATCAAGCGCTGGCGGCGAGATTGGAAGATCGCGCTGATCGAAGAGAGCAATCCTCACTGGGAGGACCTGTATCCGAAGTTGCTGAAGGCCGGTTGGCGAGCTGATCGTTAGTGGGATTCACGATTGTTATCCCGGAGAGGCGCAGCATGGTCCGGGAGCCAACATCGGACAGTTCGAATGTCTAGAAATGGATCCCGCATCTTCGGCGCTGCGCGCCTTCGTGCGGGATGACAACTGTCGATGTGGCTAGGTCTTCGGGGGCCACGCACCCGTATCATGATCAGGGTGTTGGCGTGAGGTTTTCTGGATGGATTGGGCCCAGGCTTCCTCGCCATCTGCGCCGGTTTCGGCGCTGTGGTCGAAGCCGGTGATGCTGCTGAACCAGCTGACCTTGGCTTCTGCGCCGACTTCGCCGCCGGGCGGGAAAAGGTTCGGATCGTCGAGCGAGCCGATCGTCAGGTTGATGCGGTCGTTATCGAGGCTGTTGTAGAAGAGCGGGGTGCCGCACTGGTTGCAGAAGCCGCGTTCGGCGTGGTCGGAGCTTTTGAACACCGAGGGCTGGCCGCGCGTCCAGACGAGGTTGGCGTTGGGCGTGGCGACGAGCGCGGCGAAGATGTTGCCGACGGCCTTCTGGCACATGCGGCAATGGCAGAGGTGGGCATTGTCGAGCATGACGTCGGTGCGATAGCGCATCGCGCCGCACTGGCAGCCGCCGGTTACTGTGGCTTCGATTTGCTTCATGGCGTGCGTGTCCGGTTTCCGAGGCTGGAGTTGGACAACGAATTGGCCCGATTGTCATCCGGAAGGATTTCTCTCCTTAATTGTCATCCCGGAGGCGCGCAGCGCAATCCGGGATCCATCGTTCTGCAGTCGGGATGGTTGAGGAATGGATCCCGCATCTCCGGCGCTGCGCGCCTGCGTGCGGGATGACAAATTGTGGGGGGCTCACCTCATCGTCGGGATGATGAAGGAAGAGTCTTCCTGTTCGCCCTCCGGCCAGCGTTGGGTGACGGTCTTGATCTTGGTCCAGAACTTTACGCCTTCGGGGCCGTGCTGGTTGGTGTCGCCGAAGGCGGAGCGTTTCCAGCCGCCGAAGGTGTGGTAGCTGACCGGGACCGGGATCGGGACGTTGATGCCGACCATGCCGACATTGACCTGTTGCGCGAATTCGCGGGCGGCGCGGCCGTTCTGGGTGAAGATGGCGACGCCGTTGCCGTACTGATGGTTGGACGGGAGGGCGGCTGCTTCCTCAAGCGTTTCGGCGCGCATGACCTGGAGGACGGGGCCGAAGATCTCGTCCTGGTAGGATTTCATGTTCGGCTTGACGTTGTCGAACAGGGATGGGCCGATGAAGTAGCCGTCTTCGGAGCCCTGCAGGGTAAGGCCGCGGCCGTCGAGTTTGAGGTCGGCGCCTTCTTCGACGCCGATCTGGATGTAGTCCTCGATGCGCTTCCTGTGAGCGGCGGAGACGACCGGGCCGTAATGGGCGTCGGGGTCGGTCGAGTGGCCGACCTTGAGTCCTTTCGCGGCGTCCAGCATGCGCTCGACGAATTCATCGCCGGTCTTCTTGCCGACGGTGACGGCGACAGGCAGCGCCATGCAGCGTTCGCCGGCCGAGCCGTAGGCGGCGCCGACGATGTCTTTCACAGCCTGATCCATGTCGGCGTCGGGAAGAATGATGCCGTGGTTCTTTGCGCCGCCCATCGCCTGGACGCGTTTGCCGTGGGCCGCGCCGGTTGAATAGACGTATTGGGCGATGTCGGACGAGCCGACGAAGGAGACGGCCTTGATGTCAGGGTGGGTGAGGATGGCGTCGACGGCCTGCTTGTCGCCGTGGACGACGTTGAGGACACCTTCCGGGCCGCCGGCTTCAAGGAAGAGTTCGGCGAGGCGGACGGGGACGGACGGATCCTTCTCCGACGGCTTGAGGATGAAGGTGTTGCCGCAGGCGATGGCGACGGCGGACATCCAGCAGGGGATCATGGCCGGAAAGTTGAACGGCGTGATGCCGGCGCAGACGCCCAAGGGCTGGCGCATGGAGAAGACGTCGATGCCGGGGCCGGCGCCTTCGGTGTATTCGCCCTTCTGGAGATGCGGGATGCCGCAGGCGAACTCGACGACTTCGAGGCCGCGCTGGATGTCGCCTTTCGAATCGGCGACGACCTTGCCGTGCTCGGAGGAGAGCAGCTCCGCCATCTCGTCCATATTGGCTTCGATCAGGCGTTTGAATTCGAACATGACACGGGCGCGGCGCTGGGGATTGGCTGCGGCCCATTTGGGGAAGGCGACTGAGGCGGCAGCGGCGGCTTCGGCGACTTCTTCTGCGCCGCCGAGGGCGACCTTCGCCTGCACCTTGCCGGTATTGGGATCGTAGACGTCGCCTGTGCGGCCGGACTGACCCGGATTGGCCTTGCCGTTGATGAAGTGCTGGATCTCTCGCACGTGGTCGCTCCCTCTTGGCCCGCTCTCGGGGCCGATTTTCTGTTTCAGGAATGACACTTACCGCGAACGGAAAGGGTTTGCACGCCTGCGCAGGAAGGATGTGGGCGGGCGGAACAACGCAGGGCGCCACCGCGACATTCCGTCCGCATACAGATTATTTTTGCGCGACGTCGCGTAACTGTCATCAATGTGTCATCGAACTGTCGCACAGGGCGGGCGAGGTATAAAGAGGCGGCCTCGGACACCTAGCCGGCAGAGCCAAATGTCACGAAAATTCCTGGTTTCCAGCGTTGCGGCGGGCGTAGTCGCCGCGTTTTCAGCTCCTGCGTTCGCGGACGAGCCGACGATCGAGCTTTCCGGCCGGGTGATGCTCGATTTCAACATTGTCGAGGCTGACACCGCGGATCTGGACGTTTCGTCCGGTGAGGCGCGGCGGATTCGCCTGGCGGTCGCCGGCGACCTGTCTGATGCGATTGGCTACAAGGCGGAACTCAACACCGACAGCAGCGGCGATGTCGCGGTGACGGACGCCTATCTCGACTTCTTGGTCGCAAATGGCTGGAAGGTGCGGGCCGGGCAGATGAAGACGCCCAATTCGCTGGATGAGCAGACATCGTCGCGGTTCATTTCGACCCATGAGCGCGCAGGGTTCGTCAATGCGTTCGAGTTTGACCGCCGGCTGGGCGTTCAGGCGCACCGTTCGGGCGACAATTACACTTTTGCGGTGGGCGTATTCGGCGAGAACCTCAACGCCAGCGCGGCCGACGGCGGTGTAGCGGTGGCGGCGCGCGGAACCTATGCGATCCCGTTGGGCGAGGGCGACCTGGTGCATCTTGGCGCTTCGGTCCGCTACCGCGAGCAGGGCGATGATTCGGGACTGATCCGGTATCGGCAGCGTCCCTATGCTCATATTCCCGGACGGGTGATCTCGACGGGTTCGATCGCCGACAGAGATCGTTTCGTCGGCGTGGAGGCTGCGGCCCTGATCTCCAACTTTTGGGCGGCGGGGGAGTATGGCGTGACGGACTCCGATTGCGTTGCATGCGCAGGCGGCGACCCGCAGCTGCAGGGCTATTACCTTGAGGCCGGGATGTTTCTCGGCGGGCGGCGCGTCTACAAGGGCGGCAAGTTCGACAGGCCGAAGGTCGACGCCGGGCTCGGCGAAGGCGGCAACGGGGCGTGGTCCATTGTCGCGAGGCTGGATTCGATCGATCAGAGCGATTCCGGTGTGGACGGCGGTGAGCTGGATACCGTGATTGTGGGCGCGGACTGGTGGCCGACAGCGTATTCACGCTTGGGAATCAACGCCTTCTGGGGCGATGTGGCTTACGGCATGAGCACGTCGGGGCTTGATTCAGCGTTCGCCGCGGAGGTCGCGTCGGGGACAGAATCCGACGATGTTTCGGGAATTGTTGTGCGTCTTCAGTTCGACTTCTAGGGACTGTCACAAAAACTTCGTCATTCGTTGGCAGGAGTGGCCGGCGGACGGAATCCAGCCTGATCAGGCGTCTTGCGCTGATGGAAGTGAAATCCATGAAACTCAGAACCTTTCTTGCTGGCGGCGTGCTCGCGGCGGGTGTTGCAGCTTGTGGCGGCGGCGAAGCGCCCGGCGGCGGCGATACTGCAGCTGCGCCGGCGGCGACCCAGCGCAGCGAGATCCGGATTGTCGGTTCGTCGACGGTATATCCGTTCTCGACCAAGGTCGCGCAGGAATTCAAGAACAAGACCGGCGTCAACGTCGTGGTGGAATCGACCGGTTCCGGCGGCGGCCACAAACTGTTCTGCGACGGCGCGGGCATGGACACGCCGGACATCACCAATTCATCGCGCCGTCAGAAGGCCAGCGAGCTGGCGACGTGCGCGACGAACGGCGTCGGCGACGTTGTGGAAGTGATGATCGGCTATGACGGCATCGTCATCGGCAATATGCGCGAAGCGCCGGAAATGAACCTGACCCTGCAGCAGGTGTTCCAGGCGTTCGCAAAGCAGCTGCCGACGGCGGATGACGATTGCACGATGATCGACAACCCCAATCAGACGTGGGCGGATATCGATCCTGCCCTTCCTGCGACGACGATCGAGGCCTATGGCCCGCCGCCGACATCAGGCACGCGCGACGCCTTCGTCGAAATCGCGATGGAAGGCGGCGCGAAAACCTATTCGTGCCTTGCTGAACTGGCTGCGAGCGACGGGGACGCTTTCCAGGCGGCTTCGCATACGCTGCGCGAGGACGGCCGCTGGATCGATAGCGGCGAGAACGACAATGTCATCGTTCAGACGCTGGTGAACACGCCGAGCGCGGTTGGCGTGTTCGGCTATTCCTTCCTTGCTCAGAACACTGACAAGATCAAAGGCGCGAGCGTTGACGCCGCGGAGCCGAGCTTTTCCAACATCACGACTGGCGAATACCCGATTTCGCGTTCGCTGTATTTCTACGTGAAAGCCGCGCACATGGCTGAATTGCCGTCGATCCGTGACTATGCGCTGGAGTTCCTTTCTGACGAGGCGGCTGCCGAGGGCGGCTATCTGGAGGAAATCGGGCTTGTGCCGCTGACGGATGCGGACCGCGCGACCTATCGTGACGCGGTGGTCAACGGGACCGGGTATTCGCACGACGAGTAGGATCGCGCCGGCGGTCCGGGGCGCTCTAAGGGATCGAGAATCGGGGCTGCGACTTGATCGGTTTGTTGGTCTTTGCGGCGCTGGCTGTGATCGGGGGCTTCTTCCTGTCACGCCGTGTCGTGATGATGCGCGCCGGAGCTTCCGGCCAGCGGATGCATTCGCGCGCCAGTTATCACGGTTATCTGGCCGGGTGGCTGATCGGCGTTCCGACATTCGTGGTGCTGTGCCTGTTGATGGCGTTTGCGCCGAGCCTGTCGCGTCTGGTGGCGTTCGCGCTGGTGGCGGTGACGGCGCTAGGGATGTTCGCGGTCGCCTACACGCTGGCGCGGCCGGACTTTCGCGCGCGGACACATGTCGAGCGGATCGTTCAGGCCGTTCTGGGCGCGTGCTCGGTCGTTGCGGTTCTGACGACGTTGGGGATCATCGCCTCGCTTCTTTATGAGAGCGTGCTGTTCTTCGCCGAAGTTTCGCCGATCGAATTCCTGACCGGGTTGCAGTGGTCGCCGCAGACTGCGTTGCGGGCGGATCAGGCCGGGCAATCGGGCGCGTTCGGCGCGGTGCCGGTGTTCACCGGCACGTTCCTTGTGATGGCTGTCGCGATCCTGGTGGCCGGACCGATCGGGCTGATGATCGCGATCTACCTGTCGGAATACGCCGACAAGCGGGTGCGGGCGCTGGTCAAGCCGGTGATCGAGGTGCTGGCGGGCATTCCGACGGTTGTCTACGGGTTCTTCGGGTTGCTGGCTGTCGGGCCGACGATCCGCGCGCTGGGCGAGTCGATGGGGCTGGCGATTCCGACGCAGAGTGCGATTGCGGCCGGTTCGGTGATGGGCGTGATGATCATTCCGCTGGTGTCTTCGCTGTCTGATGATGTGATCAACGCTGTGCCGCAATCGATGCGGGATGGTTCGTATGCGCTGGGAGCGACGCGGTTCGAGACAACGAGCAAGGTGGTCTTCGCCAGCGCGCTGCCGGGGATCATGGGCGCGTTCGTGCTGGCGATCAGCCGGGCGATCGGCGAGACGATGATCGTGGTGATGGCGGCGGGCAGGGCGGCGAACCTGACCGGCAACCCGTTCGATGCGGTGACGACGGTGACGGTTCAGATCGTTGCGCTGCTGACCGGGGATCAGGAATTCGACAGCGCCAAGACGCGCGCGGCGTTCGCGCTGGGGCTGGTGCTGTTCGTGATCACGCTGGTGTTGAACATCTTCGCTCTGAACATCGTCAGGAAGTTCCGGGAAAAATATGAGTAGCCCGTCGCCGCATACGACAGACCGCGCAATCGCCAAGCTGAAGAGCCGGCGGCGCGCGGATACTGTGTTTCACGCCGCCGGCGTGGGCGCGATCGTCTTCGCCGTTGCGGCGCTGGTGTGGCTTTTGGCCAGTATTGTCGGGACCGGGGCGAGCGCGTTTTCCCAGAACGTGATCACCTTTGACGCGGTGCTGGACGAGGCGGCGCTGGACCCGGACGGCGCGCGGGATCCGGATGCACTGCGCCTCGCGAATTATCGCGCCGTGGTGCAACAGGCGATGTACGAACGGTTCGACATCGGCGAGGACCGGGGCGATCGTCGCGATGTGTTCGGGATCGTATCGGCGTCGGGCGCGACGGATATCATTCGCCAGCAGGTCTACAATGATCCGTCGCTGGTCGGGCAAACGATCTCGGTGACGGCGCCGGTTTCCGATGATGTCGATCAGTACCTGAAGGGCAATCTGACGACGGATATCGACGAGAGTCTGAGACGCGTTTCCGACAAGCAGATCGAATGGGTGCAGGAGCTGCGTGAGAGCGGCGAGGTCAGGTCGCAGTTCAACTGGACGCTGTTCACCTCGCCCGACAGCCGCGATCCGGAACTGGCGGGTGTGGCGAGCGCGGTGGTCGGCTCGGTGCTGACGATGTTCGTTACCTTCCTTTTGGCGTTCCCGCTGGGCGTCGGGGCGGCGGTCTATCTTGAAGAATACGCGCCGAAGAATGCGTTCACCGACTTTGTCGAGATCAACATCAACAACCTGGCGGCTGTGCCGTCGATCGTGTTCGGTCTTTTGGGTCTGGCGGTGTTCCTGAACTTCTTCGGGATGCCGCGGTCGGCGCCGCTGGTCGGCGGGATCGTGCTGGCGTTCATGACCTTCCCGACGATCATGATTGCGACGCGCGCTGCGTTGAAAGCGGTGCCGAGCGGGATATTCGACGGGGCGCTGAGCCTTGGCGCGTCGCACACGCAGGCGGTATTTCACCACAAGCTGCCGAATGCGGCGCCGGGGATCCTGACCGGTTCGATCATCGGCATGGCGCGGGCGCTGGGCGAGACGGCGCCCTTGTTGATGATCGGGATGGTGGCGTTCGTGACCGAGATTCCCTCCAGCATCACCGAGCCTTCGAGCGCGTTGCCGGTTCAGATCTTCCTGTGGTCTGACAGCGCCGAGGTGGCGTGGGAGGAGCGGACCTCAGCGGCGATCCTGATCCTCCTGGTGTTCATGATCGCGATCAACGGCGCGGCGATCTGGTTGCGTTCGCGGCTGGAGAAGCGCTGGTAGGGCGCGACACGCCTATCCAGATTTTTCGAGACCGCGCAGGAAGATGCCGACGCCGGTGCGGGCGCGGCGTTCGAGCTCCTGCGGCGGCAGCGTTTCGGTGGGCAGGAAGATCAGCTTGAAGGCGGCGTCCTGCGCGATCATGCCGACCAGCATGGCGGCGACGTCGTCAGGATCGTCGAACTTGTAGCGTTCGCGAACGATATCGTGGCGGAACCAGTCGGAGACGATTTCAACGGGCAGGCCGCGCTGTTTGTGTTCCTTGAGGAGTTCGGGATAGCGGCGGACCTCTGATACGATCAGCCGGATCAGGGCCATCGAACGCGGCGCCATCACGAACGACATGACGCGCACGATCAGGTCGGTGAGCTGATCTTCGAGCGGCGTGTCCGGGTCGGGTTGCGGGACATTGCCGAAATCGGAGCGGTTTTCGCTGAGCAGGGCGACCATGAGTTCGAGCTGGCTCTTGAACTCGCGGTAGATGGTCTTCTTGGACATGCCGGCGGTCTGGGCGACGGCGTCCATGGTTGCGGATTCAGGGGCGCCGTCGAGAAAGATTCTGCGCGCTGCTGACAGGATACGGTCACGCAGGTCGTTATCCGGGTTGGTGGGATCGACTGGCGACATGTCAGATCGGCCGTTCGTGGTGGAGATTACGCTTAAAAAACTGGTCCATTTAACCCGATACCCACTATTTCAATCCATACACGGATGCGAAATGGAAACGCGGGAGTTTCCATCTAACTTCGAGTAGTGTATAGAGAAGGCTGGGTCGATATCGATCGCCGATGAAAACGCATCAGGCGGTGGAATTGACCAAAGGTTTGATTGCTGGCCTCAGGGTCAGATAAAGTACATAAAAACAAAATACTAGATAAGAACTCCCCGAAACGCGCAAGGAATATAAAAGCATGCAATCGCGCAAAGTGATGACAATCGGCGTCGGCGCGCTGGCGCTGGCCCTAGGCGGCTGCGGTCAGAAACCCGCTCCGGCCGCAGAAGCGCCCGTTGGCCAAACAGCGCAGCCGGCGCGCGCCAATGTTGGCGACGCCCAGTCGATGCGCGTGACGCGCGTGGAGCGCCGCAGCCTGTCGGAAGAGATCGTGGCGACCGGCCGTCTGGTCGTTCGCGAGGAAGCGGCGGTTGGTTCGGAGCTTTCGGGCTTCCGCGTCGCCAGCGTCTATGTCGACGAGGGCGACTGGGTCGAGAAGGGCGCGCGACTGGCGCAGCTGGACGGCGCCCTGCTGCAGGCGCAGATCGCACAGGCCGAAGCGACGATGGCGACGCAGCGCGCCACGGCGGACTTCAAGGATAGCCAGTTGGCCCGTGCCGAAAGCCTCGGCGAAGCGGGCGCCATGTCCGCAGAGATGATCGAGATGCGCCGCATGGAAGCGCTGCAGGCGCGCGCGTCGGTGAATGCATCGGAAGCTGCGGTCAACGAGATGAAGGTTCGCCAGTCGCGCATGACGCTGCGTGCGCCGGTGGCCGGCATGATCCTGGAGCGGAGCATCCGTCCCGGCGAGATCGCCAGTGCGGGCGCGATGACGCCTTACTTCCGCATTGCGCGCGACGGCCTCGTCGAACTCGATGCGGAACTGCCGGATACGCAGCTGGCGCACCTGAGCGTTGGCGAGACGGCGTTTGTGAGCCTGCCGAGCGGCGAGACGTTCGAGGGCGTTGTGCGGTTCGTAAGCCCGCGTGTGGACGAGCGCACCGGACTTGGCCGGGCGCGTATCGAATTGCCGTATGATGATGCGCTGCGTCCGGGGAGCTTCGCCGAGGCGCGGTTCGCCGGCGATACCGACGAGATCCTGACGGTTCTGGCCGGGGCGATCCGCTATGAGGCGGGCGGTCCGGTATTGATGGTCGTTGACGACACCAATCAATTGCAACGCGCTCCTGTGAAGCTGGGCGATCGCATCGGCGATTACGTCCAGGTGGTGCAGGGCGTTGAGGCTGGCGCTCGCGTGCTGGCGACTGGCGCAGCGTTCGCCCTTGAGGGCGACGTGATCGAGCCGGTTGATGACAACGCGGCGCGCGGCGTGGCCAACGTGGGGCAGGCGGGCCAGCAATGAACCTTCGCGTATCAAGCTGGGCGATCCGGAATCCCATTCCGGTCGTCGTCATGTTCACGTTGCTGACGATTGCGGGGATTTTCTCGTACACGCAGCTTCCCATCAAACAATTCCCGAACATCGCCTTTCCCGCGGTGATCGTGACCGTGCCGCAGGACGGCGCGGCGGCGACCGAGCTGGAAAACCAGGTGACGCGGCTGGTGGAGAATTCCATCGCGACGCTGCCGGGGATCGATATCATCCAGTCCGACGTGTCGCTGGGCGCATCGACGACGATCGTGCAGTTCGAAATCGGGACCAACCTGCAGAAAGCCAAGGATGACGTGCAGTCGCGGATCGACCAGATCCGGATCGAGCTGCCGCAGGATATCCAGGAGCCGATCATTTCCGCGCCGGACTTCACCGGCGGGACGCTGATGACGTTCGCCGTCAGCGCGCCGGACATGGCGCCGACGGATCTGTCGTGGTTCATCGACGACCGGATTTCGCGCGAGCTGCAGGCTGTACGTGGTGTGGGCCAGGTGTTGCGCGTTGGCGGCGTGGATCGTGAGATCAACGTGACGCTGGATCCGGTGCGTATGGCCTCGCTTGGCGTGATCGCAGCGGAAGTAAACAATGCGCTGCGCCAGTATTTCCGGAACTATGGCGGTGGACGCGCCGAGGTCGGCGGATCCGAGACGACGCTGCGCGTGATCGGCGAGTCGGTGACCGTGGAAGGGATACGCGACCTGCAGATCCCGATCCGCAACGGCACCTATGTGCGCCTGTCCGATGTCGCAGCGGTTGGCGACGGCACGGGCGAGGTGCGCGGGTTTGCGCGTTTGAACGGGCGGCCTGTGGCCGGGTTCAACGTCGTCAAGGTGGACACCGCCAGCGAGGTGGATGTCGAAGACGGCGTTCTGGCCGCGATCGAGAAGCTGGAGGCGGAGCATCCGGGGCTGGAGATCACCAAGATCTTTTCCATCACCGATGACACGCGCGCCAACTTCCATGCGACCGAGGCGGTGCTGATCGAAGGCATGATCCTGGCGGCGCTGGTCGTGTTCCTGTTCCTGCGGGACTGGCGGGCGACGCTGATTGCGGCGACGGCGATGCCGCTTTCTCTGATTCCGACCTTCTTCGTGATCTCCCTGCTGGGCTTCAGCCTGAACGTGGTGACGTTGCTGGCGCTGACGCTGGTGATCGGGATTCTGGTGGATGACGCGATCGTGGAGATCGAGAACATCCAGAAGCGGACGCTGACGGGGCAGACGCCGTTCCGCGCCGCGCTGGAAGGCGCGGATGCGATCGGCCTTGCGGTTGTGGCGTGTACGGCGGCGATTGCGGTGGTGTTCCTGCCGGTGTCGTTCATGCCGGGCATACCGGGTCAGTTCTTCATCGAGTTCGGCATTACCGTGGCTGTCGCGGTGTTGTTCTCGCTGGCGATTGCGCGGTTCGTGACGCCGTTGATGTGCGCCTATTTCATGAAGACGCCGAAGCATACGCTTGATGTGCGGAAGCTGCCGGCTTTCTACGAAATGCCGTTGAAATGGTGCCTGCGGCATCGCTTCATCACGTGCGTGATTGGCGGTTTTTCATTCCTGTTGACCGTGGTTGCGGCGGCGACCTTGCCGCAGGGCTTCATCCCGACGGAAGATCCCGGCTACATCCAGTTCCAGATTGATGCGCCGCCGGGAACGACGGTTGCGCAGATGGAGCGCGCCGCAGACGATCTCAATGCGCTGCTGACGGCGCAGCCGGATACCGATGATGTGTTCATCTCGATCGGCGGCGGCGGTTCTGAAGCTGCGATGACGGGTATGGGCTCGGGCGTGACTTCGGGTACGGCGACACTGGTGATGGTGGATCATCACGAGATGTCGACGGAAGAGCTGAAGCAGCACATCCGTCCGCAATTGCGCCAGATCCCGGATATCCGCGTGACGGCCCTGATGACGGGCGGCGGCCCGGGTGGGGCGGACGTCAACATCCTGCTGACCGGCGATGATGGCGACCTCCTGGAAGAGACCCAGCTTGCGCTGCTGCGCGACATGCGGCAGCTCGAGGAGATTCGCAATCCGCGGATGTTCCCGGCGCCTCCGGGGCCGGAACTGGTGATCCGTCCGAAGGCGAGCGAGGCGTCGCGGCTGAACGTTTCGACGGCGGCGATTGCGCAGGTCGCGCGGATCGCGACGACCGGCGACATCGAGGCGAATACGGCGAAGTATTCGGAGGGCGAGCAGCGCTTGCCGATCCGCGTGCGTCTACCGGATGAGGTGCGTACGAACCTTGCCGAGCTGGCGTTGTTGCGCGTGCCGACGCTGGACGGGCGGACGACGACGTTGGGCGCGGTGGCCGATATCAGCTTCGAGGCCGGACCGGGCAAGATCACCCGTCTGGACCGCAAGCGGAGCGCGTCCGTGCAGGCGGACTTCGGGCCGGGCTCTACGTCTGGCCAGGCGACATCGGCGGTGGACCAGACCCCGACGATGCAGAACCTGCCGGACGGGATCGAGCGCTCGCGTATTGGCAACGAGCAGGCCGAAGCCGAGATGTTCGGCGGGATCATTGTCGCGCTCTTGTCTGGCGTCGCGCTGATCTACTCGGTCATGGTGTTGCTGTTCCGGTCGATCTTCCGGCCGGTGACGATCCTGTTGTCGCTGCCATTGTGCTTCCTTGGCGCGTTCATCGCGTTGCACATCGCCGGGATGGAAGTGTCCATGCCGGTCATGATCGGGTGCGTGTTGTTGCTCGGGGTTGCAGCGAAGAACTCCATCCTGCTGGTGGAGTTCGCGATCGAGGCGGAAGAGCACACCAGCTCGACCTATGAGGCGATCCTTGAAGCGTGCCGTGAACGGGCGCGGCCGATCGTGATGACGACGGTTGCGATGTCTGCGGGCATGGTGCCGACAGCGCTGGGGCTTGGCGAAGGGGCGGGCTTCCGCCAGCCGATGGCCGTTGCGGTGATCGGCGGCCTGATCTCGTCAACGGTGCTGTCGCTGATGATCGTTCCGGCGATCTATTCGCTGGTCGACAGTTTCGACCGGTGGCTACGCTCGAAAGTGTCGTGGATGGTGACGCCGCTGACCGAGGACGACAAGGATCTGTTGAAGAGCGGCGATATCTAGATCGCCTGGTCCTGCCGATCCTGTTAGCGCTCGTTCCTAGGCCTGCGGAATCCAGTTGCTGAATAACTGGGTCCCCGCATGCGCGGGGCGAGCGGTGACCAGCTGGATACCGTATCGACCGGAGAGGGTTAGTCCGCAGGCGGCAGGGCCTCGGCCTGGCCGGCGCGGTTGTGCCAGATGATCGACATGAAGAGCCCCTTCATCCTCGGCTGGAGGAAGAAGACCATCGACAGCATGATCGTCAGCACGAGGGCGAAGCCCAGCCAGCGCAGGGTTTCGTTCGGCGTCGCGAACAGGAGGAAAGCCGGCGAGACGAGGTGGCCGACGACGATGAGCGTGGCCCATGCCGGGCCATCATCGGCGCGCAGCTCGGAGAAGTCTTCGTGGCAGACGCTGCAAGACGACGCCGGCTTGAGGTAGCCGGCGAGGATCGGGCCTTCGCCGCAATGCGGGCATTTCAGGCGCAGGCCGCGCCGGATGGCTGGCCAGACGCTGGCGCTGCGCGGGGACGGGTTGGTCTGGTCGATCATCGGGTCAGTCTGTGCCTGCAGCGTGCGGCTGCATAGTCGCTTTTCGGTCGCAGCGCAGCGGACTGGTTCAGCCCGGCAGGAATCGCAGCCCGGCGCTGTTGTCGCGCTCCCAGATGACGTCGCACCAGGTGGCGATGTCGAGCGTGGGTTCGATGAGGTAGACGACATCGGAAAGCGGAACCGATTTGAAATAGTCGATGCGGGCGCCGGTTGCGCTGACGTTCTTCACGACGACGGGCACGCGTTCGCCGGTGCGCATCTGGATCGTCGCCTGCTTGTAGGTGGGTTCGCGCTTGGCGCGGCCGTCATTGCGGATGTGGGTGTCGACGTATTCGGTTTCGGCATGCGCATTCGGATCGGAAATCGCCTTGATGCGATCCGTTAAAACCCCCGCCCTTTTTGCGTTCTTCTTTCCGAGCATGGCATCTACCGACCAAACCCGACCCCTACGCCTCATCGGTTTATTTTTACTGAAAATTCAGGATGTGACGGACTGACCTGAAGCAGCCCGATCGACCTGTATTCTCAGCCAATACGGACCGACATGCCCCCGTCCACGGGCAGAATTGCGCCCGAGATGAAGCTCGCTTCGTCCGAGCACAGAAACAGCGCCGCATTGGCGATATCCCAGGCGGAGCCCATGTGGCCCATCGGCACGCGGGCGTTGCGTTCGGCGCGGAGCTGGTCGGCTGAGACGCCGCGGGACTTCGAGATGGAGGTGATGGCCATCGGCGTGTCGATCAGGCCGGGCATGATGCAGTTGCAGCGGATGTTGTATTTTGCGTTGCCGCCGGCTGTGACCGTGGTGAGGCGGTTCACACCCATCTTGGAGACTTCGTAGGTGACCATGTGATGACCGGCGATGGCGGCCAGCGATGAGATGTTGAGGATGGCGCCGGACTTCTGCTGGCGCATGACGGGCAGGACGTGGCGGATGGTCATGGCCATGGACTTGAGGTTGATGTCCATGATGCGGTCCCACGCTTCCTCCTCGATGGCGTGGGGTGGGGCGTCGCCGGAGCCGACGCCGACATTGTTGACGAGAATGTCGATGCGGCCGAGCTGGTTGTTGGCGGCGGCGGCGAGGGCGGCGCACTGGGCCGTGTCGGTGACGTCGGCCTGATTGGCGATGGCCCTGCCGCCTTCGGCTTCGATCATGGCGGCGGTTTCCTGCGCGCTGGCGAGGTTCCTGTCGACGCAGAAGACAGTCGCACCTTCCTGTGCGAAGCGGATCGCCATGGCGCGTCCGTTGCCAATCGTGTCGCCGTCGGTCTGGCCGGCGCCGACGATGATGGCGGTCTTGTCCTTGAGGCGGCCGGTCATAGCAGCGCTATTTCGTATGGTCGAGATCGGGATCGAGGGTCTGGCCTTCGTCGAGCTGCACGCCGAAGGAATTGAGGATCATCGAAACCTGGGTGTACTGGCCGCAGGTGAAGACGACGTCCATCAATTGCCGTTCGTTGAAATGGCCGTGGAGCTGGGCCCAGGTGTCGTCGGTGATGAACTGGTCGCGGTGGAGTTCATCAGCGGCGAGCAGGAGGGCGCGTTCTTCCGGCGTCCAATTTTCGGCGCGGGCGCCGGTCTTGATGGCTTCGATTTCTTCGGCGGTGAGGTCGGACTGCAGACCGATGCGGTGGTGTTGCGTCCATTCATAGCCCGACTTGCAGAGCCAACCGGTGCGCAGGATGAGGATCTCCCGATCGCGGGGCGAGAGGTGATTGCGCGACAGGACGTAGCCGCCCCACCACTGGAAGGCGCGGAAGGCGTCGGGCGCGCGCACGAGGGTGCGGAAGATGTTGAGGGCGTCGCCTGTGGCGGTGCGCGCCTTGGCGATGCGCGCGGACTGTTCCTCGTCCATCTCGCTGTCGCGAAGCGGTGTGATACGGGGGAATTTGAGGCGCATGGGCTTATTCCTCGGGAGGGGGCTGGCGGAGCGGCAATATTTCGAGCGTGTAGCCGTCGGGGTCGAGGGCGAAGCCCACGACGGCGCCGCCGACGGCTTCGGATGGCTGGGGCTCGCGGGTGACTTCGTAGCCGGCTGCGCGGATCTTGTTGGCGAGCGCCATGGGATCGGAGACGCGCTGGACGATCTTGATGGGGAGGTCCTTGTAGTTGCGCTCCGAGCCGTCGATCCAGTGCATCAGGACGATGTAACTTTCGTTGTCCGGATAGCGCAGCAGCACTTCGTTCATGTAGCTGAGCTCGTAGGTGCGGACTTTTTCCATGCCCATGACGTTGACGTAGAAGTCGGTCGAGACGTCGAGGTCGGATACGCCGATGCCGACAGCGGAAAGGAGCGGGTCTTTCTGGTCCGGGACGGCGGGCGCAGCCTGCGCTTCGGCGGTTGTGGTGACGGTTTCAGGCGAGCAGGCGGCGAGGCCGGCGGCGGCCAGAATCGCGATGGTTGTGGTGCGGATCATGATCTTCCTCCCGAGATGGCCGTTTGCCGGCCTTGTTTTGACGAAGCGTAGCGTGGCCCGTGGAAATGCGCCAGAAGGGTGAGCCCCATTCGCCCGTGCGGGCCGGGCCGGTTGACGATTTCGGCGCGGCGCGGCACGGAAGTCTCGAAATTTCATCCGATACCATCTGAGGAAACGCCATGTCGCTTGTCGATCCGATCGAACCGAAAGAAGCCGTCGCTGAATACATTGGCGCGGCCACCAAGAAGGCCTGGGTGGTCGAGGGGCTGCCGGAAGGCACGCCGATCAAGCCGATCGCAAAGGTGGGGGTTATCGGCGCCGGGACGATGGGCGGCGGGATTTCGATGAACTTCGTGAATGTCGGCATTCCGGTGCACATCGTGGAGACGAAGCAGGAAGCGCTGGATCGTGGTCTGGGTGTGATCCAGAAGAATTACGAGCGTTCAGCGTCGCGCGGCCGGTTCCCGATGGAGGAAGTGCCGGAGCGGATGGCGCGGATCTCTTCTTCGCTGAGCATGGACGATCTTGCCGATTGCGACCTGATCATCGAGGCGGTGTTCGAGGACATGGGCGTGAAGAAGGAGATCTTCACCAAGCTGGACGCGATCTGCAAACCCGGCGCGATCCTGGCGACGAATACCTCGGCTCTGGATATCAACGAGATCGCCTCGGTGACGAAGCGTCCGGAGGATGTGATCGGGCTGCACTTCTTCTCGCCGGCCAACGTGATGAAGCTGTTGGAGATCGTGCGCGCGGCGAAGACGTCGGACACGGTGATCGCGACGTCGATGGATCTGGCCAAGAAGATCGGCAAGGTGGCTGCGCTGGTTGGCGTGTGTCCGGGCTTTGTCGGCAACCGGATCCTGTATGCGCGCGGCCTGCCGGCGCAGCACCTGCTGAAGCAAGGCGCGATGCCGTGGGATGTGGATGCAGCGTTCAACGCGTTCGGATTCCGCATGGGGCCGTTCCAGATGTCCGACCTTGCGGGGCTCGATATCGGCTGGAAGCCGGGCGCGAAGACGGCCAACCCGCTGCGGGACATGATCTGTGAACGGACGCCGCGCCGGGGCCAGAAATCGGGCGCCGGGTATTACGATTACGATGCGGAACGCAACGGGACGCCTTCGGATGAAGTGGCGGCGATCGTGAAGGAGTTCGCCGCGCAGTCCGGTCTGCCGCAGCGCTCGGTGACGGCTGAGGAGATCATTGAGGAGTGCGTATTCCCGATGATCAACGAGGGCGCGCGTATTCTCGAGGAAGGCATGGCGCAGCGCGCGTCCGACATCGATGTGGTGTGGCTGAATGGTTATGGCTGGCCGGCTGACAA
>JBHIWT010000006.1:0-40856 GCA_041987265.1 Hyphomonadaceae bacterium
TCTCGCGCTTGATATGATCGCTTTCGAAGGCGCGCTGCGAACACATCACCATCACCCCACCAGCGGCCTTGATGGCGCGGACAATCTCGCCGGCCCATCCGTCGCCGGCCTGGATGCCGCCCTTGTCGATCCAGACCTCGCGACCGTTGGACTTCACGATCTTCACAACCGGCTCGACCTTGTCGTTATCGTCGTGGGCGTAGGAGATGAAGAGCGTGTCTTCCGCCTCCTGAAGGACGGCGCCGGCAAGGACCTGAGACGCAGTTAGCTCTGTCTCGTCTTGGAACCCGTCGGTCGCAGCGGAGCGCGCATCACCCAGTTCAGCCCGCGCCGCGCGGGACGAGCGTCGTGTGAGGGCGATCACGAATACCATCAGGGCGCAGAGCACGAGCGCGACACCCCCGAGCAGTAGCGGCTGGCTCTGCAGGCTGTTGGAGGCGTCCTGCAGCTGACGCAGCGGCTCGTTCGACGCGGCTTGTCCTGGTTCGTCCTCTGGCGTCGCCTCCGGATGCTCCTCTGCGCCTGGCGTCGTTTGGCCGGTATCCAGCACGACTCCTGGCGGAAGCGCTTCTGGCAGGGGTGCAGGCTCGCCCGGCGTCAACGTGCGCAGGTAGGCGATAAGGTCGGCGCGGGCGCTTTCACGCGGAATCCCGGCGAAGAACATCGTGGTGTCAGGCGCGATGGATTTGGGGCGTTCGAGATACTGGCTGAGATTGCGGTAGGTCCAGACGCCTTCGACATCCGTCAGGCCCGCACCACCGCCGGAATAGGCGAAACCGTCGTGAGCGGCGATGTCCTTGCCGATCAGGTCGTAAAGTGGCGGCCCAAGCAGGACTGGTCCGCCCGCATCTAACGAGTGGCACATCTGGCACTTGGCGGCTTCGACGGCGCCGTTGGCCAGATCAGCGTTCTGCAGCAGTGCAAGGAAATCGGCAGTGACCCGCGTGTCTTGCGCCGTTGGCGTTTCTGGGGCCTGCGCGACTGGACTATCCGGCGTTTCGTGGCCGCCACTGAGGCGATCCATTATGACGTTCGCCCCGACCGCCGCCAGAGCCAGCGTCAACAGAACAGCAGAGACGGGCAGGAACCAACCAGTCCCCTTTGAAGCATGCACCTGCGGAGGCGTGGCTCGCTTTCGTTTCGCTGCGCCGCCCGAATACGACACATCTTGCTCAAGCCCATCAACCGCGCCTGGACCCGTAGCGTCCGACGGTCCGGCTTTTCCTCCCTTGAACTGCGACTCTGGCGGTTCGTAAGGACCGTCGGCCTGCGGGGGGCTTGCGGCCGGCTCAGGCGTTTGCTGCGCGACCAGGAGCTTGTTGATCCGTTCCTTCGCTTCGCGCGCGACGTCTCGCCAGCCGGTCATCTTTCGCGCGCTTTCGAACGTGGCGTCGATGTATGGCAGGTCGCGCATACCGACCGGCAGGAAGTTGTGGTCGAGCTTGACCAGTACGAGCTGGCCGTCCGCCCATGCGTCCAGCATGCGCTTCTCCAGCATCATGCGTTGCGCGGTGAAAAGCGCGTTACGCGACCACAGCGCGATTACGACGTCGCTTTTCTGGAGATGACGAAAGCCGCGCGCACCGGATTCGGTTTCGGCAAACAGCCCCAAAGGCTTCAGGTATTCCTTGAGCTCGTCGGCGATCGCCTGATCGGCTTCCCCATGCGCGATATAGGCTCTCATGGCGGCTACTCAGATCCCCTGTCGCGTTCCGGCCCCGCGCCGACAACCGGGTATACCAGCCCATTCAACGCATGAAAGCGCACAAACCATCGCAGGAACCTGACGCTGTCAGACTGCGCGTCAGGTGGGGAAGGAGTAGTTCGGCGCTTCGCGGGTCATCTTGACGTCGTGGACGTGACTTTCGCGTAGCCCAGCGCCGGTGATCTGGATGAATTTCGCCTTCTCGTGGAGTTCGGCAATGGTGCGGGCGCCGACATAGCCCATGGCCGCGCGCAGACCGCCGGTCATCTGGTGAAGGATCGGTCCGACGGGCCCCTTGAACGCGACCTGCCCTTCGATGCCTTCGGGCACGAGCTTCATCTGGTCTTTCACTTCTCCCTGGAAGTAGCGATCCGCCGAGCCACGACCCATGGCGCCGAGCGAGCCCATGCCGCGATACGCCTTGTAGGCGCGGCCCTCGTAGAGGAACACCTCGCCCGGGCTTTCTTCGGTACCGGCCAGCATCGATCCCATCATCGCCGATGATGCGCCAGCAGCTAGCGCCTTTGCGAAGTCGCCGGAGAACTTGATGCCTCCATCCGCGATGATCGGAGTGTTGCTGGCGGCGGCCGCAGCCGCGCAGTCGCTGATCGCGGTGAGCTGGGGAACGCCGACGCCCGCGACGATGCGCGTGGTGCAGATTGATCCGGGACCGATGCCGACCTTCACTGCGTCTGCGCCTGCATCAATCAGCGCCTTGCAGCCGTCGCCGGTCGCCACGTTGCCGGCGATGACCTGAACGCGATTGGAGAGCTTCTTCACGCGTTCGACGGCCAGCAGCACGTTCTTCGAATGGCCGTGAGCTGTGTCGATGACGACGACATCAACCCCGGCGTCGATCAGCGCCTGGGATCGCTCAAACCCATTATCGCCGATTGTCGAGGCGGCGCCGACGCGCAGGCGACCTTGTTCGTCCTTGCAGGCGTTAGGGTGCGTCAGGCTTTTTTCCATGTCCTTGACCGTGATCAGGCCGACGCAGCGGCCTGCGTCGTCGACCACGATGACGCGTTCGATCCGGTGCTTGTGCAGCAGACGACGGGCTTCGGCACTGTCTGCGCCTTCCTTCACCGTGCGCACTTCGCGCGTCATCAGTTCGGAGACGGGCTGGTCGTCATCTTCGGCGAAGCGGACGTCACGATTGGTGACGATCCCGACGAGCTTGCCAGGCAGACCGTCATCGCTTGGCTCAACCACCGGAATACCTGAAACCTTGAGCCGCGCCTTCAGTTCACGCAGTTCGCGCAGAGTGACGTCTGGCGTGACCGTAACCGGATTGACCACCATGCCGCTTTCAAAGCGTTTGACCTGGCGGACCTGTTCGGCCTGCTCTTCTATGGTGAGATTGCGGTGGATGACGCCCAGACCGCCGAACTGCGCCATCGCGATGGCGAGGCCGCTTTCAGTGACCGTATCCATGGCTGCGGAGACGACAGGATTGTTGAGCGCGATCTCGCGCGTCAGGCGTGTGCGGACGTCGACATCGCCGGGCTGGACCTCCGACGGGCCGGGTTCCAGCAGCACATCATCGAACGTGATGGCGGGGCGCAAATTGATGTTTGGGAGGTGCTGTTCCATAGACCTCCATAGCGATTCTCTATGACCTTGAAAAGTCGCCCGGGCGCGACGAGACGAAGCAAGCCGCGCCCGAGATCAATCGCTCAGTAGGTGTAGCAGGTTCCGATATCGTCGGCGAAAGCCTGCTGGTCGTCCTTCGAGATACCGTTGTCCGAAAAGAACTTGTTTGACCGCAGACGCGCGCGTCCATCGGCGTTCACGTAGCCTTCCCAGACCCAGGTGTAGAGGCCTTCGGTTCCGATCCGCTCGACTGTCTTTTCCACAGTGCAGTCGCAGATCGACTGGTCGATGCCGGCGCCCGTGCAACCTGCGACCCATTCCTCGGCCGTATCGAATGGCGCGGTCATGCCGGCAAGGCGGGCGCGCTCCGCGGCGATTTCCGCTTCGCGTTCTTCGCGTGCAATCTCTGCAGCAGACTTAGCGGGGGCGGCAGGCGCGGCGGTGGATGCGGTGCTGGTGGTCGACGAGGCGGCACCGCCTTCGCTGCTGTCACAGGCGGCCAGCCCCAGGGCGATTGCGGCAATCGCGATCATGGCCTTCATCGTGTTTCTCCCTAATGGCGTTGATCTCGTGAGCGGATCAATCGCGGCGAGAGTAGCCAAATTCTCGGCAGGAAACACCCTCTAGCCTTCGGGCTCCGGGTCCGCAGGCGCGGCGCTCGCGCCGTGAAAACCACGCGCGATAACAAAGGTTTCGGGGCTTTCCTGTCGACTTGAGGGTGGCTTCCAGTGGCGCACCTGGGCAAAATTCGCCTTCAGCATCTCGAGCAATTCGCCCTGCGCGCCGCCCTGAAACACCTTTGAGACGAAAGCGCCGCGCGGCGCGAGCTGGTCGATCGCGAAGCGCGCTGCGGCCTCGGCCAGCGCCAGTGTGCGGATGTGATCCGTTTGCCGGTGCCCCATGGTCGGGGCGGCCATGTCCGACAAAACGATTGTCGGTCGATCTTGCAGACGCGAGATCATCTCCGCGACAACCTTCGGGTCGGTGAAGTCTCCCTCGATGATTTCAGCACCTTCGAGCGGGTCGACGGGCGAGAGGTCGATCCCGAGTACGCTGGACGCGCCGCGGGCAAGCGCGACCTGCATCCAACCGCCGGGCGCACAGCCAAGATCGACAACGCGGGCATTGCGCCCAAGCAGTTTAAAACGGTCATCGATTTCCGCGAGCTTGAAGGCTGCGCGCGCGCGATATCCCTGCTCTTTTGCCTTGCGGACATACGGATCGTTGAGTTGACGGTCGATCCATTCGCGTGACGACTTGCCCAGGCGTTTCTTGTGCACCTTCTGTCGGTTCTGATTCTGGCGGCCGCCGCCGTCAGGCGTCGCTGCTCCAGGTCGCCGCCAGCGCCTTTTACCGTTTTCGTCCTCCTCGCCGCTCATGACGCCGCCTTGTCGCCAGCGCCTCTGACGGCGGACCGCGCGGTGCGATTAGATCTGGGTTTCGGCGGTTCGTGGATCATCGACATCAACATGCCCTCGCGCAGACCACGATCGCCGACGCGCATGCGGGCGGCTGGCCAAACCTCCCAGATGGCGTCGAGAATTGCACAGCCCGCGACGATCAGTTCGGCGCGCTCGGGTCCGATGCAGGGTTCCTGCGCGCGTTGTTCAGCAGAGGCGGCGACGAGGCGTTCGCAAGCTGTCGCGGCCGCGGCGCGCTCCAGCCAGACGCCATCGACGGCTGCCCGCACATACTTGCGGAGACCAAGGCTGACGGCGGTGAGGCTGGTGACGGTACCGGAATTGCCGACCAGCTGCCCCCGGCCAGAAGCGAACAGTGGTCCGAAGCGGCTGGAGGCGTCGTTGGCTTCGAGCGCCGTGCGGACGTGCTCGACCATGCGGTCATAAGCGGCAGGGCCAGCGTGAGCATAGCTTTCGGTCAGCGTCACCACGCCAAAGGGAAAGGACGCCCATCCGAGTATCGGCGGGCGGGCCGCGCATCCCTTCACGCCCTTGGAAACTGCCGAACGGGCGTCGACGAAGCAGACTTCTGTCGAGCCACCGCCGATATCGATGACGGCGGCGAAGTCCTTGTCCTTGTCGATCAGGTCTAGCGAGCCGAGCAGCGCGAACTTGGCTTCCTGCTTGCCCGTGATCGCTTCGAGGCGGATGCCGAGTTGTTTGCGGACACGCGCGAGGAAGTCACGGCCATTGTCGGCGGCGCGGCAGGCCTGTGTGGCGATGTATTTTGAGCGTACCGGGCGATGGCGTTTCGCCTTGCGGATGCATGCTTCCAGCGCGCTTACAGCACGTTCCATTGCTGCGTCTGACAATCGCCCGCTGTGGGCGAGCCCCTCGCCGAGACGGACGACCTGCGAGTGTGAATCGATCACTTTCAGACGACCGGACGGCGTTGGGCACGCGACCAGAAGCCGACAATTGTTCGTGCCAAGGTCCAGCGCTGCGTAGGGCCGCGCGCCCTGTGGGGCCGACCGACGCCTGCGCTTTCCCTGACGCCCGTCTGTGGAGGTCGTCATGACTGCATAACCAAATTTTGGGGCGAACATACAGAGTTTGGCCAGATCCGCTATCGCGGGGTCCGCCCTGATTTTCAGTCTCGTATGGGCCTCACCTGCGATTTGTGCTTGGATTCTCGGGTTGAGGAGGCCGGTTGGGTTGCGACGGGCGCCGTGATTACTTGTTTGAACGTCGGGCTCGCACTAATTTTGGATCATGCCGGCCACGCGCCAGCATCGCGCGACAAGTGGTGGAGATGATGAGAGCGGCGACTTTCAAGATCGGCCAACAGGTTCGTCACCGGATTTTCCCGTTCCGTGGCGTCATCTTTGACGTCGATCCGGTATTTGCGAATACCGAAGAGTGGTGGGAAGCCATCCCGGAAGACATCCGCCCACACAAGGACCAGCCGTTCTATCACCTGCTGGCGGAGAACGATTCCTCATATTACGTGGCCTACGTCTCCGAACAGAACCTGCTGCCCGACGAGGGCGCGGAGAAGGTGACGCATCCGTCGATCCCGGAAATGTTCGAGATCGATGACCGGGGTCGCTATCGGATCAAGACCACCAACGCGCACTAGCTGATACGCCGGAACTCACGCGATTTCGTCTGTTGAACCAACGGACTGATCCGGCGCGTGATCGCGCACGTAGAGACCGAGCAGTCCACGATCAGTGACGCCTGGAGGTCTCGTGATACGCCAACTCCCCGAACGCCTGACGGTGCATGCGTATGCCCGCGCCTCATCCGCCAAGTTTGACGGAGGCGCACCATGCTGATGCAGCCGAGGCCGCATATCGGCGTGATTGGGGGTGGTATCTCTGGCCTGGGCGCAGCCCTGGCGTTGAGAGACCGCGCGAAGGTGACAGTTCTGGAACGAACCGACCGCCCGGGCGGCCACGCCCATACGGTGGATGTCGATTACGATGGCGAGCAGGTCGCGGTTGATGTCGGCTTCATCGTCTACAACGAACTGAACTATCCCAACTTCACAGCGATGCTCGATATGCTGAATGTCGAGACGATCGAAACCGACATGAGCTTCTCGGTCTCCGATCCGGACAGTTTCGAGTGGTCGTCTGATCCGCGCGGCATATTTGCATGGAAGCGCAATGCGGCTGACCCGCGGTTCCTGCGGCTATTAGGTGAGATCGGCCGGTTCAACCGGCTGGGTTGCAACGCCGTGCTGGAAGATCCCGAATTCGATGAACCACTGGGCCAGTGGCTGGACCGTCATCGTTTTTCGGAGCGGTTTCGCAATTCCTACCTGCTGCCGATGGGCGGCGCGATCTGGTCGACGCCCGAAGACGAAATGCTGGCGTACCCCGCGAACGCCCTGCTCGCGTTCTTTCGCAATCACAGATTGATGCATGCACGGCGGCCGAAGTGGCGGACGGTGGCGGGCGGCAGCCGACAGTATGTCAACGCACTTTGCGGGCACCTTGGTTCCGCTGTGTCGACCAACGCCGACGTGCAACGTATTCGCCCCACCGAGCACGGGCTTATCGAAGCCTGCATGGCGGATGGGTCGTCTGCAGCTTTTGACAGCGTCGTGGTTGCGAACCATGCCTGTGACGCGCACCGCCAATTGGACGCGGCATTCGACGAGCAGCGACTGGCATTGGGTTCGATCCATTTCTCCAGGAACACCGCCTACCTGCACCGCGATCCGTCATTGATGCCGGAACGCAGATCCGCCTGGGCGTCCTGGAATGTATTGAGCGACAGCAGCGGCGGTGTCTGCGTGACATACTGGATGAACCGCCTGCAAAAGATCGATGGCGAAAAGCCGTTGTTCCTGACTCTGAATCCGGCGCCTGCGCCGCGCGACGAACTGGTATTCGACACGTTCTCGTTCGAACATCCCATGTACGATCTGACCTCGGCGGCGGCCCGGCGCGCGCTGCAGCGTGTGCAAGGACAGGACGGCCTCTACTTCGCCGGCGCGTGGCTTGGCGACGGTTTTCACGAGGCAGGCCTGCGGTCGGGCCTTGAAGCCGCTTACGCCCTGGGCGGTCAGGCGCCGTGGGAGGCGCAATTGCAGCATCGCCACCCTGCCCTGAGTTTCACTGAAGCGCGCAGGCCAGCCTCGCAGGTCGCGCGTCGATGAATGGCGCCGTCAAGCTGTGGTTGGGACGAACGCGGCACCAAAGGCGCATCCCGTTCGTGCGAACGTTCAGCTACGATGTGGCGATGATCTCGGTGGACGTCGACCGGCTCGATGACGCAGACAAGAAGGCGCGATGGTTTTCGGTGGACCGTGCGAACCTGGTTTCGTTTCAAAGCAAAAATCACGCTCGTCACTGGAACGGCCCCAGCCTGCGGGCGTGGGCGGAGCAGCAGTTGCGAGAGGCTGGCGTTAGCGCTCCGATCGCATCGCTTCATCTGCTGACCTTCCCCAACGTTCTCGGTTCGGGCTTTGCACCGATCTCCGTCTGGCTGGCGCGTGGGATGGACGACGCCGTGACTGGCGTGATCTACGAAGTGCATAACACGTTCGGCGAGGCGCATGCGTATGTGTTTGCCGGGCGTGACGACCTGCCGACGCATGAGGCGGAGAAAGTCTTTCACGTTTCACCGTTCTTCGATGTCAGCGGCGCCTACCGGTTCCGGCTCGCGGTGAACGATGAGATATTCGCGCTGGTCGTGGACAATATTGAAGACGGCGAATGCGTTCACTCCGCTCGTCTGTCGCTACGTGCGCGCGAGCTGACTGACCGGGCGATCGCGGGTTGGTTGATGCGGATGCCTTTTTCCGGATTTGGCGTTATACTGGCGATCCACTGGCAGGCTTTGAAGCTTTGGCTGAAAGGCGCCAGATATCACAAGAAGCCCGTTCAGCGGGACCGGAGGACAACGCAGGCGACGGCCATTGAACACGTGAGTTTGGAGCACTCGGCCGCCGTTCCGAACGAAGACAGGCGCAGCGCATGACACGTCTTGAGCGCATGATTGTAGACGTCGTGGATCCCCGGCAACAGGAGATGCGCGACCTTCCGGCAAGCTTTCGCATCGCGGCGATGGCGCTTTCGCGGGTAAAGGCCGGAAGGCTTGATTTCCACTTTCCCGACGGACGAACCTTCCGATTTTCTGGCGAAGCCGCAGGCCCTGTAGCGGAGGTCATGGTGAACGATCCGACCTTCGCGCGCGCAGCGCTGGCGAAGGGGGATATCGGGTTCGCCGAGGCCTACATGGATGGCCGGATCGACACGCCGGATATGGCGCTGGTGCTGGAATTCTTCACGCGCAATTTCGATCAGATGCGGGAAGTAACCGCCGGCGGGACGTTGACGCGCATGGTGAACAATGTGCGTCACGCATTGCGGGCGAATTCGCGCAAAGGTTCGAAACGCAACATCCTGGCTCATTATGATCTGGGCAATGCATTCTACGAGGAATGGCTGGACCCGACGATGACTTACTCGTCGGGCATATATGAGAACGACGATGACTCGCTGGAGCAGTCGCAGGTCAACAAGTACCGGTCGATGACCGACATGTTGGCGCTACAGCCCGGCCAGCGGGTGCTGGAGATCGGTGGCGGCTGGGGAGGGTTCGCCGAGTATGCTGCGCGAAATCATGATGTTGAGGTCGACAGCATCACCATCTCCGACGCTCAGTTCGAGTTCGCCAGCCAACGGATCGCCAAGGCCGGCCTGTCGGACCGGGTCCACGTGCGATTGTGCGATTATCGCGACCTTCAGGATCGTTATGACGCCGTCGCTTCCATCGAGATGTTTGAAGCGGTCGGCGAAAAGTACTGGCCGACATACTTTTCCAAGATCCATGAAGTTCTGAAGCCCGGCGGACGCGCCGCGCTGCAGATCATCACGATCGATGACGAGGTGTTCGAGCGGTACCGCAAGCGAATGGACTTCATTCAGGCCTATATCTTCCCGGGCGGCATGCTGCCTTCGGTGTCACGGCTCAAGGACGAGATCGCCAGCGCAGGGCTGGCGTATGAAACCAGCCGCATGTTCGGCATCGATTATGCGCGGACGCTGGCGAGTTGGAAGGTGCGGTTCGACGACGCCTGGGAAAGCATCTGCAAGATGGGGTTCGACGAACGCTTCCGCCGGTTGTGGCTATATTATCTGGCCTACTGCGAAGCCGGCTTCCGCACGGGACGGATTGATGTCGGCCAGTTCGTCATGACGCGACCGCGCTGACGCCTCAGCCTTCTTCGCAGGTCGTTCCGTCCTTATCGACGTCGAGGTGCATCCAGTAACCCGGCTCGTCCATCTTCGCCGGCGCCAGACCAACGAACTCGGCGACGGAGCAATCCGCACCGGCGGCCAGGTGTTTCAGCGCCACCATCTCGTTTTCGTAGCCCATCATCCTGAGCCCATAGAGCGAGATGATGCCTATGGCGAACATGAACAGGGCGACGATGACGCCGGTCTGAATGTCGGTAAAGAAGGCCCCGACCGCGCGCGCGGTCTCGCGTTTACGCGCTTCGCGTGCAGCCTGCTTCCTGTATGGCGAAGCCTCGGGCATGGCGAGACGCCCCTCGCCCGATCTGGCCTTGTCGACGCGCATTGACCCCTCGTTCAACCGTTCAATCGCAGTCGAACACTGTGCCACAGAATGGATAACGCCCGTTAAACCGGATGGATGAAATTGCAGGCTTGCATCGCGTGCCAGGTCAGGCGTCGAAGTCGAGGCCTAGGCTAGAGTACATCTCCCGCATCTCCTGCCAGCGTTCGGTCACGCGCACGCGCAGGAAGAGATGGACGTCACAATCGAGGAGTTCGCGCAACTCGGCTCGCGCTGCCGAACCGATCGCCTTGATCGCCTCACCGCCCTTGCCCAGCACGATGCGCTTGTGGCCTTCACGCGATACGTGGATCAGCTGGCCGATACGGACCGAGCCATCGCGGCGGCGTTCCCATTCTTCTGTCTCGACCGCCAGCTGGTATGGGATTTCCTGATGCAGGCGCAGCATGAGTTTTTCCCGGGTGACCTCCGCCGCCAGCAACCTGGCCGGCATGTCGCTGGACTGATCAGGCGGGAACAGAAATGGGTGAACCGGCATGCGCTCGGCGAGGTAATCTGCAAGGCCCTCAACGCCATCGCCGGACTGGGCCGAGATCATCAGAACATCGGAGTAGACGCCGTGATCGAAGAGCTGCTTGGTGGCTTCCAGCAGTTTCGGGCGCTCGACCAGATCGATCTTGTTCAGCGCCAGTGCGACCTTCGCGCCATCCGCCTTCAGGCGCTCGATGACACGAAGATCGTTCTCGCGCTCGCCGCCCGAGCCGATCCAGCCGGCCGCGTCAACCAGGTGGACAACGGCATCCGCCCCCTCCAGCCCGCCCCACGCCGAGCGCACCATGGCGCGATCCAGCCGCTTGCCCGGTTCGAATATGCCGGGCGTGTCGACCAGTACGATCTGGGTGTTGCCGCGCATCATCACCCCGCGGATCGGAAAGCGCGTGGTCTGCACCTTGTGGGTGACGATCGAGACCTTCTGCCCGACGAGCCGGTTGACCAGCGTGGACTTGCCGGCGTTGGGCGCGCCGATCACCGCTGCGACGCCTGCACGTGTTTCAGTTTCCGCCATTCGCCACCTTGTCCAACATCGCCATAGCTGCAGCGCGCTCGGCGTCCTGCTTTGATGCGCCGCTGCCAGTCTTCATTTCACCGCTATCGATCCGCACGCTGACCTTGAACGTCGGCGCATGATCGGGGCCCTCCTGTTCGAGCAATTCGTAGGTCGGAGCCGCGCCGCCACGCCCCTGCACCCATTCTTGCAATGCCGACTTGGGATCGCGCTGGACTTCGTCGGCGTCCTGCAGCGCTTCCTTCCAGTGCGCCTTGATGAAGCGGCTGGCGGCGCGCAGGTCTCCGTCAAGGTAGATCGCGCCAAGCAGCGCCTCCGTCGCGTTGGAAAGAAGGGACGGACGGCTGGCGCCGCCTGCAGCACGCTCCGCGCGATCGACAATCAGAAACTGATCGAGGCCCAGCGCCGCGCCGATGCCGGCGCATGCTTCGCGGCTGACCAGCGCGTTCAGGCGCGGCGCCAGCGCACCCTCGCGATCTTTCGGGAAGCGCTCGATCAGAAGGCCGGCCACGACGAGGCCGAGCACGCGGTCGCCGAGAAACTCCAGCCGCTCATTGCTCCATTCGGCTCGTCCGCCGGGAACCGCGCTGCGGTGGGTCATCGCGCGATCCAGCAAATTCGCATCCTTGAAACGATAGCCGATCGCCTCCTCGCATGCTGCGCGCTTCGCGGCGTCGAGTGCAGGGGCTGACCGGGCGCCGCGCGACCTGTTGCGGCGGCGCTTGCCCGGCGGGGTCGAGGCTGAACGGGTCACGCGCTCACCACGGGCAGAGCTTCGATGATCACGATCGCCTTGGCGTAAGGATACTCATCGGTGATCGTGAGATGGACGTGCGCTTCCATGCCTGCGGGCGTCATCGCGGCGAGCCGAACGCCCGCGCCGCCGGTGAGATCGAATGTGGGGGCGCCTGTCGGTAGGTTGATGACCCCCATGTGCTTCCAGTGGACGCCGCGGCGCGGGACGCCTGTGCCCAGCGCCTTGGCGCAGGCCTCCTTGGCGGCGAACCGCTTGGCATAGGTTTCCGCCCGGCGGCGGCGGCGATCGGCCAGCGCCCGTTCGCGTTCGGTGAAGACGCGTTGTGTGAACCGATCGCCGAAGCGCTCCAGCGACTTTTCGATGCGGCGGATATCGCAGAGATCAACGCCCATGCCGAGGATCATCCGGCCTGCCCTCGCGCGTCGTCGATCTCGCTGCGCATGCGGCGTACGGCGGCTTCCAGGCCGTCGAACAGGGCTTCGCCCATGATGAAGTGGCCTATGTTCAATTCGCGGATACTCGGAACCGCCGCAATTGGCCGGACTGTTTCGTAGGTCAGGCCGTGGCCGGCATGGATTTCCAGACCGCGCGCGTGACCATCTTCTGCAGCTTCACGGATATTGTTCAGCTCCTCGCTGGCGGCGTCGGCGTCGCCTGCGTTGACCAGCTCGACGAACTTACCTGTGTGAAGCTCGACGACCGGGGCGCCCAGCGCTTCCGCGACCGCGACCTGAACCTTGCTGGGCTCGATGAACAGCGAGACGCGAATGCCTGCATCGCGCAGAGACGCGACGAAGGGCGCCACCTGATTGTGCAGGCGAGCGACGTCCAGTCCACCCTCGGTTGTCCGCTCTTCACGCTTTTCCGGCACGAGGCAGGCCGCATGAGGGCCGTAGTCCAGTGCGATGGCGAGCATCTCATCCGTCGCCGCCATTTCGAGATTGACCGGCAGGCTGACCGCGGCGCGCACAGCTGCGAGATCGGCGTCACGGATATGACGGCGGTCCTCGCGCAGGTGGATGGTGATGCCGTCTGCACCTGCGGCTTCCGCTGCGCGGGCGGCACGAGCGGGATCCGGGTGGCCGCCGCCGCGCGCATTGCGGATGGTGGCCACGTGATCGATGTTCACGCCGAGACGGATACGGTTCATGCCTATTTCAGCCCTCGGCTGCCCGGCTTGATCGGGGGAATAGCGGCCAGCTCCGGTGGGAGATTCTCCGGATCGTAGTCAGGGAAATCGACCTGCGCGAGCGAGACCAGTTTGAGCCCCCCAGTGTCCGCCTTGCCGTTGGCGCGGTCCACAACGCAACCAGCGCCGATCACGTTTACGCCGATAGCCGTCAGCGCGTCGCGCGTTTCGCGCATGGAAAGACCGGTGGTGACGATGTCTTCGACGATCACCACGCGCTGTTCGGGCTCAATTGAAAAGCCGCGTCGCAGGGTCATCACGCCGTCCTGGCGCTCGGTATAGACTGAACGGCAGCCCAGGGCTCTCGCTGTTTCGTATCCGGGGATCAAGCCGCCGACCGCTGGGCCGACGACGACATCGATCCGGCCGAACTCCGCCTTGAGTTTATCCGCCAACGCGCCGCACAGGCGCTCGGTTGTGGGCGGATCGGAGAAAACGATCGCCTTTTGAAGAAACACCGGGCTGCGGCGACCGGAGGACAGGATAAAATGCCCTTCCAGCAGCGCGCCAGCATTGCGAAAGGCGGCAAGCACGTCTTCGGTATTCATCCAGCGGGTCTCCCGATCGGTTCGGTCATCCCTTAACGCGATCTGCGGAATCGACAACGGCCAACGCGCGCATGGCGGCGACGATGTGTGTCAGGCGCTTGGAACTGTCGACTTCAATGTCGAAGGCGAAGTCAAAGAAGTCGCTCGAACGATTGAGAGTCTGGATGTTGACGATATTGGCCTGCGCGTCGGACACGGTCTTGCACAAGAGCGCCAGCGCGCCGGGGCGATGAACTGTCGTGACATGAATGCGGCCGACGACCAGAACGCCGCCATCGCCTTCGGTGCGTGGCTTCCACTTCAGGTCGATCCACTCCCCGCCGCCGTCTTCGTATTCCGCCAGCCGCGCGCAATCGATGACGTGCACCTCAACCCCGCGCTCTGGCACCATGATGCCGACGATGCGATCGCCTGGCAGCGGCGTGCAACATTCAGCAAGATGAGTGGACACGCCTGCGGTAAGGTCCGAACCGACAATCAGGCTGGGCGCATCTGCAGGGTCGGCGGATACGCTTGCCTGCGGCGCATCTTCCATGCCCGGGAACGCAAGCGAGAGCATCTTGTCGGTCGACAGCTTGCCGCGTCCGACCGCTTCTGCCAGCGCATCCAGTCCTTCGAACCCTGCACGTTCGGACATTTCGCGTTCGTCGATTTCAGAAATGCGCAGCCCTACGCGGCGCAGGGCGTGCTCGATCAGGCGTCGACCGATGGCGATGAACTCGCCGCGCTCGGTGGCCCGCGTCAGCCGGCGGATCGCAGATCGCGCACGGCCCGTGACGGCAAGGCTGTCCCAGTTGGGATGTGCGGCGGCGCCGGAGCCGCGCAGAATCTCGACCACGTCGCCGTTGGTCAGCGCGGTGCGCAGCGGGCGCTCGACCCCGTTTATCTTGCAGCCGATGGCGCTATCGCCGATCTGGGTGTGCAGGGCGTAGGCGAAGTCGATCGGCGTGGAGCCACTGGGCAGACGCACAAGCTGGCCCTTTGGCGTGAACACGAAGACGCTTTCTCGATACATCTGCATCTTTGCGTGTTCGTAGAATTCGTCGGCCTCGGCGCCATGCGCGAGCATGTCGGCGAACGCTGTCAGCTCGCCTTCGGCGTCAAGACCGCCAGCGCGCGCGGCTTCGGCGTCGAACCCGTAGCGAGCGTTCTTGTAACGCCAGTGAGCCGCCACGCCGCGTTCGGCAACCGCATCCATCTCGTCGGTGCGGATCTGCAGCTCGATGCGGCGGTTGCTGGGGCCCTGGAAGGTGGTGTGGATTGACTGGTAGCCATTTGGCTTGGGGACCGAGATGTAATCCTTGAAACGGTCGGACAGGACTGACCATTCGCGGTGTGCGGCGGCCATGGCGCGATAGCAATCGTCGATGCTGTCAACGACGAGACGATAGGCGAAGACGTCGCCGAGGTCCTTGAACGAAATCGAACGCTGTTCGAGTTTGCGCCAGACTGAATAAGGCTTCTTGATACGGCCGCGCAGACGTCCCTGAACTCCGCGCGCGACCATCACCTGCTCTATGTCGAGACGGATTCGTTCGAGCAAACCGCTATCATCGGCGCTGACCTCTGCGAGACGGCGTTCGATCGCTGAGTAGGCTGTCGGGTTCGCCTGCTGGAAGGCAAGGTCTTCCAATTCGGTTGCGAACAGCGACAGACCGATGCGGCGCGCCAGCGGGCCGTAGATCTCGAGCGTTTCCTGCGCGATGCGCTGGCGGCTTTCCGGCTTGGGCATGAATTCGATCGTGCGCATGTTGTGCAGACGGTCAGCCAGCTTGACCAGCAGGACGCGGATATCTCGCGTGGTGGCGAGAATGAATTTCTGGAAGTTCTCGGCCTGGGCCGCGCGCGGCCCCTCGCCGCTCAGTCGCGGCAGCTTGGTGACCCCGTCGACCAGTTCCGCGACATCGTCACCGAAGCGCTGGCGGATTTCATCAACCGGCGTGTCGGTGTCCTCGACCACGTCGTGGAGCAGGCCGGCGATGATCGTCGCCTCGTCCAGCTTCAGTTCGGTGAGCAGGCCGGCGACGGCCACCGGATGGGCGAAATAGGGATCGCCGGAATGGCGCAGTTGCTGGCCGTGCTTCAGCGTGGCGAAGACGTAGGCCTGGTTTAGCGCTTCTTCATCGCAGTCGGGCTGGTAGGCTTTGACGCGGTCGACAAGTTCGTATTGCCGCAAGAAGCCGCGCGGCGGCGGCTTTTGCGTGTCCGTCGGTGATTTCGTCTGCGAGTTTGGGGCCTTGTCAGCCTGGCCCATCGCGTGTCGCCTCGTTAAAAGCGCTCTTCGCGCGCGGTCTCCATCTCGACCTGGTAGGCCTTGAGCACTTCTTCTTCCGACGCAGTCGGCTGCGCCGTCAGCGCGCGTTGATCGGCTTCGCGCTCTGCGTCCTCGTTGGGACGGATTTCCTGCAGGTCAGCGACGAGGCTGTCGCGGATGGTTTCGAGGTCGACCGTTTCATCTGCGATTTCGCGCAACGCGACGACGGGATCCTTGTCGCGGTCGCGGTCGATCGTCAGCGGCGAACCCTGGCGGATCAGCCGGGCGCGGTGAGCAGCGAGCAGGACAAGCTGAAAGCGATTGGGAACCTTCTCAACGCAATCTTCGACCGTCACGCGCGCCATTCAGTATCTCCTGCCAAAAAACGCAGAAACGACCGCCTGCCGCCGGTGCAGCATGCGGTTCGCAACGCGTTGTGGTGCTCTAGCTGGGCAAAACGCCCTTTGAAGCCGTAAATACGCGCCCAACAACGACTTGCCAACCCCGAATTCAGCCCGGCATGGAGAGGGATGGCCCACCTATCCCCGCCCTCGCCCGCCGAAGCTCCCCATGATTGCCCGCTGTGCCCGCGGCTCTCGGCGTTTCGAGCGGCCAACGCAGTCGAATTTCCCGATTGGCACAATGCCCCGGTGGACTCGTTTGGCGACCCTGAAGCGGAACTGCTGATCGTCGGCCTCGCTCCCGGTTTGCGGGGCGCCAACAGGACAGCGCGGCCATTCACTGGCGATTTTGCAGGCGACTTGCTGTACGCCACAATCGCAAAATTCGGCCTGTCTTCCGGTACTTACGATTGCCGGCCAGACGACGGACTGGCGCTGAAGAACGCCATGATCACCAACGCCGTGCGGTGTGTGCCGCCGCAGAACAAGCCGATCGGGTCCGAGATCAATACCTGTCGAACCTTTCTGTTGGGGCGGATCGCGGCGTTGCCTCGCCTGCGCGTGATCCTGGCGCTGGGGAAAATTGCTCATGATTCAACGGTCAAAGCGCTCGGCGCGAAGATGGCGGATTACAAGTTCGGCCATGGTGTCCGTCATGAGATCGCACAGGACGAGCGCAAGCTGGCGCTGTTCGCGAGCTATCACTGCTCCCGGTACAACACGAATACGGGCCGCTTGACCGAAGAGATGTTCGAGGGCGTCTTCGCAAAGATCAGCGCGGAACTCGCGAAACGCTAAGGCGGTTGGCTTGGAGCGGGTAGCGGGAATCGAACCCGCATCCTCAGCTTGGAAGGCTGCTGCACTACCATTGTGCTATACCCGCCGCGCCAACCGGACGGGCGTCTGGGGCCGCATTCCGGGTAGCGCGACCTACGCGAAAACGCAGCGGGTGTCTACACAAGCGCTGGAGCAGCACCGACCCGACCAGCCTGACGCGCGCGAGAGGTTGATGGCGGATGAAGCCAACCTCAGCATTTGTTAGGAAAACTGTGGGAATGTCTTCGGATATGGGCTGTTCAGGGACGAGCCGGGAGAAACCCGGCGAAGGGGCGGCTCGGGAGGACGAAGCTGAATGCCCCCGTCAAAACTGCAGATTGATCCGGTACTTCTGGAAGCCATCGAATGCCTGCCTGGCGGCATTTCCGTTTTCGAGAACAACGGCGGCCCCCTACTCTACAACGAGCTTTCGCGCGAACGGTTTCCCTTCCTGTACGAGGCGTTCGAAACCGGCGCCGCGAAGAATTACGAAGATGCGATCCGCTACAATGTGCGGAAAATGGCGCCGGAGCTCTCCGAGGAGGAAGTCGAAGAGCTGACGTCTCACTATTGCGACCTGGCCGCCTCGGAGAAGCCATACGAGACCCGCACCACCGATGGACGGGTGATGCAGGTAACCTATCGCCAGATGAGCGACCAACGCAGTGTCGCGATCTCGGTCGATGTCACTGAACTGCGCGAGCGTGAGCGTGAGCTGAAGAAGGCGCGTGAGGAAGCGGTCGCCGCATCGAACGCCAAGTCGGCTTTTCTCGCCAACATGAGCCACGAAATCCGCACGCCGTTGAACGGCATTCTAGGCATGGCCCAAGTGCTGGAGATGGGCGGCCTGAATGACGAACAACGCGAACAGGTGGCGACCATCCTCGATTCCGGCCGCAACCTGATGTCCCTGCTGAACGACATCCTCGACCTGTCGAAGATCGAGGCGGGCAAGCTGTCGATGGTGAAGGCTGATACCGATATTGCACATACGCTGCGCCGCCTGCACCGGTTGTGGAAGCCGAAGGCCAATGAAGCCGGACTGGACATCAATCTGAGCCTGGATTCTGAGCTACCGCAGGTCCTGCATTTCGATGCGGTGCGCGTGCGACAGTGCGTTTCGAACCTTGTATCGAACGCTATCAAGTTCACCGAGCAGGGACGTGTCGACATCCATGTTTCGGCAACGCCAGCCGACGATGGCGATCACATGGTGCAGGTCCGGGTGACGGACACCGGGATCGGCATGGACGAAGACACGGTGGAGCGGCTGTTCAAACCCTTCGTTCAGGCAGACGATTCCACGTCGCGGAAATTTGGCGGCACTGGACTGGGCCTTTCTATCGTGAGGCGGTTGGCGGAGATGATGGGCGGCGAAGCGCGGGTTGAAAGCGAGCCGGGCCGCGGATCAACGTTCACCTTCTCGTTTCGCGCTGGTGAGGCCAAGCTGCAGCACCGGGTTGCATCGGAGGGGCCTGTCGGCGGCGATGCGGATGCGCGCGAAACGCTGAAGAAAAAGGGATTGCGCATCCTTCTGGTCGATGATCATCCGATCAATCGCCAGGTCGCGGGCCTGTTCCTGCGCCCCTTCAACATGCGTGTGGTCGAGGCGACCAATGGCAAAGAAGCGCTGGCGACCTTGGCGGCTGAAGAATTCGATCTGGTGCTGCTCGACATCCACATGCCGGTGATGGACGGCACCGAGACGATCAAGGCAATCCGTACGTCTGATACGACCTGGAGAGACATTCCGGTTGTCGCGCTGACCGCCGACGCGATGAGCGGCGACAAGGAGCGTTATCTGGGTATGGGAATGAACGGCTATCTTTCCAAGCCGCTTTCGGAGCGCGACCTGGTGGCCGAAATCTATCGCATACAGGGACTGAGCACGGCCGAAAACATCGTGCCGCTCAAGACCGCCAGCTAGGCGCCAACCGCCAGCATATCATCGAGTTCGCGTTCAAGGTCGCGCGCATTCGTGCATACGGTCACGCGCGCGCAGTGCGGCTGGTAGTCCAGCATGCAGCTGTCGCCGGAGCCCCACATGCCTTGCGGTTCCGGGCACAGCCAAACAATGCGGCGGCAGCGATCGGACAACTCCCGGAAGATGTCGAGTCGCGGATCGGTGTCGTTCGAACGACCGTCGCCCAGGATCAACACTGTTGTCCGCCGGTCGATCGCATCCCAGGCCTGATCGCGCAGGTCCACAAGCGCCTGGCCGTAGTCCGTTGATCCGCCGCCGATGCGCCCGACGATCGCGTTCATGGCGCTGTCGAAGTCGCGCCCCTCGAAGGCGGGACCGACATTCTCCAGCCGGGCGCTGAACGCGTAGGCTTCCAGATCGCTGGTTTCGCGATCGAGCGCGTAGAGGAACATCAGGAGGAAGCGGACAAAGCGCGCCACAGAACCGGAGACATCGCAGACGGCGACGATCTTTGGCCGATCCTTGCGCTTGTGTTTCCAGACCAGGTTGAACGGCACGCCGTCATGCCCGGTATTCTCGCGGATGGTGCGGCTGAGGGCCAGCTGGCCGCGATTGAATTTCCTGCGGCGGCGGGCGTGGCGAACGGCCAGGCGTTTGGCCATTTTGGCGACGATCGCACGCATGCGTTCCAGGTCGCGCTGGTCGAGCGAAGACAGATGGCGGTTGAGCACCGCATCTTCCATAAACGCCTCGGTCGCCGCCGCGCCGAACACTTCGTAGTTGCGGTCCACAAGTTCGCGCGCGCGGGCCTGTAACATGGCGCGCGCGTCGATCATTTCCTGAGCGGCGGCCTCATCCTCCGGCGTCTGCGCCTGCAGCCGCCGGATCAGGCTTTCCTCCATCGCCTCGACGCCGAGCTGTTCGAGGATCCTGCGAGTAAACCATGACGCCTGTGTGGAGAAGCGAATGTCGTCTGCGCCGACCTGATTGGCGGCGGCCTGCAGCGCCATCGAGATGCGGCTTTCGTCGCCAGAGCCGGCGAGGTCCATGAAGGCGTCAGCGTCCGCTCTCTCGCTATCCGGTTCGGCGGCTTCCTGATCCTCGCCGCCCTCGCGCGTCTGCTCTTTCGCCTGAACCGCCGAGAAAAAGAGATCGAACATCCGGTCGTGGATCGCGCGGTCATCTTCGGACTTGGCCAGCACGGTCGCAAACGAGGTCTTCAAGGTCTGCCGATCGTCATAGCCGATCAGCGCCAACGTGCGTGCCGCATCGATCGCCTCGGCGGTCGAGACGTCAGCGCCGGCTCCGCGCAAAGCCCTGATGAAGCCTGCGAGCGGCTGGTCCATCAGCCCGCCGCACCCTCTTCGCGGGCGGCGCGCGCCAGTTTGGCGACGTTGGGATCGAGTTCGTCGATATCGCCCTGCCGCTTGAGGATGACGTTGAGCGTGTCCCGTACCATGTTTTCATCCAGCGCATCGGCGTGCAGCAGTAACAGCGCCCGCGCCCAATCGACGGTCTCGCTGATCGACGGACGCTTGCGGATGTTCTCTTCGCGAACCGACTGGATGAAGGCGACCAGCTGTTTCAGCAGCGTATCGTTGATATCCGGCACACGGGCGCGGACGATGCGCCGCTCGCGTTCGGCGTCGGGGAATCCAATGTGCAGATGAAGGCAACGGCGCTTCAGCGCGTCGCCCAGTTCGCGTGTGTTGTTCGAGGTCAGGATGACGATGGGCGGCGTTGTGGCTTCCAGCGTGCCGATCTCCGGTATCGTCACTTGATATTCGGACAGAACCTCCAACAACAGCGCCTCGAATTCCTCGTCGGATTTGTCAACCTCGTCGATCAGGAGAACCGAGCCGCTCTCCTCCTCCAGCGCGCGCAGGATCGGGCGCGGTTCGAGGAAGTCTCGCGAGAAGAACACGTCCTTGAAGTCACCCAGGCGCCCCAGAGAGTCTTCCAGAGACGCCGCGTCGCCGATGACGTCGCCGATCTTTTCCTTCAAGATTTGTGAGTAGAGCAATTGCTTGCCATAGCGCCATTCATAGAGCGCCTTGGCCTCGTCGAGACCGTCATAACATTGCATGCGGTGAACCGGCTGGTCCAGCGCGCGGGCCAGCGACAGCGCGAGATCGGTCTTGCCGACGCCCGCGGGGCCTTCCACCAGCACAGGCTTGCGCAGGTGGTGGGCGAGATAGATCGCGGTCGAAATTTCGCGTGTCGAGATATAGCCGGTCGCCGCCAGCCCGTCGGTTACGGCGTCGATCGAAGACAGAATGCTCGCGGGATCTTCTGAGGTCATCGGTACTGCCTAAGCGAGGTCGCGAAGTTCGACAATGCGGCCAATTCCGACAATCAGGCGAGACACACTTCCCGGCGGCGGGAGGATTGGACTAGTGTCGGCAAAAACAAGGGAAGAGACGTAATGGCTGATAAGGGCGTGCTGGACGGCGTGCGGGTTCTGGATTTCGGGCGCTACATCGCCGGACCCTATTGCGGTACGCTGCTTGCCGAGTTCGGCGCCGACGTCATCCGCATCGAAAAACGCACCGGCGGAGAGGACCGCCTGCAGGCGCCAATCACTGAAACGGGCGATGGCGGGCTGTTCATGCAGATGAACCGCAACAAGCGCGGCATGACGCTGAACCCGATGAAGCCGGAAGGACAGGAAGTTGTCCGCAAGCTGGTCGCCACCGCCGATGTGGTGATCGCCAACCTGCCGCCGCAGACGCTGAAGGCGATGAGCCTCGACCATGACAGTCTCAAGGCGATCAATCCGGGAATCATCCTCGTTCACCCGACCGCTTATGGCGAGGGCGGGCCTTATTCCGAGCGGGTCGGGTTTGATGGTGTGGGACAGGTCATGTCGGGCGCTGTTTACATGACGTCTGAAGGCGACGGCCAGACGCCGTATCGGGCGCAGGCGCCGTGGGTGGATTTTGCAACCGCCCTGCACTGCGCATTCGGCGTGCTGCTGGCGCTACGGGAACGGGACAAGTCTGGAAAGGGCCAGGTCGTATCCGGCGCGCTGCTCGCAAGCGCGCTTACCGTGTCCAACGGCATGCTGATCGAACAGGCTGTCATCAACATCAACCGGGTTCCAACCGGCAATCGGGGCCAGACGGCGGCGCCGGTCGATATCTTCCGTACAAAGGATGGCTGGATCCTCGCGCAGGTGATCGGCCAGCCGCTGTATGAACGTTGGGCCAGGCTGATGGGCGAAGAAAAGTGGCTGACCGACGAGCGCTTTTCAAACGACATCAAGCGCGGCGAGAATGGCGAAGTGATTTCAGCGCGCATGCAGGTGTGGTGCGACGATTACACGACCAACGAGGCGCTCGACATTCTTGGCAAGGCCATGATCCCGGCGGGGCCCGTGCTCAAGCCACAGCAGGCGCTAGACGATCCGCACGTCAACGCCATGAACTTCTTTGAACACCTCGACTTCCCCGGGATGGCGAAGCCCGCGCCGGTGATGAAGGCGCCGTGCTGGCTTTCAGAAACGCCGGGCGCGATCCGTCATCGCGCACCGGTGTTAGGCGAGCATACCGACGAAATTCTCGGCGACCTCGGCTATGACGCGGACGCCATAACCGGGCTACGCGAGAAGCGGATTATCTAGCTCCGGAACACCGCCGCCTGTGAGGCGTCGTCGCCTTCGCTTTCGTAGCCGCGGATTTCGTTGCGGCCGACGACCAGGTGGTGGACTTCGTCCGGGCCGTCAGCAAGGCGCAGCGTACGCTGGTGCGTGTACATGTTCGCCAGCGGGGTCCATTGCGAAACGCCGGTGGCTCCGTGCATCTGAATCGCCTGATCGATAATCTGGCAGACGCGTTCGGGCACAAGCGCCTTGACCATGTGGACCCAGATGCGCGCCTCGCGGTTGCCGAGCACGTCCATCGCCTTGGCGGCTTTCAGAACCATCAGGCGCATGCTTTCGATCTCGATGCGGGCGCGCGAGATGATCTCGACGTTTCCGCCCAGCCAGACCAGCTTCCTGCCGAACGCCTCGCGCGAGAGGCCGCGCTTGATCATGAGATCGAGCGCCTTTTCCGCGTTGCCGATGGCGCGCATGCAGTGGTGGATGCGGCCCGGGCCAAGACGCAGTTGCGAGATTTCAAAGCCGCGGCCCTCGCCCAGCAGCATGTTTTCCTTCGGCACGCGCACGTCGGTGAAGCGGATATGCATATGGCCGTGCGGGGCGTCGTCGTCGCCAAAGACATGCATCGGCCCGAGGATTTCGACGCCCTTGGTGTCGATCGGCACGAGGATCTGCGATTGCTGCTTGTTCGGGGCTGCATCGGGCGAAGTCTTGACCATGGTGATCATGATCTTGCAGCGCGGATCGCCTGCGCCAGAAATGTAATACTTCTCGCCGTTTATGACCCATTCATCGCCTTCGAGCACCGCGCTCATGGAGACGTTCTTGGCGTCGGACGAGGCCATCGACGGCTCGGTCATGGCGAAGGCGGAGCGGATCTTGCCTTCGAGCAGCGGCTTCAGCCATTGCTCTTTCTGGGCCGGCGTGCCGACGCGTTCGAGCACTTCCATATTGCCCGTGTCGGGCGCTGAACAGTTCATGGTTTCAGACGCCAGCGAGTTCTTGCCAAGCTCAACGGCGATATAAGCGTAATCGAGGTTCGACAGGCCCTCGCCGGTTTCCGCGTTGGGCAGGAAGAAGTTCCACAGCCCCTCGGCCTTGGCCTTGTCCTTGGCCGCCTCGAGCACTTCGAGCTGGCCGGGCGCATAGCTGAAGCGGTCGGCGCGGCCTTCGCCCAGCTTGTGGAACTCGACCGACATCGGATCGACCGTCTCGGCGATAAACTTCTTGACGTGCTCAAGAAGGGGCAGCGCCTTTTCCGACATCCGCAGATCGTTGAGTTCGTCCTGCGGGTTCAGTCCAAATCCGGTGTCAGATCGTTCGCCAGCCATGTCGCGTTTCCTCGGTTTCTCATTCAATGACGCAATCATGGAGCAGATTGGGGCCGTGGCAAACCGGTCTCGCGCGCGAAGCGCAAGATTTCACGCGGGTTGCGGCAATGGGACGCCTCAGCCGGTCCGCTGCGGTGATGTCCGGCGAGGGACCGGCTAGGCGCCGAGGCTGACGCCCGGGGGCGAAAGCGGCAGCTGCCTCAGTCGCTTACCCGTGGCGACAAAGGCCGCATTGGCCACCGCTGCGGCGATTGGCGGCGTTCCGGGCTCGCCTGCCCCGCCAGTCTTTGCGCCAGACTCGAGGATCTTCACCTCAATCCTCGGGCAATCGGCCATCTTCACCATCGGGTAGTCCCAGAAGTTCTGTTGCACGACCTGCCCGTTCTCATACGAGATTTCGCCGTAGAGCGCGGCGGTCAGACCGTAGATCACGCCGCTTTCCATCTGCTGGGTGAAGCCGTCGGGATTGACCACCAGACCGGGATCGGCGGCGACCCAAACGTTGTGCACGCGCAGCCCACCGTTGTCGGCGATCTCGACCTCGGCGACTTCGGCGACGACCGTGCCGAAGGATTTCTTGATCGCCATGCCCAGCGCACGGCCGGGCGCGCCATTGTAGCTCGACCAGCCCGACATGTCGGCGACGGCGTCGAGCACCGCCAGCATGCGCGGATCATGCGCCAGTAAAGCTCGGCGGTACTGGTAAGGATCCTGCCCCGCTTCGTGCGCCAGCTCGTCGATGAAGCTTTCGATGAAAAAGCCCTGCACGGAGTGATCGACACTGCGCCAAGCGCCCCATGGCGCTGTGTTGTGGCCGTTGGCGAAGCGCACATCCATGTTCGCCACGTCATAGGGAAAGAAGGAGGCGTCCTTGGGGTCGTGGCGTTCGGCGTAATAGTGCGCGATCGCTTCGGGGAGGCCGTCTTCGCCAAGCACCGCGCGCATCCGCGCGACAGACGCGTTACGGTAGAAGTCCTGCGTCATGTCCTCTTCGCGCGTGTAGATCAGGTTGACCGGCTTGTCCGTCTGCTTGGCGAGGCCTACCGCATATTCCAGGAAATCGATCGTATAGCCACGCCGACCGAAAGCGCCGCCCATTTCCGTGTGATGGACGGTGACCTTGTTCGCGCTGATGTCGGCGGCGCTGGCGGCCGTGAACTTGGCGAGCAATGCGTCCTGGAATGCGCCCCATATCTCAAGCTCACCATCCTTCGCCCACACCACGCAGCCCAACGTCTCCATCGCTGCGTGCGCAAGGAAGGGCACCTTGTAGACGCGCTCGATCGTGCGCTCGCCGGCATCGTCAAAGACGCGTTTCGCGCCGCCGCGTGCGTGGTCTTTTTTGAGGTTGCCGGAGGTCGTCGCTGTTTCCATCGCCGCCAGCGTCGCCTGGCTGTCGAGTCCGGCATTGTCGCCCGGCGACCAGACCGGATCGAGCGCTCTTACCGCCTCGCGCGCACGCCAGAAATTGTCGGCGAACACCGCCACCGCATTCGGCAGCGTCGCGACCTGCGCCACGCCACGGCGGCCAGACACGACCGCCCCGTCGACGCTTTCCAGTGTTCCGCCAGGAACCGGACAAATCCGCATCGCCGCATAGACCATTCCGGGCATGCGGACGTCGCCACTGTAGATCGCCTTTCCCGTGACCTTCGGCGGGATGTCGAAACGTGGACGCGACTTGCCAATCTGGGTGTAGGCCGGCTTGCTCTTGAACGGCAGGCGCGCCGGCGGATCGTATTCAAGGCTGGCCTCGGCAAACTCGCCAAACGTGGCGCTCTTGCCCGACGCATGGCTCATCATGCCGTTGGCGAACTCGATTTCGCGATGGGATACGCCCCACGCCTTCGCCGCCGCCCGCGCCAACATGTAACGCGCGGACGCACCGGCATGGCGCATGCCTTCCATTCCGGTCATGGAGATCGCCATCGAACCGCCAGTCATCTGCAGGTGCATGTTCTCGGCGAGGCGGCGCGTGATCAGCCATGACAGCCCGGCCAGCGGCGCAGGAATCTCCATTTCACCACGCAGATAGGCCTGGCCAAGCGGTCCGTTCGCGAAGGCCGTTTCGCCGGGTGCGCGTTCGATGCGGATATCATCCCAGTTCGCATCGAGTTCGTCTGCAAGGATCTGGGCCAGCGCCGTGCCGTTGCCGGTTCCCATGTCAGCATGGGGATAGATCACCGTGATGGTGTTGTCCGGCGCGATCCGCAGCGAGCTGAGCAGGACATTCTCGCCGGATTTGGCGAGCATGCGGCGCTGTTCCTCAATCCGCGAGAATGGGCTCAGCGCAGCGCCGATGGCGAGACCGCCGCCAGCCGCAAGACCGCCGAGGATCAAGAGGCGCCGTGACGGCCCTTTGCGTTTCTTTTTGCCGGTCTCGGCTTCGTCGATGATTTCGCTCTGGTCCTGATGATCGGTCATTCGAACGCTCCCGTTCGCGTTGGCCCCTTAAGGGCGCCTCTAGGCTTTGGCCGCTGCGTGGATGGCGGCGCGGATGCGCGGGTAGGACCCGCAACGGCAAATATTGGTCATCGCCGCATCGATCTCTTCGTCGGTCGGATCTGGCGTTGCATCCAGAAGCGCTGTCGCGGCGAGGATCTGACCCGACTGGCAGAAGCCGCACTGTGGGACCTGATGATCGACCCAGGCCGCCTGAACCGGCGTCATCTCGCCCTCCGGCGCCAGACCTTCGATCGTGGTGATCGCTGCGTCCTCGGCGATGGAGCCGACCGGCGTCACGCAGGTGCGCACCGGCTGGCCGTCGACCAGAACCGTGCAAGCCCCACAGGCCGCGACACCGCAGGAGAATTTGGTCCCCGTCAGATTGAGCACATCCCGGATCACCCAGAGCAGCGGCATTTCCGGCTCGACATCGATATCGTGCGACGTTCCATTGATGGACAGTTTCACGGCGGCCTCCTAGGTTTGGCGACGATTAAAGTAGACAACAGTCAATCGATTTGTCTACTCACAAATTGTTCGGTCTCTCCGCAAACCTGCCTGGCTCATGAATCGCGAAACCTTTCAAACACCGGCGGCAGAACCCTCAACGCGTCAGCGGTTTCTTGAGGCGGGCGCACGGGTATTCGTGCGTGAAGGCTATGTCGGGGCCAGCATGGAGCTGGTCGCCAGTGAGGCGGGGCTCTCTCGCGCGGCGCTCTACAAACATTTTGACAACAAGGGCGATCTCTTCGCTTCGGTCGCGCAGATGATTCAGGAGAGCGCGGCGGCGGCCAGCGCGGAGTTCGGACCGGAAGCGCTGGCCAGCGACATCGGCGCAGCCGAAGCGATTTCGCGATTTATCGGCGTGCGCCATGAACGCTTCTGCGAACTGCTGGATACATCGACCCACGCAGATGAATTGATGGAAGAATCCAGTCGCCGCTGCGGCCCGTTGATCCGTCAACACGCGCAGGATTTTCGCGATGCGCTAACAGACTTCATCGCACAGCTTCAAGCCGCTGGGCGCTTGTCGCTTCGGGCCGATACCAGTGCAGAGCACCTCGCAGACATGCTGTTAGCTGCACAGGCGGGCCTTAAGTCTGGCGGCGCATCGTTCCTGACCCCAGAATACAGCGCCGCCTTTAACCGCATGGCGCATACACTCGTCGCAGGCGCCACGGCGCCGGACCATCGATAGGCGCGTAGCCGGACGCGACGCTACTCCGTCTGGTCATTCCAGCTCTGCAGCAGAACGTCGTAAGCGACAGTCTCGGGAGGCGGATCTTCGTTGGCCAACCTGGCCTTCGGCGCGCCGGGACGAGCAAGCCAGACCTCAGGATCCTCCGGCGTGTTCAGCACGGGACCAAGTTCACCCTGGACTCCTGCACGCTCCAACCGTTCGAGAATGGCTTCCTGCGCGGCGCACAGGGCATCCATGGCTTCCTGTGGGGTCTTCGCGCCAGATGAGGCGTCGCCGATATTCTGCCACCAGAGCTGCGCCAGCTTGGGGTAGTCAGGAACGTTGGTTCCGGTCGGCGACCACTGGATGCGCGCTGGGCTGCGATAGAACTCGACGAGGCCGCCAAGTTCCGGCGCACGATCGGTGAAGCTCTGGTGACGGATCGAGCTTTCGCGGATGAAGGTCAGACCCGTGTGCGATTTCTTGGTGTCGACCGTCTTGGACGTGACGAACTGCGCGTAAAGCCACGCTGCGGCGGCACGATCAACGGGCGTCGACTTCATCAGCGTCCACGAACCGGCGTCCTGATAGCCGAGTTTCTGGCCCTCCTCCCAATAGGCGCCGTGAGGAGACGGCGCGACGCGCCATTTGGGCGTGCCATCTTCGTTCACCACCGGAATGCCCGGCTTGACCATGTCGGCAGTGAAGGTGGTGTACCAGAACATCTGTTGGGCGATCTGGCCTTGCGACGGAACCGGGCCGGACTCCGAGAAGGTCATCCCCTGCGCCTGCGGCGGAGCGTAGGCCTTCAGCCATTCCAGGTATTTCGTGATGGCGTAGACTGACGCCGGCCCATTGGTGTCGCCGCCGCGCGCAACGCAGGATCCAACCGGCTGCGACTTGTCGTTTACCCGAATGCCCCATTCGTCGACTGGCAGACCGTTGGGCTCGCCCTTGTCGCCATTACCGGCCATCGACAGCCACGCGTCGGTGAAGCGCCATCCGAGGCTTGGGTCCTTTTTGCCGTAATCCATGTGGCCGTAGACAGACTGACCGTCGATCTCGCGGCCCGTGAAGAAGGCGGCGATGTCTTCGTAGGCCGACCAGTTCACCGGTACGCCCAGTTCGTAGCCATACTCGGCGCGGAAGTCCGCCTGGTTCTGCGGGTTGGTGAACCAGTCGTGGCGAAACCAGTAGAGGTTTGCGAATTGCTGGTCGGGCAGCTGATAGAGTTGGCCGTCCGGACCGGTGGTGAACTGGGCGCCGATGAAGTCCGCCAGATCCAGCGTCGGGCTGGTTACAGATGCGCCCTCGCCCTCCATCCATTCGGTAAGGTTGCGCGCCTGCTGGTAGCGCCAGTGGGTGCCAATCAGGTCGCTGTCGTTGACATAGGCGTCGTAGATGTTCTCGCCGGACTGCATCTGCGTTTGCAGCTTCTCGACGACGTCGCCTTCACCGATCAGGTCGTGGGTGACACGAATGCCGGTAATCGCAGTGAACGCCGGCGCAAGCACTTTGCTCTCATATTCATGAGTGGCGATGGTCTCAGAGACGACCCTGATGTCCATGTCCTGGTAAGGCGCGGCGGCGTTGGCGAACCAGGTGAGTTCGGCTTCCTGCGCGGCGCGATCGAGTACGGACAAGTCGCCAATCTCGGCGTCGAGGAAGGCGGCAATCGCGGATGCGGCGTTGGGATTTGGCGCGCGGTCTGGATCAATCCGGGAGACTTCTTCAGGGCCGGGGCCACAAGCGGTCGCAGCGAGCGCTGTTATCGCCGCCAGAACCCAGCGGCTATTGCCCGACGGAGCCTTGGTCGCGGTCATATCATCCTCCCGAATCGCAGGCGTTTGCGCCCGTCAATCTATGCAAATCGAAACACCAGCCCTGCATATCCTATCGCGATCAGACTGGCCAACCAGAGCGGCCACGCAGCGGGCGCCAGCCCGACCCAGGCGAGATGAATGAAGGCGGAACCTAGGAGGACCAGAAAGAAACGGTCCCCACGTTGAAGCGGCAAGCCGAGCAAGCCGACGCGCGCTGGCGACGCCGGCCTGCGACGATGCAGCAACCCCATGGTCATCAGCGCGACAGCGATCGCGGAGAAAAACAGCGCTGTCGGCATCGTCCAGGCCATCCATGACAGATCCATGTGCGCCCCCTAAACCCGACCCATCGCAAAACCGCGAGCGATATAGTTGCGCACGAACCAGATGACGATGGCGCCGGGCGCCAGGGTCAACACGCCGGCTGCCGCAAGGACGCCCCAGTCCATTCCGGATGCGGACACTGTGCGTGTCATAATGGCGGCGATCGGCTTGGCTTCCGTGGTTGTCAAAGTGCGCGCGATCAGAAGCTCGACCCACGAGAACATGAAACAGAAGAAGGCCGCGACACCAATTCCGGAAGCGATGAGCGGCATGAAAATGCGCGCGAAGAAGCTTGGGAATGAATGGCCATCGATATACGCCGTTTCGTCGATCTCGCGCGGGACGCCGGACATGAACCCTTCAAGCACCCAGACGGCAAGCGGCACGTTGAACAGGCAATGCGCCAGAGCGACGGCTATGTGCGTGTCGATGAGGTTGAATGCAGAGTAGAGCTGGAAGAATGGCAACGCGAACACGGCCGCAGGCGCCATCCGGTTGGTCAGCAGCCAGAAGAACAGGTGGCGGTCACCGAAGAACTTGTATCGAGAAAAGGCGTAGGCTGCGGGAAGCGCGACCGCAACGGAAATTACCGTGTTCAAGGTCACGTAGATGATCGAGTTGATATAGCCGCCATACCAGCTCGGGTCGGAGAAGATCACGGCATAGTTTCGCAGCGTCGGCTGCGCCGGCCACAGCGACACGCCGGACGTGATCTCCGCGTTGGTCTTGAAGCTCATATTGATGAGCCAGTAGATCGGCAGCATCAGGAAGACGATGTAGAGCGCAGGTACGATCCAGCCGTAACGTTTCATAGCGCACGCTCCGCCGGCTCAGTGTCATCGCTGGAAGCGTCCGAATCGCCGCGCGTCATGACCGCGTAGAACACCCAGCTCACCGACAGGATGATCAGGAAGTAGATGATCGACCACGCCGCCGCCGGGCCGAGGTCGAACTGGCCGACCGCCATCTGGACAAGATCGATCGACAGGAAGGTAGTGGAATTGCCGGGACCGCCGCCAGTAACGACAAATGGTTCGGTGTAGATCATGAAGCTGTCCATGAAGCGTAGCAGCACGGCGATCGTGAGCACGCGTCCAAGCCTCGGCAGCTGGATGTGGCGGAACACCGACCAGCCGGAAGCACCGTCAATACGCGCGGACTGGTAATAGGCGTCGGGTATCGAAACCAGACCGGCGTAGGACAGGAGCGCGACGAGGCTCGTCCAATGCCAGACATCCATGGCGATCAGCGTGGCCCATGCATCGACCGGGTCCTGAACGTAATTGTAGTCGATACCCAGCCCGTTGAGGGCGGCGCCCATCAGGCCGATATCCACCCTGCCGAAGACCTGCCACATCGTGCCGACGACGTTCCACGGCACTAGCAGGGGCAACGCCATCAATACGAGGCAGGCGGGTACGCCCCAGCCCTTGCGCGGCATGTGCAGGGCGATGAAGATCCCCAGCGGAATTTCGATTGCCAGAATGATCGACGAAAAAAGGAGTGAGCGCCCCAACGCGTTCCAGAAGCGCTCGGATGTCAGGACCTGGCGATACCAGTCTGAGCCGGCCCAGAAGAACTGGTTGTTCCCGAACGTGTCCTGCACTGAGTAATTGACGACAGTCATCAGCGGGATCACGGCGGAAAAGGCGACCAGCGCAAGCACCGGAATGACGAGCAACCATGCTTTCTGGTTGACTGACTTCATCGCCCTGCACCTTCCCAGTCCACCCGGCGGCTGTCGCGATAGAGATGGAGCCGTTCCTGATCGAAACGAATCCGCGGGTCGGCAGGTACGTTCTGGCCTTCGCGCAGCAGCGCTGCGATGTCGTGGCCTTCCAGCCTTGCGCGTAGCACGCGTGTGCGACCTCGATCCTCGATGGCGAGCGTCTGGATGGGCATGCCCTCCTCGCCGATCAGCACGTGCTCCGGGCGGACTCCGAGTTCGGTCTGACCGGTTGCGCCTACCGATGCTCCGCCGGGCAGTTCGATTGATTGTCCACCGAGATGAGCGGAACGACCATCGAGCGAGACCGGAAGGACATTCATTCCCGGAGATCCGATGAAGTAGCCGACAAATGTGTGGTCGGGTCGATCGAACAGCTCGTCAGGCGAACCGACCTGTATGACTTCGCCACCAAGCATCACGACGACCTTGTCAGCGAAGGTGAGCGCCTCGGTCTGGTCGTGCGTAACGTAGACCATGGTCCGCCCGCTGCGACGATGGAGCGCTTTGAGTTGCGTACGCAATTCCCATTTGATCTGCGGATCGATCACGGTGAGCGGCTCATCGAAGAGGATCGCGGCGACGTCATCACGCACGAGTCCGCGCCCCAGCGATACTTTCTGCTTGAACTCAGCGGACAGGTTCTTCGCCTTGCGGTTCGCCAAGCCCGCCAGACCGGTCATTTCCAGAATCTCGTCGACACGCCGGACAAGCGCGTCGCCCTTCACGCCGCGGTTTCTAAGCGGAAATGCAATGTTCTCGCGCACGGTCATGTGGTCGTAGACGACCGGGAACTGGAATACCTGCGCGATGTTTCTCTGCTCGGTCGGCAGGTCGGTGACATCCACATCGTCAAACAGGACGCGCCCTTCAGACGGCGCCACCAGCCCGGAAAGTATGTTCAACAGCGTTGTCTTGCCACAACCCGATGGGCCCAGCAGCGCGTAGGCGCCGCCGTCGGCAAACTCAAGGCTGGTTTCGGCCAGTGCATAATCCGCCGCCGATTGTGGATCGGGCGCATAGGAGTGCCGCAGGTTTCTGAAGGAGAGTTTCGCCATGGTCAGGCGCTCTCGCGAAGGTTCGTCAGCGCCCGGCCGGCAGCATCAAACCGCATCACGCGATCTTCGCCGACACGTAACGAGACCTGCGCACCGGGCTCATGGGCATGAACACCGTGCAGAAGCATCACCCAGCTCCGGCCCTCAGCATTGATGTGCACAAAGGTTTCCGATCCGGTGATCTCGGTGGAGGCGACCCGTCCGGAGAAACCAAGCTCGCCAGGTCCGGGCTCACCCGGCAGGAGATGATGCGCCCGGAACGCCAGAGTGGTTCCGTCCGCCGCGTGCAGAACATTCAGCGGCGGGTCGGAGTATGTCGCGGCTGTATCGAGATCGGCGGGGGTTGCGTAAACTTCGTGTGCAGGGCCGAACTGGGTCAGTCTGCCCTGCTTCAGGGTTGCAGTTCGACCGCCCAGCAAAAGCGCCTCTTCGGGTTCGCTGGTCGCGTATACAAGAACAGCGCCCTCGTCGGCGAAGAGGCGCGGCAATTCCCCCCGCAATTCCTCACGCAACTTGTAGTCAAGATTCGCGAGCGGTTCGTCCAGCAGGATCAGCCTGGCTTTGCGGACGATTGCGCGGGCCAGCGCCACTCGCTGTTGCTGGCCGCCAGACAGCTCCAGCGGACGACGATCGAGATATGGCTCGATCCGCAAAAGTGCGGCTGCGCGCGCGACCGCGTTGTCAATCTCCGCGCGATCGAGCCCCTTTACCTTCAGGGGCGATGCAATGTTGTCGCGTACGGTCCACCGGGGATAATTGACGAAAGACTGGTAGACCATTGCGACATCGCGCGATCGGACGGACCGGCCAGTTACGTCCTCTCCGTCCATGAGAACACGTCCGCCGGTCGGCGTCTCCAGTCCAGCCATCAGGCGAAGCAAACTGGTTTTGCCGGAACGGGTTGCGCCGAGCAGCACATTCGGCAGGCCCGGCTCCAGCTTTACCGTGCACGGATAAATCCACGTCGAGCCGCCGCGCACTAATGAAACCTGATCGAGCTCAAGCATCAGGAAGCGGCTCGATCCGCCTGAACTGCACGCGATCGCCACCCTGGCGCGCAATGCGCTGTTCCTGCGACCCCGGCCTCAGGCATTCCCGTCTCTCTCCCCGGTTATCTTTTCTGCGACAGTGTTAGCGGACATTCGGAGCTGTTCACAACCTGTTTGCGTCTGGCTCCTCGGTAATTCTCTGGGGGAACTATTAGTGGCGCCGAAGAAGCCGATCTGTTCTAATTCGCTGCTACGCGCGTTGAAGCTGCACCGGTGGGAAGATCAGACAGTGCTGACCATGCTTGGAGACCTGGCGCGGGACCGGTTCGTGATCTTCATCGTTCTCGGGATGGGGCTGTTCGGACTCAACGCCTACCTTGAAGGCAATTCCCGCCGGATCGATGTGACGCCTTCGGATATCGAGATGCTGGGCGGGCGGTGGGAAGCCCAGATGGGAACACCGCCCACACCGGACGAACTGTCAGGGCTGGTCGATTATCACGTACGCGAGGAAATTCTGGTCCGGGAGGCGCGGCGCCTTGGACTGGATAAGGACGACGTGATTCTGCGCAGGCGGCTGGAGCAGAAGATGGAGCTGCTGATCAAGGACAGCTACCAGCCCAGTGCACCGACCGATGCGGAGCTGGAAACCTTCTATGCGCAAAACATGGAGACGTATCGCACGCCCAAGCGTGTCGGATTTCGTCACGTGTTCCTCGGGCCGGCGGACGATGTCGACGGCGACGCCGCTAATGAACTTCTGGGGGCACTGGCGAATGGACCTGACGATGACTGGAGGAGCGTTGGCAAGCCGTTCATGCTGGCGCGCCAGTTCGGACCGCGCAGCGAGAGAGAGCTGACAGAGTTGTTCGGCGCCGAGTTTGCGGGAGACATGATTGCGCAAGAGGCTCCAGGCGGATGGCGCGGCCCGGTCGTCTCTTCCTACGGCGCGCATCTGGTCCAGACACTTACCGTGTCGCCTGAGCGTACTCCGTCGCTGGACGAACTGCACGATCGCGTCGCGGCAGACTTTCGAGAGGCGGAGGCCAGCCGTCACGAGGCGGAAGCGTGGCGCGAACTGCTTGAGAAATACCGCGTCAGAATCGATGCGCCTTCGCTGTGAGATTGCTGTCGCTGTTCTTGCTTTGCCTGTTGGCAATGGGTTCGGCCAGCGCGCATGAGGTGCGGCCCGGCTTCCTGGAAATCACACAGGAGGCGGATGGCGTCTTCAAGGGGCGTCTACGCCAGCCAATCGTTGCGATCGAGAATGGGTTTGCCGGAGGCCTGAACCTTACGGTCAGGTTTCCGGATGGATGCGCGCCTACTAGCGAGCCGCGCTATGAGCGGGCGGACCGGTATCAGACCGAGTGGTTCGAGGTGAGCTGCGATGCACCATTTGACGGTCGGGAAATCGTTGTTGACGGTCTCCGCAACAGCATCACGGATGTTTATGCGACCTTCACCGACGTTCGTGGCGAGGCCGAGCATCACCTGTTAAGCGCGCGTGAGCCAGCCTTCGCCCCAGGCGCCGGCGTATCATTCAGTGTGCTTAGTTATCTATGGATCGGTGTCGAGCACCTGCTCGGCGGGATCGACCACATGCTGTTCGTCCTGGGCCTGATCCTGCTGGTCACCGAATTTCGCCGACTGCTTGTGGTGGCCACGGCGTTTACGATCGCGCACTCGATTACGCTGGCGCTGGCGGTTCTGGATGTGGTCCGGCTGCCGATCCCGCCTGTGGAGGCGGGGATCGCGCTCTCGATCGTGTTCCTCGCCTATGAACTGAGCAAGAAAGACCGCAGCCGCGCTTCGATCGGGCGGCAGCATCCCGAGCTGATCGCGGGTGGTTTCGGACTGTTGCACGGGTTTGGTTTCGCGGGCGCGCTAGCGAGCACGGGCATGCCGGCCGGGCAGATAGCGCCGGCGCTGTTTCTGTTCAATGTCGGCGTAGAACTGGGCCAGGTGCTTGTGATTGTCGCGATCAGCGCCCTGCTGCTTCTCGCGCGCAAGATAAGCGCGCAGCGCGAGACAATGGCCCGCGAGGCGTTGACCTGGACGCTCGGTATCGGATCAGGCTTCTTCTTTGCTGGCGCGATGGCGAACATGTTCGCGGCGGCCGGAGCGTGAACGCATCGTGTGGAAGTGGATTCAATCGACTTGAGGGCGATCTTCGGCACTCGCCTGACTGCCGCTTGCGAGGCCAGCAGCCACAACCTTCATTCGCGTCACCGCGAGCCTGCTGTCTGTCGGTTATTTGACGAGCTGGCGCATTGCCAACACATTGCCTTCCAGCCCGGCGACCGAAAGAGCGGTCGGGCCGTTAGCTTGGAGATCAGACCATGAAATGGCTGCTGGGCGTTCTCGGGCTTGTGATCACCGCAGGGGCGATCGTCGTCTGGTTGTTCCTGCCAACCGCCCAGGTCGGGGCCGCCTACGCCGCCAAAGCCGTGTGTTCCGGGGTCTTTGTGTCAGGCCTTGATGCCGAACGCGCTTTCGACGAGGAAGTCGCGCGGGTCGACCCGGCGCTTGGCTATGCCGGCTATTCGGTCGACCGCGACGCCGGCGTGGTCAGCGCATCCATCGTTGGTCTGGGTCGGCGGCAGGCCGTTTACCGCGAAGGAACCGGCTGCACGCTTGCTATCGGCGGCGACCCCGACCCCATCAGCATCGTCGCGGCGCGCTCTGCTCCTGCGCCGCTTCCCGAACGGGGCCTGCCGATTGAAGCTGAGGAGACGCTGGAGGCTGCGCTCGACAACGCGTTCGCGGAACCAGTTGAGGGCAGCCCGCTGAACACGCGAGCCATCCTTGTCACTCACAAGGGTGACGTCATCGCGGAACGCTACGCTGCGGGCGTGGACTCAGCCACTCCCCTGAAGGGATGGTCAATGAACAAGACGCTGGTCGGCCTGACGACCGGTCTCTTGGCCGAGCGCGGATGGATCGACCCGGACGCACGTGCGCCGGTTGCGGACTGGGCGGATCCTGCAGATCCGCGACACGCCATCCCGCTCCGCCATCTGCTGACAATGACTTCCGGACTCGATTTCGACGAGAGCTATGGAAACATGAACAGCGATGTCGTCCAGATGTTGTTCAATTCACGGTCAGCGGCCTCCCGGGCCGCGTCCTCCACGCTGGCCCACGAGCCGGGCGAGCACTGGTCTTATTCCAGCGGCACGACCAACATCATTTCACGCATCGCGCGGGAAACGCTGGCGGCGCACGGCGTCAGCCTGCACGATTTCATTCAAACAGAACTGTTCGCGCCATTGGGCGTGACAACGGCGACGCTGGAAACGGACTCGGCCGGCGACTTTGTCGGCTCGTCATTTGGTTACATGAGCGCGCATGACTGGGCGCGTGTTGGCGCGCTGTTCGCAACCGGCGGGCGCGGGCCCAATGGCGAACAGGTCGTGTCGCCGGAATGGATCGCCTACATGACCACCGACAATGGCCTGTCGGGAGGGCAGTACGGGGCGCAGGTCTGGCTCAACCGGCCAGACGCGACGACCGGCGTTCCAGCGATCGCAAATGTGCCGACCGACCTTGTCTATCTCTCCGGCCATGACGGGCAGATGGTCGCCGCGATTCCGTCACGGGACCTGGTAGTCGTTCGCCTTGGAGAATCCTCGAGTTGGGGCCGCTCGGCCGCCGGCGATCTCATCGAGGCGATCGTTCAGGTGGTTGACGCGCTGCCCTCGGATTCTCCTACGAGTGAAGAGATCGCAGGCGACCCGTCCACCGCCGTGGTCGCTGATTAAACGACGCCTGCTGCTCTCGCATCATTCGGGCGAGCGTCTCATCCGCGCGGCGCTTCGGTGGCGTAGTAGGGTGCAACCCCGACATGGGCTGAATTGCTCGGCACATGGCACGCAAGGAAATGGTGGAGGGGGCTGGATTCGAACCAGCGTAGCCGAAGCGCGAGATTTACAGTCTCGTGGATTTAACCACTCTCCCACCCCTCCGGGGGTCCGTCAGCATGGCTTGACGCCAGACGATTCGAGGTCGACACGGTGGGCCGGTCTCGCAACGGAGCGCGTCTTATAGTGACGAAGGATGGCGTACGCAACCGCCCTGGGCGGCGTGGCGGCAAGAGCCGCGGAAAGGGGCCCTGGAAGGGGAATCGCGGCGGCGAAGGACGCTCTGCGTCGTTCCTTGAGGGCGAGAATGTATGGATCTGGGGGCTTCACGCCGCCGCCGCCGCGATCGCCAATCCAGAGCGGCGAATTGTCCGCATCCTGGCGACGCGCAATGCGGCCAACCGGGCCGGATTGGACGCCGACGCCCTGCCCGACAATGCGGCGCTGGTTGAGCCGGCGGAACTGGACGAACGACTGCCACCCGGCAGCGTGCACCAGGGACTGGCCGTGCTGTGCGCACAACTTGAAGGGCGCGTGATCGAGGATGTTGCGATGGCGCCGGACAAGCCCATTGCGATCCTCGACCAGGTTACGGACCCTCAGAATGTGGGCGCGATCTTCCGGTCTGCGGCGGCGTTCGGTTTCGGCGGCGTTGTGATGCAGACGCGGCATGCGCCGCCGCTGGGTGGCGCGCTGGCGAAGGCTGCGGCGGGGGCTGTGGAGATGGTTCCTGAAGTGCGCGTCGTGAACATTGCTCGCGCTATCGACGCTTTGTGCGATGCGGGCTGGCATGTCGTGGGACTGGATGGTGAAAGCCCCGACGAGTTGGGACCAGCGCTGGCGGGGGCTGCGCCGGTTGCTGTCGTGCTGGGAGCAGAAGGTGCGGGTCTACGCCCGGCGGTCGCCAAGGCGTGTGCGCAAATAGCGCGAATCCCGATGAATGGGGCGATCGAAAGCCTCAATGTTTCCAATGCAGCTGCGATTGCATTTTACGAAGCGGCGCGGCGGGGTTCCGGTGAGGTTCAGAAAGACTAGTCTAGCGCCGGATAGCAGCTGTCGGAGAAGTGGAGGCTTAGTTATGCGGACGTTTCTTGTTGTCGTGTTCGCCTTGGCCGCCGTCGCAATGGGCGGAATGTGGCTGATCTCGCAGACAGAACCGTCGAACGAGGCGACGGAGGTGCTGGCGGAGGCTGCGCCCGCACCGGCCGCGCCCGAGAAAAGCGCGCCGCCAGAAGACGAAGCTGGGCCAGGCGCACTCAGCGCCGAGGACGCCCCGCCCCTGAGCCCTGCTGAACAGGAAGAACTGAACGGGGCGTTTGGTGGTACGATCGGCGTGCTGGGGGACGGTTTCGGGATCTCTACCGAGACGACGGACATGGAGCCCTCGACGAGGTCTGTCGGCGTCGCTGCGGCTCCCGCAGCGCCTCCCCCACCGGCGCCCATGCCCGAGCCTGAACCCGTGGTGGCGACGCAGAGCCTGGCCGAGCAGTTCAAGTCTCGGGAAGTCACCTATAACCGTCCTCCCTCGATTCTTGCACTGGATCACCCGATCGACGTTTCGCTTGTGATCAACGCTACGGATGAGCAAGGCGCTGGCGCTGCGGCGTTGGATGGCTTTGACGGGACGATTGTCGAGCGCGATGTCGAACTGACCGACGTGGTCTCCGCCCAACTGACGGGCGTTGGATTTGACATCATCGAGCAGACGGTTGAGCGCCAGAGGCTTTCGCCGCGCGTGTTAAACCGCTGGCAGTGGCGGGTGACGCCGACGAAGGAAGGCACGCAGACACTGGTGCTGGAGATATTTGGCTACGCTGATGGCGCGTTTGAAGGTGAGCCGCTGGACGCCTACCGAGACGAGATCATGGTCGAGGTGAAGAATCTTGACCGGCTGATCTCCTTCGCACGCGACTATGAGCCGGTCTTTGCGATCGGCGCAGGTGTAGCTGGCGGGCTTTCGGCTTTGTTCGGCTTCCTACGCTTTCGCAACGATCGGAAGCGGAAGAAGAACGCCTAACCGCCGACCTGCAGCAGATTGACGGCCGCTTCCGTCATTGCGGCGACACCTGTCGCGATCGTCGGGTCGGGATCGGGATAGAATTCCGATGAGTGAAGCGACGGCAGCGGCTTACCGCCGGGCCGGGAGGCCGCATCGTAGACATCCTGCGGAACGGCGCCCAGCCAGAACATCATCGACGGTATACGCGGCTCTTCGCGGCCATAGCGGGCGAAGTCCTCGCCGCCCATCGTTGGCGTAGCTTCGACGAGATTGTTCGTACCGACAACGCTTTCGAGGACTGGCTTGAGGCGCGCCGTCAGCTCTGGATTGTTGTAGCTGGCGGGCGTGTACTGATCCGAGCGCTTGACGATCGGGAGCATGTCGCCTTCGAGCCCTGCGACCATCGCTTCGGCCTTGGATATCCGTTCGATGCCTGAGAGCAGTTTTTCGCGCGTCTCGTCAGAATAGGACCGCACGGTCAACATCATCGTGACGTCGTTGGGGATGATATTGTGCTTGGTGCCGGCGTGGATCGCACCAACGGTGACGACGCCGGAATCCTGCGGATTCAGTTCGCGCGAGACCAATGTCTGAAGAGAGGTGACGATCCGTGCAGCGATGACGATGGGGTCGACTGTGTCGTGCGGATAGGCGCCATGACCACCGCGCCCTTTGACGGTGATGTCGACGCTGTCGACGTTGGCCATGACGAAGCCCGGCGCCCAGGCGATCTTGCCGGCACTCTGCGCGGTGTTATGTATCGCTTGAATTACATCTTTAAAGATAAATACCTGATCGAGACCAACGGCCGGTATGACGGTACCTCCCGCTTCCCGAAAGATGATCGCTTCGGCTTTTTCCCATCCGTTTCCGTGGGCTGGCGAATTTCCGAGGAGCGCTTTATGGACGGGACCGAAAACTTCCTGGATAATCTAAAGATCCGGGCTTCTTACGGCGAGTTGGGCAATCAATTGCTCAACGACTATTATCCCTATATTTCTACCATGGGCATCAGTACATCTCCGTTCATGTTGTCCTCCGGCAACCGTTCTCCGTATGTATCGGCGGCCGGCCTGGTGAGCCCGACCCTGACCTGGGAGTCGGTGGTTTCGAAAAACCTGGGTCTGGATTTCACCATTCTAAACCAACGTCTGGACGCTTCCTTCGATATCTATACCCGCGAAACGAAAGACATGCTGGCGGATGTGGAGTATCCGGCTATTTTGGGTCCGGGCGCTCCTAAATCCAACGCCGCAGACCTGAAGACCAGCGGTTGGGACACGGCCATTACCTGGAGGGATAAGATCGGTC